>NZ_CP012700.1:3819303-4132161 GCF_001307295.1 Sphingopyxis macrogoltabida | reverse complement strand
CGCAGCGCCGGCGTTCGGCCATCATCTCGAACAAGGCTATAACGGCATCTATATGACCGGGGTCTTCGACGGCTGGATTCGCAACCTAGTCATCGACCGGTCGGACAGCGGCATATTGACCGACAATGCCGCCAGCCTGACGATCGCCGATGTGACGACGACGGGCGATCGCGCCGCGCATTATTCGGTCCATGTCGGCGCGGTGCACAATGTGCTGGTCCGGGACCTGAAGGTCGAGAATCCGGTGATCCACCCGCTCAGCGTCAACACGCGCTCGACGCGCTCGGTCTTCCTTCGCTCCACCGTCGCGCAGGACGGCGTGATCGACCAGCACAGCGGATCGAACCACCAGAATCTGTTCGACCAGGTGACGCTGCATATCGATCCGAAGCAGGACAAGGGCGCGTGGCGTTACCGGCTGTGGATGGGCGGCGGCGCGCCTTACTGGAAGCCGGGGCACGGGCTCTACAACACACTGTGGAACGCGCGGCTGGTGATCGCCGACGCGGTTCCGGCAGATGCCGAGGTTGCGATCGTCAGCGGGATCGAGGGGCCGGGCGAGCGGATCGTCGGGCTGCACGCGAACCGCCGGATCACGGTCAGCTACGACCCCGCCCCCTATATCGAGGCGAAGGGCATGGCAGTCGATGCGGTGCCGTCGCTCTACGATTATCAGCTTGCGCGGCGGCGGCGCTGATCCTCACCGCCCGGGCGGGGCGACCGACTGGCGTTCGACGAAGGTCGAGGTGAGCGCGGCAGGATCGGGGTCGATGGCCTTGGCGCCCGCGCCGAGGAAGTCGGGGACAAGGAGCTGCGCCGCGCGCACCCCCATCTGGCGGATCGGCCAGCGCACCGTGCTCAGCGCCGGCCAGATATGCGTCGCGGTCGGCGAATCGTCGAAGCCGATGATCGACAGCGCGCCCGGCACCGCGATCCCTTTGCCATGCGCAACGCTCATTACGCCGGCCGCCATTTCGTCGTTCGAACAGAAGATCGCCGTGGGCGGTTCGGCGAGCGCCAGCAATTTTTCGCCGGCCTCGACCCCGGCGGCATAGCGGTAATTGCCGGGCGCATAATGATCGTCGGCAAGGCTCAGCCCGGCGTCGGCGAGCGCCTCGCGGAAGCCCTTTTCGCGCTCGGCCGCCGAACGGAACCCCTCGGGCCCGCGCACGAAGCCGATGCGACGGTGGCCAAGGTCGACGAGCCGCCGCACCGCTTCCTTGACGACGTCATGGTCGTTCGACGAGACGCAATGCTGCGGATCGTCGAGCGGCGCCGAGCCGACGCGGACATAGCGTACGCCGAGCGTCGCGCAGAGCGAGGCAAGATCGTCATTCTCCGAAATCGGCGGCAGCAGCATCGCGCCGATCGGGCGCTGTTTTTCGAGGAAGGTGCGGACGTCGTCGAGCATCCGGTCCGATCCCCGGTCGACCGGGCGGACGAGCAGCGCGAGGTCGCTGTCCTTGATCGCGTCGAGCACGCCCTGCTGGAAATTGAGCACCGTCTGCGCATTGGGGTTGTCGTGGAGCAGCGCGATCAGGAAATTGCGGCGAAAGGCGAGCGCCCGCGCCTGCGGGTTGGGGACGAACCCCAGTGTCTCGATCGCACCCTGAACGGCCTTGCGGGTCTTTTCGCTGATGAATTCGGACCGGTTGATGACGCGGCTGACGGTTTTTTTCGATACTCCGGCGAGCGCCGCCACATCATTGATCGTCGGTTGTTTGCCGCCCGCTTGTCCCACCATGACTCCAGCTTTCCTCCACAGGCCTTGCCCGGCGCGCCGCACCGTGTCCCACCACTTTGGCCTGTCCCTTCCCTGATGGGCGCTCGGTTGGGCAAAATCAACCGCAACAACGGCTATTTGCTTGCTTTTGACACCGGTGTCTTTTAAGCCTCGTCGCGGAAGAGGAAAAAGCAGGCCCATGGCAGCGACCACCGAACAGAAAAATATCGCCGCAGCGTTCCTCGCCGCGCGCGCAGAAAAGACACCGCTTACCTTGTATCCCGGCGCGATGCCCGAAACGATGGCCGATGCCTATGCGATCCAGGATGCGGCGATCGCGCTCGACGGACGCCGCGTCGGCGGCTGGAAGGTCGGGCGCATCGCTGCCGACCTCGTCGGCCGCTATGGCGGGAACCGGCTGACCGGGCCGATCTTCGCCGACGAAATTGTCGGGGACTCCGGTGGGATCCGCCCCGCCATGCCCGTCTATGCAGGCGGCTTCGCGGCGGCCGAAGCCGAAGTCGTGCTGTGCTTCGGGACGGTCGCCGAGCGTGACTATGACATCGCGTCGGTGCGCGACTGCATTGCGGAGGTGCGGCCCGGCATCGAAATCGCCAGCTCGCCCTTTCAGGGCATCAACCGCCACGGCCCTGCGGTCACCGCCTCGGACTTCGGCAACAACAGGGGACTGGTGCTCGGGCCGCCGCTCGCCGGCTGGCAGGACAGGGACCTGATCCATATGCCGGTCGAGTTCGCCATCGATGGCGAAACCGTCGGTGCGGCGACGATGGAAACGATGCTCGACGGCCCGTTCGGATCGGCGCTGTTCCTCATTCGCACGCTGCGCGCGCGCGGCATCGCGATCCCGCCCGGGACGTGGCTGTCGGCCGGCGCGATCACCGGCATCCACGAAATTCGCCCCGGTGAGCGCGGCGAAGCGCTGTTCGACGGAAAAATCCGCGTCGGTTGCACGATTACAAGCTAACGGAAGGGCGGGAGAGAATCATGGCACAGGCAATCGCGGGCGAGGAGGCAGCAGCGGCGCCGGTGCCCAGGGCGGGACGCTATCGCTGGCTGATCGTCGCGCTGCTGTTCGCGGCGACGACGGTCAATTATATCGACCGCACGATGCTCGGCCTGCTCGCGCCGGTCCTCGGCGACGAGCTGCGCTGGTCCGAGAATGATTATGGCAATATCGTCTCCGCTTTCCAGGCCGCCTATGCGCTGGGCTTTCTGCTCATGGGCTGGCTGATCGATCGCTTCGGCCCCAAGGTCGGCTACAGCATCGCGATCGCGATCTGGACGATCGGCCATGTCGCGCATGGTTTCGCGTCGTCGGTCGTCTCCTTCATGCTTGCGCGCGTCGTGCTCGGGGTGGGCGAGGCGGGGCATTTTCCCTCGGTCGTCCGCGCCTCGAGCGAGTGGTTCCCGCAAAAGGAACGCGCTTATGCGATCGGCTGGGTCAACAGCGCGACCACCATCGGCGTCATATTGACCGCGCCGACGATCGCGTTGTTCATGCGGGTGCTTGGTTTCGACTGGCGCGAGACATTTATCTATACCGGCGCCTTCGGCGTCGTCCTGCTGCTGCTCTGGCTCTGGCTCTACAGCAACCCGCGCGAGAGCGGGAAGGTCAGCGAGGCCGAACTCGCCTGGATCGAGCACGACCCGCCCGAAAAGGTCGCGCGCCTCGGCTGGAGCCGGATCGTCACCAAACGCGAGGCGTGGGCCTTTGCGATGGCCAAGTTCCTCACCGACCCGGTCTGGTTCCTGATGCTGTTCTGGCTGCCCAAATATTTCAGCGCCACCTACGATGTCGACCTCAAGGTCGTGCTGCTGCCGATGGTCGTCATGTATCTGCTGTCCGATGTCGGCAGCATCGCCGGCGGCTGGGTGTCGTCGAAACTGATCGAGCGTGGCCGCAGCGTCAATTTCGCGCGTAAGGCGACAATGCTCGGCGCCGGCTGCTGCGTGCTGCCTTTGCTGTTCGTCACCGGGCTCGACAATATGTGGCTTGCGGTGCTGCTGATCGGCATCGCGCTCGCGGGTCATCAGGCCTTTTCGTCGACGATCCTCTCGGTCCCGCCCGACATGTTCCCGAAACGCGCGGTCGGGTCGGTGATCGGGCTCGGCGGCTTCATGGGCGGCGTGGGCGGGATGATCATGGCAAAATCGACCGGGCTCGTACTCGATGCCACCGGCGGCAATTACACCCTTATCTTTGCGGCGTGTACGATCGTCTATTTCCTCGCGGTGCTCGCGGTCCATCTCTTGAGCCCGCGCCTCGCGCCGGTCACCGTCGAAGGCACATGACGCGCCCGTTGATCCTGCATGCCGACCGGTTGTTTCCATCCGATCCGGGCCAACGCGCCATCGCACGGCGCCTCTATCGCGAGGTCGCGGACCTGCCGATCGTCAGCCCGCACGGCCACACCGATCCGGCCTGGTTCGCGGGCAACGCGCCGTTCGGCAATGCCGCTGAACTGCTGCTTCACCCCGATCATTATGTCTTCCGGATGCTCTATTCGCAGGGCGTGCCGCTCGATGCGCTCGGCATCGGCAACGCACAGGCCGATCCCCGGGAAAGCTGGCGGCTGTTCGCGCAAAACTATCATCTCTTTCGCGGGACCCCGACGCGGATGTGGATGGACTGGGTGTTTGCCGCGGTGTTCGGATTCGATGTTCAATTTTCCGCCGGAATGTCCGACCTCTATTACGACCGCATCGGCGAAGCGCTGACGAGCGATGCCTTCCGCCCGCGTGCCTTGTTCGACCGCTTCGGGATCGAGGTGATCGCGACGACCGAAAGCCCGCTCGACACGCTGGTGCATCACGCCGCGATCCGCGCCGCGAACGAAAGCGGGGAATGGGGCGGGCGCGTAATCACCGCCTATCGCCCCGACCCCGTCGTCGATCCCGAATATGAAGGCTTCCGCGACAATCTCCGGCGCTTCGCCGAATTGTCGGGCGAGGACGCGTTCAGCTATACCGGTTACCTCGCCGCCCATCGCAATCGCCGTGAGTTCTTTGCAAGCATGGGCGCGACCTCCACCGACCACGGGCATCCGACCGCCGCGACCGCCGACCTGTCGGACGTCGAGGCCGAAGCACTGTTCGCGCGGGTCACCGGCGACCAGGTCAGCGCCGCCGATGCCGAATTGTTCCGCGCGCACATGCTGACGGTGATGGCGGGGATGAGCCTCGACGACGGACTGGTGATGCAGATCCACCCCGGCAGTTTCCGTAACCACAACCCTGGGCTGTTCGCGCGCCACGGCCGCGACAAGGGCGCCGATATTCCGATGCGCACCGACTATGTTCATGCGCTGCGCCCGCTGCTCGCGCGCTATGGCAACGAGGCGGGGCTGACGATCATCCTCTTCACGCTCGACGAGACGAGTTATGCGCGCGAACTCGCGCCGCTCGCCGGCCATTATCCGGCGCTGTGGCTCGGCCCGGCCTGGTGGTTCCACGACAGCCCGGAGGGGATGCGCCGTTTCCGGGCGCAGGTCACCGAGACGGCGGGCTTCTACAACACCGTCGGTTTCAACGACGACACGCGCGCCTTCCTGTCGATCCCCGCGCGCCACGACGTCGCGCGGCGGATCGACTGCGGCTTCCTCGCCGGGCTCGTCGCCGAACATCGCATGGAGGAATGGGAGGCCGCCGAACTCGCGGCCGACCTTGCCTGTAACCTCGCCAGAAAGGCATATCGGCTGTGAGGCTGTCGCCCGATACGCCGCTTCCCGCGGCGGTGCAGCGCCCGGCCTATGACCGGCACGCGCAGGCGACGGGGATCGTCCATCTCGGCATCGGCGCGTTCCACCGCGCGCATCAGGCGGTCTACACCGACGATGCGATGAACGCGGGCGAGCGCGACTGGCGCATCGTCGGGGTGTCGCTGCGCTCTCCCGACGTCGCTGCACAGCTCGGCCCGCAGGACGGGCTCTATACGGTGAGCGCCCGCGGCGCTGCGGGCACGCGGCTGCGCCTGATCGGTGCGGTGCAGAAATCGCTCGTTGCGGCGGAGCATCCGCAGGCGGTGATCGACGCCATCGCTGCGCCGACGACGCATATCGTCAGCCTTACCGTGACCGAGAAAGGCTATTCGCGCCGCTCCGACGGATCGCTCGACCTCGCGGCCGCGGTCGGCGGATCGAGCCTCTATCGCTTCGTCGCGGCCGGGCTCGCGGCACGCAAGGCGGCGGGGCTGGGCGGGCTCACCCTGCTCAGCTGCGACAATCTTGCCGGCAACGGCGCGGTGCTGCGCCGGTTGATGCGCGAATATCTCGCCGCTTATCATCCCGGTATCGCGTCTTGGTTCGACGGCGAATGCACCTGCCCCGCGACGATGGTCGACCGGATCGTTCCCGCCACGACCGACGCCGACCGCGCTGCTGTCGAAACCGCGCTCGGCGCCCGCGACGAGGGCGCGGTGGTGACCGAAGCCTTCAGCCAATGGGTGATCGAGGACGATTTCGCCGGCGCGCGCCCGTGCTGGGAAGAGGCCGGCGCCGAACTGGTCGCCGACGTCACGCCCTATGAAACCGCGAAGCTGCGGCTGCTCAACGGCGCGCATTCGGCGCTTGCCTATATCGGGCTCGGACGAGGATATGAGTTCGTCCATCAGGCGATCGCCGATCCCGATATCCGCCCGGTCATCGAACGGCTGATGCGCGAGGAAGCAGCCCCGACCATCGCCGCCGCGCCGGGTCAGGACCTTGCCGCCTATGCCGACGCGCTGCTCGATCGCTTTGCCAATCCGGCGCTCGACCACCGGCTCGCCCAGATCGCGATGGACGGCAGCCAGAAGATCCCGCAGCGTTGGCTTGAAACGCTGGCCTGGCACCAGCGGCGCGGGGCGCCTTGCCCTTCGCTCGAAGCTGGCGTGGCGGCGTGGATCGCTTTCCTGCGCAGCGGCGAGCCCGTCGACGACCCGCTCGCCGACCACTTGCGCGCCGCCGTAGCCGGGCCGGATGCGATGGCAAGGCTGTTCGGGGAGGGCGGCCTGATCGCGTCGGACTGGCGGCCTTAGGCCGGAACGAGCAGTCCCCGGCTCTCGCGCACCTCGGCGTCGAGCCAGTCGATGAACGCCCGGATGCGCGGTTGCGGCGCGACGTCGCGGTGAAGTGCGAGCCAGAAGGCGCGCGCTATGACCTGTTCGGGCCGCACCCGCACCAGCCCGGGATCGCCGGCGGCGATGAAGCAGGGGAGCACGCCGACCCCGGCGCCGCCCGCGATCATCCGCCGCTGCGCGAGGATCGACGACGACCGCACGCTGGCGCGCAGCCCCGGTTCGATCTCGTCGAGATAATCGAGTTCGGGCGCGTAAAGGATATCGGGCATATAACCGATCACCGGAATCCCCGCGCGCGACAGCGGCGCCGCCCCGACCGCCTTTTGCCAGTCGGGCCGGCTCGCGGGCGCATAAAGGCCGAGGCTGTAGTCCGACAGCTTGCGCGTGATCAGCGGGCCTTTTCTGGGCCGCGCGAGCAGCACCGCCATATCGGCCTCGCGCCGTGAGGGATTGAGGAAACCCGACGAGGCGACAAGGTCGATCTCGAGCTCGGGATGCGCGGCGACGAAGGTCGCGAGCCGCGGCGCGATGAAGCTGTTGCCGAACCCCTCGGTCACGCTGAGGCGGAGCTGCCCCGACAATCCCGCCCGGCCGCCCGGTGCCATATTGACGCGCGCCGCTGCTGCGGCCATCGCCTCGGCATGCGGGACCAAGGCGCGTCCCGCTGCGGTCAGCACGAAACCGGTCGGCGCCCGTTCGAAAAGCGTCTGGCCGAGCGCGGCTTCGAGCGCGCTGACCCGCCGGCTGACCGTCGTCGCATCGACATTTAGCGCCGCGCCGGCGCGTGCGAGCGTGCCGTGCCGCGCGACGAGCAGGAAATATTGCAGCCTGTCCCAATCCATATGCTGCAAATATGCAGGATCAAACTGCAAGTCTATCCCTTGCTTTCAGCGCGCGATTCGTCTGTTGCAGCGAGCAATCACAGACGGGAGATTCGACCCATGCGACAGATTGACCATCACATCGTCGGCGGTGCCGGCGGCAGCAGCCGCTTCGCCGATGTGCTCGACCCGAACAATGGCGGCGTCCAGGCGCAGGTCGCGCTCGGCGACCGCGCCGTCCTCGACCGCGCCGTCGCGGCCGCAAAGGCCGCGCAGCCCGCCTGGGCGGCGACCAATCCGCAGCGCCGCGCGCGGGTGATGTTCGACTTCAAGCGTCTCGTCGAAGCCAATATGAACGAGCTCGCGCAAATCCTGTCGGCCGAACATGGCAAGGTGATCGCCGATGCCAAGGGCGACATCCAGCGTGGCCTCGACGTCGTCGAATTCGCCTGCGCGGCGCCGCATATCCTGAAGGGCGAATATACCGTCGGCGCGGGCCCGGGCATCGACGTCTATTCGATGCGCCAGCCGATCGGTATCGGCGCCGGCATCACCCCGTTCAACTTTCCGGCGATGATCCCGCTGTGGATGGGTGCGATCGCGACCGTCGTCGGCAACGCCTTCATCCTCAAGCCCAGCGAGCGCGACCCCAGCGTGCCGGTGCGGCTGGCCGAGCTGTTCCTCGAAGCGGGCATGCCCGAAGGCATCTTCCAGACCGTCCATGGTGACAAGGAAATGGTCGACGCGATCCTCGACCATCCCGATATCGGCGCGATCAGCTTCGTCGGCTCGTCCGACATCGCGCATTATGTCTACAATCGCGGCGTCGCCAACGGCAAGCGCGTGCAGGCGATGGGCGGCGCGAAGAATCACGGCATCGTGATGCCCGACGCCGACCTCGATCAGGTCGTCAACGACCTGACCGGCGCCGCTTTCGGCTCGGCGGGCGAGCGCTGCATGGCACTGCCCGTGGTCGTCCCCGTCGGCGAGGACACCGCGAACCGCCTGCGCGAAAAGCTCGTCCCGGCGATCGAGGCGCTGCGCGTCGGCGTGTCGACCGACGACGAAGCGCATTACGGCCCCGTCGTGACGCAGGCGCACAAGGACAAGGTTGAAGGCTGGATCCAGAAATGTGCGGACGAAGGCGCCGAACTGGTCATCGACGGCCGCGGTTTCACCCTGCAGGGCCACGAAAAGGGCTTCTTCGTCGGCCCGACCCTGTTCGACCATGTCACCCCCGACATGGAAAGCTACAAGGAAGAAATCTTCGGCCCCGTGCTGCAGATCGTCCGCGCCGCCGATTTCGAAAGCGCGCTCGAACTGCCGTCGAAGCATCAGTACGGTAACGGCGTCGCGATCTTCACGCGCAACGGCCACGCGGCGCGCGAATTCGCCGCGCGGGTCAATGTCGGCATGGTCGGCATCAACGTGCCGATCCCGGTGCCGGTCGCCTATCACAGCTTCGGCGGCTGGAAGCGCTCGGCGTTCGGCGACACCAACCAGCACGGCATGGAAGGCGTGAAATTCTGGACCAAGGTCAAGACGATCACTGCGCGCTGGCCCGACGGGTCGCCCGATGGCGGCAACGCCTTCGTCATCCCGACGATGGGGTAACGCCGGTTGCGGCGGCGTCCGACCCTGTCCGGCGAAAGCGGCGCGCAATGAAACCCGCGCGCCGCACCGGGCATTTCTCCTTCCGAAGGAGACGAGAAATGACCCGCTTCATGCTTCCCGCCATGGTGCTGCTTCTCGCCGCGTGCAGCGGCGGCGAGGACAAGTCCGGACCGGAAGACACGGCCGAGATTTCGCCGTTGCAAAAGGCCGACCGCCCGGCGCCCGAAACGGCGGTGGACGGGGACCTGCCCGAAGCTGCCGCCGAGCCGGCGCCCACGAAGGAAACGGCGGAGACTGTCGGCGACGGCAAGTCGATCCCCGCCGCGATCCGTGGTCGCTGGGCGCTGAAAGCCGCCGATTGTGCGGCGAAACGGGGAACCGACCTCACCGCGCTGGTCATCGACTCCGCCAACCTGCGCTTCTTCGAATCACACGGCGAACTCGCCCGGGTTCGCGAAAGCGGTGCCGAGCGGATCGTCGCCGACTACCGCTTCAGCGGCGAGGGCGAGGAATGGGATCGCCGGATGCAGCTCGAACTCGCCGACGGCGGCAAGACGCTCGTTCGTCGCGATAGCGGCGAGGGTGCCGCGGCCGAGCCGATACGCTATACGCGCTGTGCCGGATGACGGCTTTGCAAGGGAGACTCACGATGGACATTCGCATCATGGCAATCGCCGCCGTTCTGCCGCTCGCCGCCTGCACGCAGGAACGGCCGCCCGAATCGACTCCGCCGCCGCCCGAAGCCGAAATGACGTGCAAGGCCGACGCGGTGCAAAGCTATGTCGGCCAGAGCGTTTCGCCCGAACTCGGCGCGGCGATCCTCAAGGCATCGGGTGCGCGCACGCTGCGCTGGGGCCCGCCGCGCACCGCGATGACGATGGATTATCGCGTCGACCGTGTGAACATCATGTACGACGACGCCTCGAAGATCACGCAGGTCACCTGTGGCTGAATCCAGCCGACGTAACCATAGCTCCGCATCCCCCTTCGAACCCGTCTATGGCTACAGCCGGGCGGTTCGGGTGGGGAATCGCATCGACGTCGCGGGCTGCGCGCCGATCGAGCCCGACGGTTCGTCGACCCCCGGTGATGCGGGAGCGCAGGCGGCGCGCTGCCTGACGATCATAAGCGAAGCGCTCGAAGCGCTAGGCGGCTCGCCCGCAGACGTCGTGCGCACGCGCATGTACATTACCGACGCTGCGGATGCCGATCTGGTGGGGCGGGCGCATGGATCGGCATTCAAAAATGTCCGACCGGCATCGACAATGCTGGTTGTGCCGGCGCTGATCCGCCCCGAATGGAAAGTCGAAATCGAAGCCGAAGCCATTTTAGAGAAGTGACCATGACCGACCAGTTCCAGCTTACCGACGACCAGCTCGCCATCCAGGATATGGCGCGCAAATTCACTGCCGACCGCATCACGCCCTTCGCGGCCGAGTGGGACGAGAAAAGCCATTATCCCGTCGAGGTGTGGAAAGCGGCGGGCGAGCTCGGCTTCGGCGCCATTTACGTCGCCGAGGAATCGGGTGGCATCGGGCTCGGCCGGCTGGAGGCGGCGCTGATCATGGAGGCGATGGCTTATGGCTGTCCCGCGACCAGCGCCTATGTCTCGATCCATAATATGGCGACATGGATGATCGATCGCTTCGGCGGCGCCGAGGTCAAGGCGCGCTTCCTGCCCGAACTCGTCAGCATGGAAAAGATCGCGAGCTATTGTCTGACCGAACCGGGCTCGGGCTCGGACGCCGCGGCGCTCAAGACGACGGCGAAGAAGGACGGCGACCATTATGTCCTCAACGGCACCAAGCAGTTTATCTCGGGCGCCGGCTACAACGACATCTATGTCTGCATGGTCCGCACCGGCGACGAGAAGTCGAAGGGCATTAGCTGCCTCGTCATCGAAAAGGATACGCCGGGTCTGAGCTTCGGTGCGCCCGAGAAAAAGCTCGGCTGGAACGCCTCCCCGACCGCGCAGGTGATCTTCGAGGATTGCCGCGTGCCGGTCGAAAATCTGGTCGGCGCGGAGGGCGATGGTTTCCGCTTCGCGATGGCGGGGCTCGACGGCGGCCGCCTCAACATCGGTGCCTGCTCGCTCGGCGGTGCGCAGCGCTGCCTCGACGAGGCGATCGCCTATAGCAAGGACCGCCAGCAGTTCGGGCAGCCGATCGCCGATTTCCAGAACACCCAGTTCATGCTCGCCGACATGGCGACCGACCTCGAGGCCTCGCGCGCGCTGCTCTATCTCGCCGCAGCCAAGGTTACCGCCAACGCCCCCGACAAGTCGCGCTTCTCGGCGATGGCGAAGCGGCTCGCGACCGATAATGGCAGCAAGATCGTCAACGACGCGCTGCAGCTGTTCGGCGGCTACGGCTATCTGCGCGACTATCCGATCGAGCGTTTCTGGCGCGACCTGCGCGTCCATTCGATCCTCGAAGGCACCAACCAGGTGATGCGGATGATTGTCGGAAGGGACCTGCTGCGCCAATGACCCCAGAATCTACAAACGATGTCTTGATCTCGACCGACGGCCGCGTCGGCCGCCTGTCGCTCAACCGCCCCAAGGCGATCCACGCGCTCAACCTGCCGATGTGTCAGGCGATGATCGACGCGCTGCTGAAGTGGCAGGGCGACGATAGCGTCGAGGCGGTGATCATCGACCATAGCGAAGGGCGCGGCTTCTGCGCCGGCGGCGACATCCGCATGCTCGCCGAAAGCGGCGCGAAGGACAGCGAGGAGGCGCGTTTCTTCTTCCACACCGAATATCGCCTCAACCATCTGCTCTTCACCTATGCGAAGCCCGTCGTCGCCTTCATGGACGGCATCACGATGGGCGGCGGGGTCGGCATTTCGCAGCCGGCGAAATATCGCGTCGCGACCGAACATACGCGCTTCGCGATGCCCGAGACCGGGATCGGCCTGTTCCCCGACGTCGGCGGCGGCTGGTACCTGCCGCGCCTCGAAGGCCGCGTCGGCGTGTTCCTCGCGCTCACCGGCGCGCGGCTCGACGGCGCCGATTGCCTCGCGCTCGGCCTCGCGACGCATTATCTGCCGTCGGAGAAGCTCGCCGAGGCCAAGGACCGCATCGCCGCGCATCCCGACCGCATCGGCGGCATCCTCGGCGACCTCGCGGTCACCGCGCCGCCCGCCGCGATCACCGGGCAGATCGACAAGATCAACCGCCTGTTTGCGAGCGACACCTATGAGGACATCCTCGCCGCGCTCGAAGCCGATGGCGGCGAATGGGCGGCGAAGGAGCTCGATGCGCTGCGCGGCAAGAGTCCGCAGACCTGCAAGGTGGCGCTGCGCCAATTGAAGGAAGGCGGCGAGATGCACGATTTCGCCGCGCAGATGACGCAGGAATATGCGATCGGCAGCCGCGTCGTCGCGATGCACGATTTCATCGAGGGCGTCCGCGCGCTGATTATCGACAAGGACAACAGCCCGAAATGGGACCCGCCGACGCCCGAGGCGGTCACCGACGACTGGATCGACGCGATCTTCGCGCCGCTCCCCGAAAACGAGAAATGGACCCCGCTCACTTGATCGTCATCCCAGCGAAAGCTGGGATCGGTCGCAGTCAGAATGCCAACGGCCCCCGCCTTCGCGGGGGCGACGGAGAAAAGAATGACCTACGAAACCCTCCTCGTCGAAACGCGCGGCGCCGTCACCTTGGTGACATTGAACCGCCCGCAGGCGCTGAACGCGCTCAATTCGGGCGTGCTCGAAGACCTGATCGCGGCCTTTGCGGCCTATGAGGCCGACGGCAGCCAGCGCTGCGCCGTGCTCACCGGATCGGGCGACAAGGCGTTCGCCGCGGGCGCCGACATCAAGGAGATGGCCGACAAGTCGGCGGCCGATTTCTATCTCGAGGACTTTTTCTCGAAATGGACGAGCGACTTCGTGAAGAAGGTGCGCAAGCCGTGGATCGCGGCGGTCAACGGTTTCGCCTTGGGCGGCGGCTGCGAACTGGCGATGATGGCCGACTTCATCATCGCCAGCGACAAGGCGAAATTCGGCCAGCCCGAAATCAAGCTCGGCGTCGCGCCGGGGATGGGCGGGTCGCAGCGGCTGACGCGCGCGATCGGCAAGGCGAAGGCGATGGAAATGTGCCTCACCGGCCGGATGATGGACGCCGCCGAGGCCGAGCGCTCGGGCCTCGTCGCCCGCGTCGTCGAGCATGCGACGCTGGTCGATGAAGCGGTGAAGACCGCGACCACGATCGCATCGATGCCGCCGATGGCGGCGATGGTGAACAAGGATATGGTCAACGCCGCGTTCGAAACGACGCTCGATCAGGGCCTGATCTACGAACGCCGCCTGTTCCAGATTCTCGCGGCGACTGAGGACAAGGCCGAAGGCATGGCCGCCTTCATCGAGAAGCGCGAAGGCGTGTGGAAGGGGCGGTGATCGCCGGCCTGATTTCGCTGGCCATCGGGGTTGTCGCCCTTTTGGCCGGCTGGAATCACTGGCGATACCGCAAACAGGAAACGATCAACATTCTGGAAGCGGCTATTCTGCGACCGACCGGCGAAGCGCCGCTGCCGCTCACGAAGCTCGATTGGTTTCTCAAATATCTTCAGGCCATCCTCGGGTTCATTCTTGGACCTCTCTTCATTCTCGTGGGGGTGTCCATCATTCTGGGTGAATTGGAACTGCTATGAAAATCGCCTTTATCGGACTCGGCAATATGGGCGGCGGGATGGCCGCGAACCTCGCGAAGGCGGGGCACGACGTCCGCGCCTTCGACCTTAGCGAAGAAGCGCTGGCGCGCGCGGTCGAGGCCGGCTGCACCCGCGCTGCATCGGCTGCCGAGGCGGTGACCGGCGCCGAAGCCGTCGTCACCATGCTCCCGGCGGGCAAGCATGTCGCGTCGGTCTACGAAGCCGACGTCTTCCCGAACGCGGCGCCCGGCACCTTGCTGCTCGACTGCTCGACAATCGACGTCGCCACCGCGCGCGCCAATATCGAGGCCGCGACCGCCAAAGGCCTCGTTGCGATCGATGCGCCCGTTTCGGGCGGCATCGCCGCGGCCAATGCGGGGACGCTGACCTTCATGGTCGGCGGCACCGATGACGGCTTCGCGCGCGCCGAACCGATCCTCGCCAAGATGGGCAAGGCGGTGATCCACGCCGGCGACGCGGGCGCTGGGCAGGGCGCGAAGATCTGCAACAATATGCTGCTCGGCGCCTCGATGGTCGCGACATGCGAGACGCTCGCGCTCGCGCAGAAGCTCGGGCTCGATCCGCAGAAATTCTTCGACATCGCCTCGGTCAGCTCGGGCCAGTGCTGGTCGCTCACCAGCTATGCGCCGCTCCCCGGCGTCGGACCGGCGACCCCCGCCGACAATGGTTACAAGGGCGGTTTCGCAGCAGCGCTGATGCTCAAGGATTTGCGTCTCGCGATGGAAGCGGCGGCGAGCGTCGACGCCGATGTCCCGATGGGATCGAAGGCACGCGAATTGTATGAGGCGTTTGTCGAAGCCGACAAGGATGGCCGCGACTTTTCGGCGATTATCCAGACTTTGCAGGGCTGATCGCTGCCCTCGCGCAGGAAGGCGTAGCGGCTTTAGGGTGGAGCGGACGTTCGCCCGTTTTGTGTACCCCGGCGAAGGCCGGGGTCCAGAGCGTTGGAAAGCCAGCGCCGCGCGCTTACGCCCTAGACCCCGGCCTTCGCCGGGGTACATGCCAGTTACGGCAGCAAACGGCCAAAACTCGCCGTCACGCGTGCATCCGAGCCACTCAGTAAAAATCCGCTGTCTCGCCGCCGTCGCGGCGTGGCGTGCGGTGCACCTGTGTCGGTGCGCTCTTCTCACCGGTGCGGATCTCGATCCGGCCGTCCACCCGCCGCACCTCGGCGGGCGACACGATCCGCGCGCGCGCCACGGCGATGGCGGTCGGCTGCGGCGTCGGGGTGGCGGCCGGGGCGCTCGCGGAGAGGAGCAGGATGGCGGTAACGGGCATGGCGTTCATGCTCTGCCCTGACGGCAGGTCTTGCCAGTCCTTTAACCCTGAATCGCAATATTTCCGCAGCACTGGCGGTGGAACTTTGACAAAGAAAAGGCCGCCTGCCCCACGCCGGGACAGGCGGCCTCGTCTTGTTTATCCGCGGGTGGTTCAGAAACCGGCCTTCGCCGCCGCCTTTTCCTTGAGCAGCGGTGCAACCTCGAAGCCGTGGCTTTCGAGCGCCGCGGCGATCTTGTCGGTGCCTTCCAGCCCGGCCCAGAACATCGGACCGCCGCGATAGACCGGCCAGCCATAGCCATAGATCCACACGACATCGATGTCCGAAGCCCGCTGCGCCTTGCCCTCGGCGAGGATCAGGGCGCCCTCGTTGACCATCGGATAGAGCGTGCGCTCGACGATTTCCTGATCGGTCACCTCGCGCTTTTCGATCCCCGCCTTGTTGCGGAATTCGTCAATGATCTCGGCGACGCGCGCGCTTTCCGACGGATTGCGCTTGTCGTCATAGTCGTAGAAGCCCGCCTGCTTCTTCTGGCCCCAGCGCCCTTCGGCGCACAGCGCGTCGCGGATGCTTTCGATCCGGTTCGGGTCGCGGTGCCAGCCGATGTCGACGCCGGCAAGGTCGCTCATCTGGAACGGGCCCATCGGCATGCCGAAATCGGTGTGGACCTTGTCGACCTGCGCCGGGGTCGCGCCTTCGAGCAACAGTTTCTGCGCCTCGATCTGGCGCGGCGAGAGCATGCGGTTGCCGATGAAGCCGTGGCAGACGCCCGCGACGACCGCGACCTTGCCGATCTTCTTGCCGATGGCCATCGCGGTGGCGAGGACATCGTCGGCGGTCTTGTCGCCGCGCACGACCTCGAGCAGCTTCATGACGTTCGCGGGCGAGAAGAAGTGCATGCCCAGCACGTCGCCCGGGCGGCTCGTCGCCGCCGCGATCTCGTTGACGTCGAGATAGCTGGTGTTCGACGCGAGGATCGCGCCGGGCTTGGCGATCTTGTCGAGCTTGCCGAAGATCTCCTTCTTGACGCCCATATCCTCATAGACCGCCTCGATGATCAGATCGCAGTCGGCGAGCGCTTCGAGTTCGAGCGACGGGGTGATCAGCCCCATCATCTGGTCGACCTGTTCGGGCTTGAAACGGCCCTTTGCCGCGGACGCGTCGTAATTCTTGCGAATGACGCCGAGGCCGCGGTCGAGCGCGTCCTGCTGCATCTCGACGATCGTGCAGGGGATGCCTTTCTGCAGGAAGTTCATCATGATGCCGCCGCCCATCGTGCCGGCGCCGATGATGCCGACGCGTTTGATGTCGCGCAGCTTGATATCCTTGGGCAGACCGTCGATCTTCGCGGCCTGCCGCTCGGCGAAGAAGATGTGGCGCTGCGCCGCCGACTGGCTGCCGAACATCAGCTTGGTGAATTGCTCGCGCTCGAAGGCGAGGCCCTCGTCGAACGGCAGCCGGGTCGCCGCCTCGACGCAGGCGAGGTTCGCATAGGGCGCCTCGAACCCGCGCCAGCGCTTGGCATTGGCGGTCTTGAGCTGTTCGATCACCGCGACGTCGCCGAACACCTTGCGTTCGCGCGTCGGACGCGGCCCGTCGGCGATCTTGGTGCGGGCAAAGGCGATCGCATCGGCGGCCAGGCTGTCCTCGCCCGCGAGGGCGTCGACGAGGCCGAGGTCCTTCGCCTTGGCGGCCGGAATCGGCTCGCCGAGCGAGGTCATCGTCGCCGCCGCCTCGACGCCGACGACGCGCGGCAGGCGCTGGGTGCCGCCGGCACCGGGTAGCAGGCCGAGCTTGACTTCGGGGACGCCAAGCTTCGCCGAGGGCACGGCGACGCGATAATGGCAGACGAGCGCGGTTTCGAGCCCGCCGCCGAGCGCCGTTCCGTGGATCGCGGCGACGACCGGCTTGGTCGCGGCTTCGATGCTGTTCAGCACCGCGTTGAAATCGGGGCCGCGCGGCGCCTTGCCGAACTCGCTGATATCGGCGCCGGCGATGAAGGTGCTGCCGTCGCAGCGCAGGACGATCGCCTTGACGCCATCGTCAGCGAGCGCGGCGGCGAAATGATTGGCCAGCCCTTCACGGACATGCCAGCTCAGCGCATTGACCGGCGGGTTGTTGACGATGACGACGGCGACTTCGCCGTCCTTTTCCATCGTAACGCTGTTGGGGGTTTCTTCGGACATGGGAGACTCCTTGGTTTAGCTGTCAGTCATCGATCGCGGCATGGACGAGGGTCTTGACCTCGCGCCGCACGGGATAGGTGGAGGAGGGCATGAGCTGGGTCATGAAGACCATGCAGATTTCCTCGACCGGATCGACGAAGAAACCGGTCGAGAACATGCCGCCCCAATAATAATCGCCCGCCGAGCCGGGAATGCCGGCGGCCGCCGGATCAAGCGTGACCGCAAAGCCGAGCCCGAAGCCGACCCCGGCATTTTCGTCCTCGGAAAAGATGCCGACGCTGTGCTGCGTCAGGTCGCCACCGCCGACGAGGTGGTTCGACGTCATCAGGTCCAATGTCTTGCGGCTGATGATCCGCGTGTCGCCGAGCTTGCCGCCGCCGAGCAGCATCAGGCAGAAGCGGTGATAATCGTCGACCGTCGAGGCGAGCCCGCCGCCGCCCGATTCGAAGCTGCGGTCCTTCGCCCAGCGGCTGCGCGCGCCGCCGTCGAAACCCTGCATCTTGTCCTTTTGGTGAAAGGCATAAGCGTCGGTCAGCCGGTGCTGCTGCTCGGCGGGCACCTTGAAGCCGGTATCGACCATGCCGAGCGGGCCGAAGATGCGCTCCTGCAGCACCGCGCCGAACGGCTTGCCTTCGATCCGCTCGATCACCGCGCCGAGCACGTCGGTCGCCATCGAATAATTCCAGTGCGCGCCGGGATCGAACTGGAGCGGAATTTTCGCGAGACCTGCGATGAAGCTGTCCATCGTATAATCGGCGTCGAAATCGTCGATCCGCGCCTTGCGATACGCGGCATCGACCGGAGTTCTTTCCTGAAAGCCGTAGGTCAGCCCGGCAGTGTGGCGCAGCAGGTCGACCATGCGGATCGGCTGCGTCGGCGGGCGAGTGAGAAAGGGGACGTTGCCGCCGCCGGCGACGAAGACGCCGGTGTCGGCGAATTCGGGGCAGAACTTCACCAGCGGGTCCGACAGCGCGACCTTGCCCTCCTCGACCAGCATCATGAAGGCGACGCTGGTGATCGGCTTGGTCATGCTCGCGATGCGATAGATCGCGTCGTCTTTCAGCGCCTCGCCGGGACGTGCTTCGCCGATGCACGAGCGATGCGCGATCTCGCCGCGCCGCGAGACGAGCGTCGCCGCGTGCGGCAGCCGTCCGGTGTCGACATATCGGGTGGCGAGGAAGGCGGGGATGCGGTCCAGCCGCGCGGTGTCGAAACCCTGAATCACTTTGCGGCTCACGAAACGCGAACTCCTTCGAGGATGGCGGCAGCCTCGGCGAGCAAGGCGGGGTCGATATCGAGGTCTGCCGCGGCGGCAGTCTCGCGGAGCTGCTCGGGGCGACTTGCGCCGACGATTGCGCTGGTGATGCCCGGCTGCGCGAGGACCCAGCCGATCGCGAGCTGCGCCACGCTGCAGCCCGTCTTGTCGGCGACCGGCCGCAGCCGTTGCACGGCTTCGAGCACCGGGTCGGTCATATAGAGCTTCATGAACGCCGCATCGTCGCCTGCCGCGCGGGTGCCGGCGGGCGGCGTTGCACCCGGCGCATATTTGCCGCTGAGCACGCCCATCGCGAGCGGCGACCATACGATATGGCCGATGCCGTTCGCCATGCTGACCGGGATCACCTTCGCCTCCGCGCGGCGATAGATCAGGCTGTATTGCGGCTGGCTCGACACGAATTTGACGTGCGGCGGCGCGAGCGCCAACGCCGCCTCGATCTGTTCGGGCGACCATTCGGAAAAGCCGATCGCGCGCGCCTTGCCGCTGCGCACGACGTCGGACAGCGCCGCCATCGTCTCTTCGAGCGGCGTTTCGGGGTCGTAGCGATGGCATTGATAGAGATCGACATAATCGGTCTGGAGCCGCGTCAGGCTGGCGTCGATCTGCTTTTCGATCTGCGCCCGGCTCAGTCCCCTGTCGCTGTCCGACATCGGGAAAAACAGCTTGGTCGCGAGTACATAGCTATCGCGCGGCCGCGCCTTCAGCACATCGCCGAGAAAGCTTTCGGCAGCGCCGCGGCCATAGACGTTCGACGTGTCGATGAAATTGATCCCGGCATCGAAGGCCGCATCGACGCAGGCGCGCCCGGCGCTGTCGTCGACCCCGACTCCGTAGGTGAGCCAGCTACCGAGGCAGATCGCCGAAACCTCGATGCCGCTGTCGCCAAGCTGCCGGTATTGCATATCGTGTCTCCTCAGTGCGAGGTCTGGCCGAGCAACTGACGCGTTACCGGATGCGAACTGGTGAGGCCACCGTCGACCGCGATCGCCTGTCCGTTGACATAGCTCGCTTGGTCGCTCGCCAGGAACAGCGCGACATTAGCGAGCTCCTCGGGCTGCGCCGCGCGCTTCAGCGGATTGAGCTGGCCGAGCTTGTGCGTGACCTCCTTGGCCTTTGCATAGTCGAAGGTCGGTTTGGTCATCCCGGTTTCGGTCAGCCCGGGGCAGACGGCGTTGACGCGCACGCCGCTCGTCGAAAGCTGCTGTGCCGCGACCTTGGCGAGGTTGATGACACCCGCTTTCGATGCCGAGTAAGCGCCCGGCCCGGCGCCCGAATTGATCCCGGCAACGCTCGCGGTCAGCACGATCGCCCCGCCGCGGCCCTGATCGACCATCGCCTTGCCGGCATGCTTCACCATCAGCGCGGGGCCGATCAGATTGACGCGCAGCGTCTCGGCCCAGGCATCGGGGTCGAAATCGAAGATGCCGCCCATGTCGCCGATGATCCCGGCATTGGCGAACGCTACGTCGAGCGCGCCATAGCTTTCCTGCGCCGCCGCGACGAGGCTGGCGACATCGGCCTCGACGCCGGCGTCGATCTCCAGCGCGACGACCTCGCCGCCGGCGTCCTTCACCAGCTTTGCGGTGTCGTGCACCGCCGCCGTCTTGTCGCCGATGACGAGCTTCGCGCCCTCGGCGGCGAAACGCAGCGCGCTCGCGCGGCCGATTCCCGACCCCGCACCGGTGATGATCGCAACCTTGCCGTCCAATGCTCCGCTCATACCACCACACCTCCATCGACCACGACCGTCTGCCCGGTCATGAAACTTGCCGCACCCGACCCCAGGAATACCGCCGCGCCCGCAATCTCGCGCGGCTCGCCGATGCGGCCGAGGCACGCGTTCGAGGTCGAGGCTTTCAGATTTTCGGGATTTTCCCACAGCGCCTTGGCAAAATCGGTTTTGACGAGGCCCGGCGCGATCGCATTGATACGGATGTTGGAGGGGCCGAACTCGCGCGCCAGATTCTTGACCATCTGGATGTCGGCGGCCTTGGTGATCGCATAAGTCCCGATGATCGGCGTCCCGCGCAGCCCGCCGATCGACGAGACGAGGATGATCGATCCCGAAGCGCGCGCGCGCATGTCGGGGACGACCATCGTGATCAGCCAATGCTGCGCGACAATATTATGGTCGAGCGTCTTGCGCAGTGCCTCGTCGCTGATCGTCTCCATCGGCCCGTAATGCGGGTTCGACGCCGCGTTGCAGACGAGGATGTCGATCGGGCCGAACGCCGCGCGCCCGGCATCGACCATCGCCTGCAAGGATTCCTTCGACGACAGGCTCGACGATACCGCGATCGCGTGGCCGGGATGCCGGGCGTTGATCGCCGCCGCGACCTCTTCGCACGGCTCGATATTGCGGCTGGTGATCACCACCCTTGCGCCATGATCGGCATATTCCTCGGCAATCGCGCGGCCGATGCCGCGCGACGAGCCGGTGACGATCGCGACCTTGCCGCTAAGGTCGAACAGGCTCATGCGCCGGCCTTCTTGGCAAAATCCCACGCCTTTTCGGCGAGCGGGCGGACGCGTTCGGACATGTCCCTTGCGTGCTGCGACGAGGCGGTGCCCTCGATCACCCGCTTCTTGATCCCCTGGATGATCCCGGCGAGGCGGAAGAAGTTGTACGCGAAATACCAGTTCATGTCGGGCACGCCGTCGCGGCCGGTGGCGGCGCAATAGCGTTCGACGACCTCGTCGAGTTCGGGAATGCCGAGCGCCTTGCGATCGAGGTCCATGACGCCCGACCGCCCGCCATTCTCGGTCACCCACGCCATCGCGACATAGGTGAAATCGGCCAGCGGATCGCCAAGCGTCGACAGCTCCCAGTCGAGCACGGCGAGAACCTCGGGCCGGTCATGCGCGAAGATCATATTGTCGATGCGATAGTCGCCGTGGACGACGCTGGTGCGCGTCTGTTCGGGCAGCGTCGCGGGCAGCCATTCGATCAGCCGCTCCATCTCGTCCATCGTCTCCGTTTCGGAAAGCCGGTACTGTTTGGTCCAGCGGTCGACCTGGCGCCCGAAATAATTCCCGGGCTTGCCGAAATCCGACAGCCCGGCCGCCTCGATATCGACGCTGTGCAGCGCGGCGAGCGTGTCGATCATCGCATCATAGGTGGCGCGGCGGTTTTCGGGGGTCGATCCCGGCATCGCGCCGTCCCAGATCGTCCGGCCGTCGACCATGCCCATCACATAAAACCAGCTCCCGACGACATCGTCGTCGGTGCACAGGCCATATTGGCGCGCGACGGGGAAGCCCGCCTTATAAAGGCCCGCCTGCACCTTATACTCGCGGTCGACCGCATGCGCCGACGGCAGCAGCGGACCGAAGGGCTTGCGGCGGAGCACATAGTTGCCCGACGGCGCGCTGATCTTGTAGGTCGGGTTCGACTGGCCGCCGGCGAATTTGCCCTGCGTCAGCGGGCCTTCGAACCCCTCGACATGCGCCGCCATCCACGCGGTCAGCTTCGCCTCGTCGAGGACATCGGCGCCCTCGGGCGCGACGGTGCCGCTGAAGGCCTTTTGCGCGTCGAGCGTCATTGGTCGAACACGATCACCGACCGCGCGGCATCGCCTTTCTTCATCTTGTCGAACCCTTCGTTGATCTTCTCGAGCGGGATCGTCTCGGCGACGATGCTGTCGAGGTCGAGCAGCCCGCGCAGGTAGAAATCGACGAGGCGCGGGATATCGACGGGGAAGCGGTTGCCGCCCATGATCGCGCCCTGCAATTTCTTGCCGCTGAGCAGGTCCATCGCGCCGAGCCCGACCTTTTCAGTGAGCGGCATCATGCCGAGGATCGTCGCGGTGCCGCCGCGGCGCAGCGAGGCTACGGCAAGGCTCGCCGAAGCCGGCCGGCCGACCGCCTCGATCGCATGGTCGACACCGCCCTTCGAGATTTCGAGAATCTGCTTCGCGGCATCGTCGGCGAGCGCATCGACCACGTCGGTCGCGCCGAGTTTCTTCGCGAGTTCGCGTTTTTCGGATACCGGGTCGGCAGCGATGATCCGCCCCGCGCCGGCGATCTTCGCGGCGTTGATCGTCGCCAGCCCGACGCCGCCGCAACCGACGACCGCAACCGTCTCGCCCGGTGTCACCTTGCACGCGTTAAAGATCGTCCCCGCGCCCGTCGTCACCGCGCAGCCGATTACCGCCGCGCGGTCGAGCGGCATGTCGGGATCGATCGCGACGCAGGCATGTTCGTGGACCAGCATCGTCTCGGAAAAGGCGCTGAGGTTGAGCATCTGGTTGACCGGCGAACCGTCGGGGCGCGTGATGCGCGGCGCCGACCCCGCCGGCCGCCGCGTGTCGCCGCCCATGCACAGCGACATCCGTCCCGATACGCAGAATTCGCAATGGCCGCAGAAGGCCGAAAGGCAGGTGACGACCGCGTCGCCGACCTTCACCGTGCGCACTTCGCTGCCGACCGCTTCGACGATCCCCGCCGCTTCATGGCCGGGAATGGCCGGAAGTGGGTGCGGATAGGCGCCGTCGATGAAGTGCAGGTCCGAATGGCAGAGCCCGCACGCGGCGGTGCGGATGCGCACCTCGTGCGGGCCGCAATCGGCGACCACCACATCTTCGATGACGAGCGGCTTGCCGGGTTCGATCAGGATCGCGGCCTTGGTCATGTGGAACTGCAACCTTTCCCATTTTTGCGGGGCAAAACCCGCTTATCCAATTCCGTCATTGCGAGCGGAGCGAAGCAATCTCCAGCCTGGATCATGGCGCAAGGCCGATGGCTGGAGATTGCTTCGTCGCTTCGCTCCTCGCAATGACGATATTCGGCTTAGGTCGATGCGTTTAACGCGTCGCGCCGATGTCGCCCGACGAGAAGCCCGGGTCGCTCGCTTCGCTGTGCTTGGCGAATTCGATGCGGGCGATGGCGCGTTCGTGCACTTCGTCGGGTCCGTCGGCAAGCCGCAGGGTGCGCTGGTGCGCATAGACCTGTGCAAGGCCGAAGTCCTCGGAGACGCCGGCGCCGCCATGCGCCTGGATCGCATCGTCGATGATCTTCAGCGCCATGTTCGGCGCCTGCACCTTGATCATCGCGATTTCGGCCGCGGCGGACTTGTTGCCGACCTTGTCCATCATGTCGGCCGCCTTCAGGCAGAGGAGGCGCGTCATCTCGATGTCGATGCGCGCGCGGGCGAGGCGATGTTCCCAGATGCTGTATTCGGCGACCTTGCGGCCGAAGGCGACGCGCGACTGCAGCCGCTTCGCCATCTTGGCGATCGCTTCCTCCGCCACCCCGATGGTGCGCATGCAATGGTGGATGCGTCCCGGCCCGAGGCGCCCCTGCGCGATCTCGAAGCCGCGGCCTTCGCCGAGCAGCATCGCTTCCTCGGCGTTGACGCGGACGTCCTTCAGTTCGATTTCCATATGGCCGTGCGGCGCGTCGTCATAACCGAAGACGGGCAGGTGGCGCAGGATGTTCACGCCCGGCGCGTTCAACGGCATCAGCACCATCGACTGCTGCGCATGGCGCTTGGCGGCGAAATCGGTCTTGCCCATCACGATCGCGACTTCGCAGCGCGGATCGCCGGCGCCTGACGACCACCATTTGGTGCCGTTGATGACATAGTCGTCGCCGTCGCGCTCGATGCGCGTCTCGATGTTCGTCGCGTCGGACGAGGCGACGCGCGGCTCGGTCATCAGAAAGGCTGAGCGGATTTCGCCGTTCATCAGCCGGCCGAGATATTTTTCCTTCTGCGCGCGCGTGCCGTAGCGGTGGAACACCTCCATATTGCCGGTGTCGGGCGCCGAGCAGTTGAACACCTCGCTCGCGAAACCGACGCGGCCCATTTCCTCGGCGCACAGCGCATATTCGAGGTTGGAAAGGCCGGGCCCTTCGAACTCGAACGTCTCGTCGACATGATGGTGCGCGCCGCTGCGCGGCGGCATGAACAGGTTCCAGATGCCGGCTTCCTTCGCTTCGGCCTTCAGATCCTCGACGATCTGGATTACCTTCCAGCGGTCGCCCGCGGCGTCCTGCTGCTTGTAGGTCGGCACCGCGGGGCGGACCTTGCGCTCGATGAAATCGCGAACCCGGTCGCGCCAATAGACCTGCCGGTCGGTGAGATCGAAGTCCATCTTCGCTTCCTTTCCCTTTACGTTCACGTAAACCTTTGGACCGATTCGCGGGCCTTGCCAAGTCCTGCGGGCCGAAAATTACCCCATTTGGTCGGCCTGCGACATTTTCCGTTACGGGTGCGCCCCCGTCGCGTCGGGCTCGGCGCGCGCTGCATCGTCGAGCAGCGCCAGCCGTGCTTCGTGGTCAGCGCGCGAGATCGGGAATTTGCGCATCACGAGCAGCCCCAGCGTGCCGATGACGAGGATCGCGAGTGCATAACCCGCCGCCAGATTGCCGAGCACCGCGTCGCCGACTTCGCCCGGCTTTGCATTGGCCGGAAAGGCGGCGAAGGACAGGATCAGCCCGGCGGCGAAGATGCCGATGCCGGTCGCGCATTTCTGCATGAAGAAAAATCCCGCGAAGAACAGCCCCTCCGACCGGCGGCCGGTTTCGCTCTGCGAGGCTTCGACGACGTCGGCCATCATCGAGGAGGAGAGGATCATCAGGATGATCGAGAAGGTGTTCGAGACAAAGACCAGCGCGAACATCGCCGCGACGCTCGGCTTGCCGGGCAGGCCGGGGAAAAACCCCTGGATCCACGCGAAATAGATACCGCTGTTGACGAGCAGCGCGATCGCTCCGGCGACGATCGCGCCGTCGCGCTTGCCGAGCCGGGCGGACAGCGGCGCGACGAGGACGAAGGCCGCGATCATCGTCCCGAACAGCAGGAAGACATAGGCGATCATTTCGCCCTGCGTGAACCGCCAGAAGAAGCTCAGCAGGTAGTTGTTCATCGAGAAGGTGATGCCCTGGTTGACGTATCCGAACAGCGCCGCGAACACGAGCCACAGGAAGGCACGGTTCGACAGCGTGTCGCGCATGTCGCGGACGATATGGGCAAGGCTCGCGGCGGGCTTGACGTCGGCGAGGTTCGACACCGCGATCCTCCGGTGCTGCCCCGCGGCCGACACCAGCACCGCCCCCGACATCATCAGCGCTCCGGCGAGCGCATAGGGGAAATAGCCGTCGGGATCGACGAGCCCCTTGGCGCCGCCGAAAAACACGCCATAGGCGAGGAGCAGGATGACGAGGCCGCCGCCCCAGCCGAACAGGAAACGAAAGCGCATGACGGCGGTGCGCTCGTCGTAGTCGGCGGTGAGTTCGGGGACGATCGCGACCGACGGCACCTCGCACATCGAGACGAGCGAGCGGACGACGATCGCCAGCCCGATCAGCCAGGCGACGGTCATCGCGTCGCTCATTTCGGGCGGGCTCCACAGCAGCATCCACGCGATCGCGAGCGGGATCGGCGCGCCGTAAAGCCAGGGCAGGCGGCGGCCCCAGCGGCTGCGCGTGCGGTCGGTGAGTTCGCCGATCACAGGGTCGACAAAGGCATCGGCGATCAGCGCGATCATGATCGCGGCGCCGACGATGCCGGCGTCGAGGCCGATCACCTGATTGTAGAAGAGCAGCAGGAAGGTCGAAAAGCCGTTGTCCTTGACGCCGTAGGCGATACTGCCGAGCCCGTGCGTCGCCTTCAGCCAGAGGGGCAGGCGTTTGGGTGCAGGCACCGCCGTGGCGGCGGCGCTCACGCGGCGGCTCCGGCCTTTGCCGCTTCCTCCATCGCCAGCAGGGCGTCGAACATGCCCGGCGTTTCCTTGTCCCACGCGTGCCGCTGGCCGATCGTCAGCCCGCCGTCGACGAGCAGATGGGTGCCCGTCATGAAGCTCGACTCCTCGCTCGCCAGATAGGCGACGGCGTTCGCGATGTCCTCGGGCTGGCCGCCGCGCGCGACGGGCTGCGCGTTTGCGCTCATCCCGGCGATCACTGCATTGGCCTGCGTCTTGAGTTCGCCGGGCACGTCGAGCGAGGCGGTGAAGATATTGGTGTTGATGAAGCCGGGGCAGATCGCGTTCACGCGGATGCCATATTGCGCCAGATCGGTCGCCGCGACCTTGCTGAGGTGGAGTACGCCCGCCTTCGCGACAGCATAGGCGATCGGCGAATAGCCGGCGCCGAGCGCCGCGACGCTCGCAGTGTTGACGATGCTCGCGCCCTTGCGGCCCTTCATGTGCGGCGCCGCGTAACGGACGCCCATCGCAACCGATTTAAGGACAAGGTCCATCGTCCGGTCCCAGCCTTCGGGCGTAATCTCGTCGATCGGCGCGCGGTCGCCGCCCGCGGCGGCATTGTTGAAAACGATGTCCATGCCGCCCGTCTTTTCGGCGGCGGCGTTCATCAGCGCCTCGATGTCGGCGGGGACGGTGACGTCGCAGCGGACGAAATCGATCTTGCCATTCGACGCGGCGGCAAGCGCCTTGCCGCCCGCTTCGTCGATGTCGGCGGCGAAGACATGCGCGCCTTCGCCCGCCAGTTTCAGCACCGTGGCTTTGCCGATGCCCGACGCCGCGCCGGTGACGACGGCGACCTTGCCTGCGAATCGCATATCCTCTGCTCCCGTTTTCTTTTGCCACTCAGCTTAGGCGCCCGAAAAGCGGCGTCAACGGCGGTCGAACGGACGCTACGGCGCCGTAGCGGCAGGTCGGCCCGCCCAAGTTGACGCTTGCGTAAAGTGGCGAACCGGACGTAGATTTGCGGGAGAGAAGAGGAGCCTTGAGATGAGCGATCTGGACGCCTTCCGCGCCGAAGTGCGCGCGTGGCTGGAAGCCAATTGTCCCCCGGAAATGCGCGAACCGGTGCGCGAGGAAGGCGACGTCTGCTGGGGCGGCCGCAACTGGGAATTCAAGAATGAAGCCCAGAAGCAGTGGCTCGAAGCCTGTGTCGCCAAGGGCTATACCGTCCCCGACTGGCCCAAGCCTTATGGCGGCGCCGGCCTCTCGCCCGAAGAGACCAAGATCCTCAAGCAGGAAATGAAGCGGATCAATGCGCGCTCGCCGCTCGACAGCTTCGGCATCTGGATGCTCGGCCCCGCGCTGCTGCAATTCGGCACCGAGGAACAGAAGGTCCATTATCTGAACCCGATCGCGCGCGGCGAAATCCGCTGGTGCCAGGGCTATTCGGAACCCGGCTCGGGCAGCGACCTCGTCTCGCTGCAGACCTTTGGTGAAGACAAGGGCGATCACTGGGTCGTCAACGGATCGAAGATCTGGACCAGCTACGCCGACAAGGCCGACTGGATCTTCTGCCTCGTCCGCACCGACAAGGCGAACAAATATCAGGGCATCACCTTCATGCTCTTCGACATGGCGAGCAAGGGCGTCACCACCAAGCCGATCCTGCTGATCAGCGGCAATTCGCCCTTCTGCGAAACCTTCTTCGACGATGTCGAGGTGCCGAAGAGGCAGTATGTCGGCGAGATCAACCGCGGCTGGGACGTCGCCAAATATCTGCTCGGCCACGAACGCGAGATGATCTCGGGCGGCGGCGCCGGCGGCGACATGGTCAGCATCGGCACGCTCTTCGCCAGGTCGCTCGGCAAGAACGACCATGGCGAACTCGACGATCCGATCCTGCGCGCCGAAATGGCGGCGTTCGACGTCGACGTCTTCGCCTATCGCGCGATGGGCGAGCGTTTCATGGATATGTGGAAAACCGGCCGCGCGCACCCGGCCAGCTCGAACATGATGAAATATGTCGGGACCGAGCTCAACAAGCGCCGTCATGAGCTGGTGATGTCGGGCGGCGGCAGCGAGGCGCTCGAATGGGACAGCGAAGAGACCAAGGGCGGCGCGCGCGCGCGCGGATGGCTCAGGACCAAGGCCAATTCGATCGAAGGCGGGACGAGCGAAGTCATGCTCAACGTCATCGCCAAGCGTATCCTCGACCTGCCCGGAGCCTGACCCATGCCGCTTTATCACAATGACGACCAGGCGATGCTCAAGGACAGCGTCGCCCCCTTCGTGGCCGAACAGGCGCCGGTGTCGCACCTGCGCAGCCTGCGCGACAGCGCCGACGCCACCGGCTTCTCGCGCGACCTCTGGGCGCAGTTCACCGAAATGGGCCTGCCCGGGATCCTCGTTCCCGAGGCGCACGGCGGGCTCGGCATGGGGCATATGGAAGCGGGCATCGTGCTCGAGGAAATCGGCCGCAACCTGACCCCGTCACCCTTCCTGTCGACCGGCGTCGGCGCCGTCGCTGCGCTCGCGAAAGCGGGCGGCGCGCAGGCGGGCCGCTGGCTCCCTGCGATCGCATCGGGTGAGGCGATCGTCGCGCTCGCGATCGACGAGGGTGCCAAGCACCGCCCCGACCGCATCGCGACGACAGCAACGCGCGCGGGCAATGGCTTCCGTCTCGACGGCAAGAAGAGCTTCGTGCTCCATGGCCATGTCGCTGACATGAGCATCGTCGCGGCGAAGACCGATGGTGGCATCACGCTCTTTGCGGTGCCGAAGGACGCAAAGGGTCTCACGGCCGATCCGCGCCGCCTCGTCGATTCCTCGCTTGCGAGCCATGTTACGCTGGGCGGCGTCGAGGTCGATGCCGACGCGGTGATCGGCGAGGTCGATGCCGGCGGCGAGATCCTCGATGCGCTGCTTGCCGCCACCCGCACCGGCGCCGCCGCCGAAATGGTCGGCGTCGGGCAGGGCGCGATGGACATGACGGTGAACTACCTCAAGGAACGCAAGCAGTTTGGCAAGCTGATCGGCGAGTTTCAGGGGCTTCAGCATCGCGCCGCGCATCTCTATGGCGAAATGGAAGTCGCGCGCGCCACGGTGATGAAGGCGCAGCAGCTGCTCGACGAGGGCAGCGAGGGCGCAAAGCTGATGGTCTCGGTCGCCAAGGCCAAGGCCGGCCGCGCCGCCAACCTCGCGGTGCGCGAAGGCGTGCAGATGCACGGCGGCATCGGTATGACCGACGAATATGACATCGGCCTCTATATGAAACGCGACCGCGCGCTCGCCGAATTTATGGGCGATGTGCATTATCACATCGACCAGGTCGCGCGGATGAACGGGTACTAATCCCACCCCTCCCGCTTGCGGGAGGGGCAGCGAGACTTGCGAGCTTGCTCGCTAGTCGTAGCGGGGAGGGCATTGCGCCCGACATGCCCCACCCCAACCCTCCCCTGAAGGGGAGGGAGTCGAAAGGACAAAGCCATGAACCTCAATGAAATGTTCGGCCTCGACGGCCGCATCGCGCTCGTCACCGGCGGCTCGCGCGGCATCGGCAAGATGATCGTCGAGGGCTATCTCGCCGCGGGGGCCGCGCGCGTCTATATCTCGGCGCGCAAGACGGCGCAGATCGAGGAAGCCGTCGCCGATTTCGAGACGCGCTATCCGGGCAAGGTCATCGGTCTGCCGGTCGACCTCTCGACCGTCGAGGGCTGCCGCGCGCTCGCCAAGGAACTCGAAGCGCGCGAAGAACGCCTCGACATCCTCGTCAACAACGCCGGTGCCGCGTGGGGCGAGCCTTTCGAGGGCTTCCCCGAGGCGGGCTGGGACAAGGTGATGGACATCAACGTCAAATCGCCCTTCTTCCTGACGCAGGCGCTGCACGCCCTCCTGAAGGCGGGCGGCTCGCACGACCGCCCGGCGAAGGTGATCAACATCGGCTCGATCGACGGCATGCGTTTGAACCCGTGGGAAACCTACAGCTATCATGCGTCGAAGGCGGCGATCCTCTACCTCACCAAGCGGATGGCGGCGCGGCTGGTCACCGATCATATCCTCGTCACTGCGATCGCGCCCGGCGCCTTTCAGTCGGACATGAACAAGGCGGCGCGCGATCATGGCGATGCGGTGGCGCAGAGCATCCCGACCAAGCGCATCGGCGTGCCCGAGGATATGGCGGGCGCGGCGATCTTTCTCGCATCGAAGGCGGGCGACTATGTCGTCGGCGACACGATCACCGTCGACGGCGGACTGGTGCACGGTGACCTGAAGACGAGCATCGACGCCTGACCTCTCCGTTATCGTCACTCTCGAACGAGGCACGTGGCTCGTTCGACTCGATCCGGGGCCCATGACTAGGGCCGTTGAATGGATCCTGGATCAAGTCCGGCATGACGATAGTGGATAAGTTGACTCGCCCAACTCCAAGGTGTATTATTTAACTAATGCACCAAGGAGATGTGCCATGCGTTTCGCGTTCCTCATTCCGCCGCTAATGCTCCTCGCCGCCTGCGGGCAGGGCGAGGACAAGAAGGACGCCCCGGAGATCAGGATCAACGCCGGCGGTGCCGACGGCGGGGTGCAGATCACCGCGGGCGAAGGCGGCGGCAAGCTCAAGATCGGCGGCGAAGGGGTCGATATCGACATGAAGATCCCCGATTTCGTCAATCTCGACGTCTCGGGCGATTTCGATATCGACGGGGTGAAACTCTATCCCGGCAGCCATGTCACGACGGTCAATGTCGATGCGAACGATACCAGCGGCGCGGGCAAGGCGACGGTCCAGCTCGGCTTCACCGCCCCCGCGGCCCCGGCGAAGGCGGCCGACTGGATGGCGGGCGAGTTCGCGAAGCAGGGCGTCAAGATCACCCGCTCGGGCGACGCGCTCGCGGGGACCGACAAGGACGGCGACGACTTCACGATCAACTTCGCGCCCGACGGGGCGAATACGAAGGGCGAAGTGCGGATCGTTTCGAAATAGGGCTTCGCTGCACGCCGACCCGAAAACCCGTTCGCATCGAGCGAAGTCGAGATGCCCCTCGGCCTTGCGCTGTCCTGACGGGTGTCTCGACTTCGCTCGACACGAGCTGAGATAGCTCTATCCGCTATTCCGAAGCGCCGTCGCGATCGCGTTGATCGTGAGCTGGATGCCCTCGCCGATCCGTTCGTCGGTTTCGCCGGCGCGGTGGCGCTTCATCAGCTCGATCTGGAGCAGGTTGAGCGGCTCGATATAGGGCAGGCGAAGGCGGATCGACGCTTCGAGCGCCGGATTTTTTTCGAGCAACCGCGTCTGGCCGGTGATCGCCAGCAGCCCGTCGTGGGCGCGGTTCCAGCCATCACGGATACGCCCGAAGATCTCGGCATGTCCGTCGACGCCGCTTGCCAGCTCGGCATAGCGCGCCGCGATCCCCATGTCCGATTTCGCGAGCACCATCTCCATATTGCCGAGCAGCGCCGCGAAGAAGGGCCAGCCCTGCGCCATATCGGCAAGCAGCGCCTTGTCGGCGAACGCCGCAAAGGCCTCGCCGGTGCCGTACCAGCCGGGCAGCATCGCGCGCGACTGTGCCCAGCTGAACACCCACGGGATGGCGCGCAGATCCTCGATCGCGTTGCTCTTGGTGCGGCTCGACGGCCGCGATCCGATCTTCAGCGTCGCGATCTCGGCGATCGGCGTCATCGCGCGGAAGAAGTCCTTGAACGCCGGCGTGTCATAGACGAGCCCGCGATAGGCGGCGAAGGCGCTGTCCGACAGCGCATCCATCGCGGCGGTAAAGCGTGCGGTATCGGCGTCGCTCGCCGCTTCGGGCTCGAGGCTCGCGAGCAGGCTCGCCGAGACCATCGCCTCGAGGTTCGTCGCCGCGCTGTCGGCGGTGCCATATTTGGCAGCGATCACCTCGCCCTGTTCGGTGATGCGGATGCGCCCCTGCACCGTGCCCGCCGGCTGCGCGCGGATCGCGGCGAAGGCGCTGCCGCCGCCGCGCCCGACCGCGCCGCCGCGGCCGTGGAACAATTGCATCGCGGTGTCGGCCTCCTCGAACACCGGGGTCAGCGCCTGCGACGCCTGATGCAGCCCCCAGGTCGAGGTCAGATAGCCGCCGTCCTTGTTCGAATCCGAATAGCCGATCATCACTTCCTGATGCCCGCGCACCCCGATCTGCGGGCCGATTTCGGGCATCGCGAAATAGCGCGCCATGATCGCCGGCGCGCGATCGAGGTCGGCGATCGTTTCGAACAAAGGCACGACCATCAGATTGGCCTTGCCCGCCGCGGCGCCGCTCCGCCACAGCCCCGCCTCGCGCGCGAGCAGATGGACTTCGAGTAGGTCGGACAATTCCTGCGACATCGAAATGATCCACTGGCAGATCGCATCCTGCCCCAGCCGCTCGCGGATATCGGCGGCGGCGTGGACGATCGCCAGTTCGCCCGCGGTCTCGTCGCTCCATTTGTGCCATGGCGCGGCGAGCGGGCGGTCGCTCTGCAGCTCGGCAGTGAGCAGCGCGATGCGCTCCTCCTCGCCCAGCGCCGTGTAATCGGCGCAGACGCCCGCGACCGCCAGCAGCTCGGCGAGCACGCGTTCGTGCACCGCGCTGTTCTGCCGCATGTCGAGCGTCGCGAGGTGAAAGCCGAACACCTCGACCGCGCGGATCAGCCGCCCGAGCGCGCCGATGCCGATGAGCTGGCCCTCGCCGCTCGCTGCCAGCCCGTCGGCGAGGGTGACGAGATCGCGGCGGAAATCGCCCGGCGCGGCATAGGCTTCGCCCTTCAGCGCCGACGGGCGCGGCGGTGCCTTGCCGGCGATCGCCGCGTAAGTGGCGCAAACGCGCGCATAGATGCCCGAGAGCGCGCGGCGATAGGGTTCGTCGCGGCGGCTCGGGGCGTCGTCGCCGCTCGCTTCGGCGAGCGCGCTGACGGCGCCCGGCACCGGCGCGAGGCTCGCCGACACCGACAGCTCGGCGCCGAGCGCATGCACCGCATCGGCATAATGGCCGAGCACCGCCGCGGCGTTGCGCGCCGTCGCCTGTTGCAGCGTGTCGGCGGTGACGAAGGGATTGCCGTCGCGGTCGCCGCCGATCCAGCTCCCGACGCGCAGGAAGGGCGCCGGGCGCTGGCCGAGTTCGGCCTCCCAGCGCGCATAGAGTTTGGGCACCACCGGCAGGAAGACGTCGCGCAAATAGGTCAGCGCATTGTCGATCTCGTCGGCGACGAAGAGTTTCTCGGTGCGCAGCGGCCGCGTTTGCCAGAGGAGAACGATCTGCCGCCGGATCGCTTCCTCGACGACGTCGCCCTGCGGCGTCTCCTCGGCGCCCGCGTCGCGCAGCAGCATCAGCTCGGCGATGCGGTTCTTGTGGTCGAGCATCGACTTGCGGCGCACCTCGGTCGGGTGGGCGGTGAGGACGGGGGCGATCAGCGAGGCGCCGAGCAGTGCATGGACGGCATCGCCGTCGATCCTGTCGGCCTTGAGCTTCGCGAGCGCCGCCGCGACCGTCGCTTCGGGCTCGGCGGCGACCCCCTGCCGGTCCTCGGCAAGGTTCGCGAGCATCGAGAAGAGCATGAAGCCGCGCACAAAGGCGATGGTGTCGTCGAGGCTCAGCGCGTCGAGCCCCGGATCGATCGCCTCGGCCCCCGCGATGCCGCGGTGCCGGTCGACGCTCGACGAGCGGATATATTCGGTCTGGCGGAACAATTTGTCGCCGCCATAGGCGCGGATGACATCGCCGAGGATCCGCCCGAGATAGCGGATGTCGGGATTTTGCGAGATCTGGATAGGCGGGCCCATGGGCGCAGCTTGCTGCACTGCAACAGGCGCCGGGTCAAGCGGCGCATAGCTATGCCTTTGTTGCGTGTCTGATAAAGCTATTGAAATGGCTTGGGCCGAGGGAAACGATATGAAGCAAAGAAATGCCATGGTCGCTGTCTGGACCGCGTTGTTCATCGCTATCGGCGCGACCCTTTCGCTTGCCATGCCGGACAGCAAGTCTCCGTTGAAGGGGGACCCTTTTGTCCTGTCCAAAAACGAACTGAAGCCAGGGGAGCGTCGACCGGTTGTCGTCAGCCCCGAAGCCGTTGAGGTGAGGTTGTTTGTCGATGGGCTCCCGTTCCGTGAGTCGTCACATGTTCAGGCGCTCATGAACGATACCGAAGGGCTGCGGCTTTCTAGGGCCCAGCGCGAAATTCTAGACCGCTCGCTCACTCGTCATCGCCTGTCGCCATCCGAGAGCGATGCGACACCTGCTTGTTACGATCCGCACCACTTCTTTCGTTATTTCGACGCGAAGGGAGAACGGATTGGCGAACTGGAGGTCTGTTATTGCTGTCGCCAAGTCCGTCTTTATGCCCCGGACCAGAAGTTGAACGAAGGAGAAATCTGGGAGTTCGACTTTGAGGGAGCAGCTAAGCTTCTGAAGGCCATGAATGTGCCGACGGACATCAATTGCCCGGGACGCGGCTAGCGCACCATCACCAGATTAAGCGTCCCCATCGCGACTTCGGACACGCCTTCGAAATCGACGCTGTTGCGGGTGTCGGTGATGAACATCAGCTTGCCGTCGTCGCCGGTGATCCGCGCCGACACGGCATAGCTGTGCCGCGGGTCGATCTGGCGGCGGTCGAAGCGGAGCAGGAAGTCGATCGGCACCTGCCGCCCGTCGGCGCCGAACGCCTGCCGCGCGATCGTCCGCGACGGCGCGTCGGCAAGGCTGACATCGTCGAGCCGCACCTCGATCTGCGCCGTCGGCGGCAGCGCGATGCGCTCGCGATAAGCGATGCTGCCGCTGACCGTGAATTGCTGGTTCTCGGCCTCGCCGGTCGTGGCGCACGCCGAAAGCGCGAGCGCGGAAAGCCCGAGGGCGAGCATGCGAACCATCTTCTTTCTCCTTCGAGCGGTCTCTTCACGGGAGGCAGGCGATTGTATCGCGCGTCGCGGCGAGATGGAAGGCCGCTGGCGGTTGAAAACGGGCATAAGCAAGGTGTACCCCGGCGAAAGCCGGGGCCCAGAGCGCCATTGCGCAACCTTGGCCTTCTAACGCCGTGGCCCCCGGCTTTCGCCGGGGTGCACCAAAGAGCGAACGGCAGCTCTCCACTCCAAAGCCGTCGCCGACTTGACCTGCAAGAACGCCCCCCCAACGCAGCTCGTCAGCCCTCCAGCTCGACATCCCAATAGAGCCAGTCGATCCAGCTCGTGTGCAGATAATTGGGCGGGAAGGCGCGGCCATTGTCCTGCAACTGCCAGCTCGTCGGGCGCCAGGGCTGGCGATAGAGCGGCATATGCGCCTGTTTGGGGGTGCGCCCGCCCTTCTTGAGGTTGCACGGCGCGCAGGCGGTGGTGACATTTTCCCAGGTCGTGCGCCCGCCCAGCCGGCGCGGTACGACATGATCGAAGGTCAAATCCTTGCCCGACCCGCAATATTGGCACGCGAAACGGTCGCGCAGGAACAGGTTGAAGCGCGTGAACGCCGGATGCTCCGACGGCTTCACATATTGGCGCAGCGCAATGACACTCGGGATCGCCATCGTCCGCGTCGGCGAATGGATCTCGCGCTCGTAATTTTCGACGATGGTGACGCGGTCGAGGAACACCGCCTTCACCGCGGTCTGCCAAGGCCAGAGGCTCAGGGGATAGTAGCTGAGCGGCGTATAATCGGCGTTGAGGACGAGCGCCGGACAGCTATCGGGATGCCGGGCAAGATCGGGATGGAACATGGCTTGGTAACGCTGCCCCCTATGTTCGCGGGATGGCGCGCCACTGCCGTTCCTGCATGACACCATCATTACATGCCGCATCAGATTCTGACGTCAAGGGGGCTTGTGCCCGCAAGATATGGATCGATTGCCTTTGACTCGGCACAGCATATGGATTCATGACGCGGCGATGCTGACCCGCTTCGCCCCCAGCCCGACCGGCGATCTCCACCTCGGTCACGCCTATAGCGCGGCGCTTGCGCACGCCGCCGCGCGCGCCGGCAGCGGGCAATTCCGCATTCGCATCGACGACATCGACGGCAGCCGCTCGCGCGAGGATTATGTTGCCGCGTCGCTCGCCGATCTCGCCTGGCTCGGGATCGATCACGACGGCGAAGCGGTGCGCCAGTCCGAACGGCTCGGCACTTATGCCGCGGCGCTGGACGACCTCGGCAGCCGCGGTCTTGTCTATCCCTGTTTCTGTACGCGCGCCGACATCGCCGCGAGCCTCGCCGCGCCGCACGGGTCGCCGAACGGCTCGGCGGGTGCGATCTACCCCGGCACCTGCCGCCACCTCGACGCGGCGACGCGCGACCGCCGGATGGCGACGGATGCGCATTGCTGGCGCCTCGACATGGCGGCTGCCGCCGCGCTGGCGGGCGACCTCGACTGGGAGGAAGCGGGACAAGGCAGGCGCACCGTCGACAGCCAAACGCACGGCGATATCGTCCTCGCGCGCAAGGATGCGCCGGCGAGCTATCATCTCGCGAGCACGCTCGACGACGCCGCCATGGGGGTGACGCACGTCATCCGCGGCGCCGACCTCATCGCCTCGACCGACGTCCACCGGCTGCTGCAGGCGCTGCTCGGCTTGCCGACGCCGGTCTATCGCCATCACGCACTCGTCTGCGGCCCCGACGGGCGGCGCCTCGCCAAGCGCGACGCGGCCGCGTCGCTCGCGGCGCTTCGCGATGCGGGCATCGATGGCCGGGCGCTTGCCGCCGATTTGCGCGGCGGGCGGCTTCCCACTGGTTATTCGCTGCAAATGCCCTAAATAGGGGGCATGGAACTTCTGCTTGTCCTTGGCGTCGTGGTCGCCGCCGGCTTCGTCCTTTTCTCGCTCGCGCGCGGGCTCTTCTATTTCTCGCAGGGCCATCGCGCCCAGATCGACGGCACGGTGCGCGAGAATCAGGTGATGCAGAACAAGATGATGATGGCGCGCGTGAAGTGGCAGGCGATCACCATCGTGCTGCTCATCCTGATCGGTGCTTTCGCCGCGGGCAGCTAGGGCTTCGCCGCCGCCAGGCAGATAAGATGGTCAAGCTCAACAAGATCTACACGCGCACCGGCGACGACGGCACGACGGGCCTCGTCGACGGCTCGCGCATCGCGAAGTCGGCGCCGCTGATGGCGGCGATCGGCGATGTCGACGAAGCGAACAGTTGGGTCGGCATTGCCGCCGCCGCGCTTGACCCGGCAAGTGACGAAGCCGCGATGCTGTCGCGCATCCAGAACGAGCTGTTCGACCTCGGCGCCGACCTTGCGACCCCGCCCGACATTCAGTTCGGTTTCGGCCCGCACGAGATGGCACTGCGCGTCGTGCCCAGCCAGATCGCCCGGCTTGAGGACGAAATCGATGGCATGAACGACGGTCTCGACGCGCTCAAAAGCTTCATCCTGCCCGGCGGGACCGAGGCGGCGGCGCGGCTCCACCTCGCGCGCGCGGTCGCGCGCCGCGCCGAACGCGCCGCGGTGGCCGCGAACGGAGAGCGCGACCTCAACCCGCTCGCGCTCACCTATCTCAATCGCCTGTCGGACCATCTCTTCGTCCTGACCCGCCACCTCAATGCCGCGGCGGGCGGAGACATCCTCTGGAAACCCGGCGCAACGCGCTGATCCTGAACTTCGTCACCCCGGACTTGATCCGGGGTCCACCGAGACGCCGAAGGAATGGATGCCGGATCAAGCCTGTCCTGAGCGTTGCCGAAGGTTCGGCACGACGAGGCATAGATGTTCCCTTAATGTTCTAGACAATCGGGCCCGGCGCCATCATATTCCTCCCCTTGCGAAACCGAATCGCGCCTCGGGGGATTGTCTCGATATGGCCAGCCAGAACGACGCTTTACCCCTGACCGCCGGCACCGACGCGATGCTGGCGCTGAGCGGCCGCTTCGCCGCGACGCGGCGCCTGTCGCTCGATCTGGTCGCCGCGCTGTCCGACGCCGACGCCAGCGCGCAGTCGATGCCCGACGCTTCGCCCGCCAAATGGCATCTTGCGCACACGACATGGTTTTTCGAAACCTTCGTGCTGCGCGATCACCTCCCCGGCTATCGCCTGTTCGATGCGCGTTATCCCTATCTCTTCAACAGCTATTACGAGGCCGAAGGACCGCGCCACGCCCGCCCGCAACGCGGCTTGCTGACCCGTCCGTCGCTCGACGAAATTTGCGTCTGGCGCGCGCATGTCGACGCAGCGGTGCAAAGCGCGCTACCCGCGTTGCCGCTGGCCGCGCACGCGCTCGTCACCCTCGGCATCCAGCACGAACAGCAGCATCAGGAATTGCTGCTCACCGACATCAAGCATCTTTTCGCACAGAACCCGCTCGGCCCCGCGATATGGCCTACAGACGATGCAATCGCGCGTGAAGTTGCGCAGATTTCCGCGGCTTCGGCCGATGCCGGCCCGATGCGCTGGATCAAGGGCGCCGAGGGCGTCGTACAGATCGGCCATGCGGGTGAAGATTTTGCCTTCGACTGTGAACTTCCGCAGTTTTCCGCCCTTCTCACCCCGCACGCGCTCGCGAGCCGGGCGGTGAGCAATGGCGAATGGCAGCAATTCATCGGCGACGGCGGCTATCACACCCCGTCGCTATGGCTCAGCGATGGCTGGGCGTGGGTGCAGGACGAGGATATCGACGCGCCCGCCTATTGGGACGGTGGGCGTCAGTTCACCCTCTCGGGGTGGCGGGACATCGATCCCGCCGCGCCGGTGACCCATATCAGCTTTTACGAGGCCGACGCGTTTGCGACATGGGCGGGCGCGCGGCTGCCGACCGAGATCGAGTGGGAGGCCGCGGCGGCGACGTTCGATCCGGCGTCGGGGCAGCAACTCGATCGCGCGGGGCCGATCCAGCCGGCAGGCGATACGAGTGACGCCGACACCGATCTGCAACAGATGTTCGGCAGCGTATGGGAATGGACCGGCAGCGCCTATCGCCCCTATCCCGGCTTTCGCGCCGCGCCCGGCGCGGTCGGCGAATATAATGGCAAGTTCATGAGCGGCCAGTTCGTGCTGCGCGGCGGCAGCTGCGCGACGCCGCGCGGCCATTGCCGCGCCTCCTATCGCAATTTCTTCTACCCCCACCAGCGCTGGCAGTTCACCGGCGTTCGCCTCGCGAAGGATCTTTGACATGGGCGTTGTGCGTCAACTTCGGCAGATTTCCGCCGATGATGCGGGGGTCGACGTCGCCTTCCGCGCCGACGTCCGGGCGGGCCTCGCGCAGCGGCAAAAGGCGATCCCGGCGCGCTGGTTCTACGACGCGACCGGCTCGGCGCTGTTCGAGGATATCACCGCGCTCCCCGAATATTATCCGACGCGCAGCGAAACCGACCTTCTCACCCGCCATGCCGCCGCGATGGCGGCGGCGATCGGGCCCGGCCGCGCGGTCGTCGAACTGGGGTCGGGCAGCTCGACCAAGACGCCGCTGCTGCTCGCCGCGATCGATCCCGCCGCTTATGTCCCGGTCGATATCTCAGGCGACTTCCTCCGCGACAGCGCGCTCGCACTCGCGGAGCGTTTTCCGGGCCTGCCGGTCTATCCGGTCGAGGCCGATTTCACCCAGCGCGTCGCGCTGCCGCGCGAGATCTGCCCGCTGCCCAAGCTCGGCTTCTTTCCCGGGTCGACGATCGGCAACATGGTCGCGCGCACCGCGATCGACCTGCTCCGCAACTGGCGCGAGGCGCTCGGCGATGAATCACTGCTGCTGATCGGCATCGACCGGATCAAGGATGTCGGCATATTGGAACGCGCCTATGACGATCCGGCCGGGGTGACCGCGGCGTTCAACCTCAACCTGCTCGAACGGATCAACCGCGAGCTCGGCGGCACCATCCCGGTCGAGAATTTCTCCCACCGCGCGATCTGGGACGATGTCCATGCGCGGATCGAAATGCACCTCGTCGCCGCCTGCGACATGGATTTCACCGTCGACGGCCAGCTTTATCATATGGCGAAGGGGGAGACGATCCACAGCGAGAACAGCCATAAATATGGTCCGCGCGACGCGAACCTGCTGCTTCGCGCCGGCGGCTGGACCCCGCTCGCGACATGGGACGACGCCGATCCCGCCTTCGCGCTGATCCTTGCAGCCGCGACCGAGTTTCGCTCGGCTCCCTGATACGCGCCCTTGACGCTGACCCTTGACGCTTCCGGCCGAAGCCGTAGGGGCACGGGCAGGATATAGCGAAAGGGCAGAATATGATCGTTGGCGTCATCGGGGCAGGGCAAATGGGCGCGGGCATCGCGCAGGTTTCGGCAGGCGCCGGGCACGACGTTCTGCTCTCCGACATCGACATGTCGCGCGCCGAAGCGGGCAAGGTGGGTATCGCCAAGGCACTCGGCCGTCTCGCCGCCAAGGAAAAGATGACGCAGGCCGATGCCGACGCGCTGCTCGGCCGGATTACCCCGGTCGCCGATCACAGCACCTTCGCCCCCGCCGACCTCGTGATCGAGGCAGCGACCGAGCGCGAGGAAGTCAAGCGCGCGATCTTCGCCAGCGTCGGTCCGCATCTGTCGGCTACCGCGATCCTCGCGACCAACACCAGCTCGATCCCGATCACCCGCCTCGCGCAGGCAGCGCACGACCCTGCGCGCTTCATCGGCGTCCATTTCTTCAATCCCGTCCCGGTGATGGGCCTGATCGAACTGATCCGCGGCCTCGCGACCAGCGACGCGACGCTCGCCGCCGTCGAGGCGTTCGGCCGCGGGCTCGGCAAGGAAATCGTCCACGCCAACGACGCGCCGGGCTTCATCGTCAACCGCGTGCTGATGCCGCTGATCAACGAGGCGGTGTTTGCCTTGGGCGAAGGCGTCGCGTCGATGCAGGACATCGATACGGGCTGCCGCCTCGGCCTCAACCATCCGATGGGGCCGATCACGCTGGCCGACTTCATCGGGCTCGACACCTGCCTCGAGATCATCCGCGTGCTCTACAGCGGCACCGGCGATCCGAAATTCCGTCCCGCGCCGCTGCTCGTCAAATATGTCGAGGCGGGCTGGGTCGGCAAGAAGGCCGGGCGCGGCTTCTATGACTGGACGGGGCCGGAGCCCGTGCCGACGCGGTGACGGAAAGCGGCCGCGCGCCGCCCGGCATTTATGGCTGGACGATCGCTGTGCCATTGCACAGTGTGGCAGCGGTCGGCGATGGAACGGAGCCGAAACGGCCGGCGGGCGTTTGTAAGACAAGGCGCCCTCCGGCGCCGCCAGGGGAGCCGATCATGCACCGCAAAATTGCCTTCACGCTTTCGCTATTTGCCCTGACCTCCGCCGCGCCGCTTTACGCGCAACAGGGGGCGCCCGAAGAAACGACGATCAAGAAAACCGCCGATTCGGTGACCGAACCCTTCGACGGCAAGGAAGTCCCCGAAAAGCTGTTGGCGATCCAGGACGATCCCTATTCGCTCGGCGGGCTCGGCAAATGCGCCGCGATCATCCGCGAGGTTACCGAACTCAACGAGGTGCTCGGCCCCGACGTCAACGAGCAGGTCGACAAGAGCCTCGGCAAGAAGCGCGAGGAAACCACCGGCCGCGTCGCGGGCAATGTGGCCGGCTCGATCATCCCGTTCGGCGGGCTGATCGGCGAGGTCACCGGCGCCAATGCCGAACGCCGCCGCTATGCCTTTGCGGTCTATGCCGGGACGGTGCGCCGCGGCTTCCTGAAAGGCATCGGCCTGCAACGCGGCTGCAAGGCGCCGGCGCGGCCCTGACCACCGCACAAGGGGAAGGTGATGAACGTCGAACATATCCGCCCATTCCGCGTTGAGGTGCCGCAGGACGCGCTCGACGATCTTCGCGACCGGCTGGCACGCACCCGCTGGCCCGAGAAGGAAACGGTCGACGATTGGGATCAGGGCATTCCGCTCGCTTACGCCCGCGAACTCGCCACCTATTGGCGCGACGAATATGACTGGCGGCGGATCGAGGCGCGGCTCAACACCTGGCCCAACTTTCTGGCCACAGTCGACGGGCTCGATATCCATTTCCTCCATATCCGCTCGGACAATCCTGCCGCGCGGCCGCTGGTGCTGACGCACGGCTGGCCGGGATCGGTCCTCGAATTTCTCGACGTCATCGAACCGCTGTCGGCCGACTATCACCTCGTCATCCCGTCGCTTCCCGGTTTCGGTTTCTCGGGCAAGCCCACCCGCTCCGGCTGGGATGTCGAGCAGATCGCCGCCGCGTGGGACGCGCTGATGCGCGCGCTCGGCTATGACCGCTATTTCGCGCAGGGCGGCGACTGGGGCAGCGCGGTAACCTCGGCGATCGGCATGCATCACGCCGGCCATTGCGCGGGCATCCACGTCAACATGGTCACCGGCGCGCCGCCGCCCGAGCTGATGAGCGATCTCACCGATGAAGAGAAGCTCTATCTCGCGCGCTTCGGCTGGTATCAGGCCAAGGACAATGGCTATTCGACGCAGCAGGCAACGCGGCCGCAGACGATCGGCTATGCGCTGACCGATTCCCCGGCCGGACAGATGGCGTGGATCGCCGAGAAATTCCACGGCTGGACCGATTGCGGGCACCAGCCCGGCGGCCAGTCGATCGGCGGCCATCCCGAACAGGCGGTGTCGAAGGATGCGATGCTCGACACGATCAGCCTCTATTGGCTGACCGCCAGTGCTGCTTCGTCGGCGCGGCTCTATTGGCACAGCTTCCGTCAGTTCGCGGCGGGCGAGATCGACGTCCCGACGGGATGCAGCCTGTTCCCGAACGAAATCATGCGCCTGTCGCGGCGCTGGGCCGAACGGCGGTATCGCAACATCGTCTATTGGAGCGAAGCGGCTCGCGGCGGCCATTTCGCCGCGTGGGAACAGCCCGAGCTGTTCGCCGCCGAGGTCCGCGCCGCCTTTGCACAGATGGATCTTTGAAAGGGCCGCCGGCTTTTACCGGCGGCCCATCCCCCTTTTTCAGAGCGGACGCATCGCGACGCGGCAGCTTTCGGGCGCCGAGCGCAGCGCGGTATTCCATGTCACGCTGTTGCCGGTGCGATGCAGCCGGGCGCCGCTCTTGTTCTCGTAAATCTGGCCCATATTGGCCGGCGTCGACCGCAGGGTCATCGTCTGGCGTCCGTTGACGCGGACGATCGCGGCATTGGGCAGATAGTTGACGACCAGCCGCGTTCCGCGGTCGCAATCATAGGATGTTCCGGTACGGGCCGGGGTGGAGGCGCAGGCCGCCAGCATGAGCGTGGCGGCGGCGAGGGCGAGGGGGGCGGAGCGGCGCATCGTCAATAGCCCGAGCGGACGCACAGCACGTCGGCGAGATAGACGCGGTTCGCGACCGTTTCCATATGCTCGCGCGCCGAGCCGTTCCAGCCGACGGAGCGGCACCAGCTGTCGGCGGTGCGCGCGGCGCAATTGGCGGTCGACGATCCGCTGGCGCAGGCGAGAACGCGGTAGCCGCCAGTGCCGGGCTGGGTATGGAATTCGGCGAAATTGCCACGCACGACCTGATCGTTCGCGGGCGGGTTGGGGTTCCAGCCGCCACCCCCCGATCCAACGGGGCGGATCGACTGGATGGTCAGCCCGCGCAGGACGTTGCCGAGCATCGGGGTGTCGCGCTCGACCGTCCGGCAGGTACCGCGATAGCGCGTCTTTTCGCACAATTCCCAGCGGCCGCTGGCGACCCGGATCGAATTGACCGGCCACGCGAGGCCGAGGTTGGACTTGGCCTCGCCGATGAACACTGCGGGGCCGCGGTAGGCGGCATCGCGATAGATGGTGGCTTCGGGCGGCCGGTACCGCCGTTCGTCGGGAATCTGCGCCGTGCTGGTCGTCAGCATGCCGCTCCCGGCGATCAGGATAATTCCCGCCGCCGCTTTCCATGGGAATGAAAGTCGCATCACCGCAAAACCTTTCCCTGCCAAAGGTCACTGCTGGTCCCGGGGAAGGCTACGTCACACCGGCCCGATTTGCAATCCGGCTACATCAGCCCGAGCATCAGCCCTGCCAGAGCCGCGGACATCAGGTTTGACAGGCTGCCCGCGAGCAGCGCCTTCAGCCCGAGCCGCGCGATCATCGGCCGCTGGTTCGGGGCGAGTCCGCCGGTCACCGCCATCTGGATCGCGATGCTCGAGAAATTGGCAAAGCCGCACAGCGCAAAGGTCGCGATCGCGACCGAGATCGCCGACAAATCGCCCTGCACCTTGCCGAGGTCGATGAAGGCGACGAATTCGTTGAGCACGACCTTGGTCCCGAACAGGCCGCCCGCGACGGCACTTTCGTCCCACGGCACCCCCATCAGCCACATGACGGGACGAAAGATCGCGCCGATCACCGCCTGAAAGGACAGGTCGGGATAGCCGAACCAGCCGCCGATGCCCGCGAGCAGCCCATTGGCGAGGGCGACGAGTGCGACGAAGGCGAGCACCATCGCGCCGACCGCGACCGCCAGCTTGACCCCCGTCTGCGCACCCTGCGCCGCCGCCATGATGATGTTCGCGGGGCGCTCCTCGTCGTGGCTCGCCTCGGGCATGATCACGGGTTCGATGCCGATGTCCTTGGGATCGTCGGGCATCATGATCTTGGCCATCAGGATGCCGCCCGGCGCCGACATGAAGCTGGCCGCGAGCAGATAGGGCAGCAATTGCTCGCCGATCATGCTGGCATAGGCGCCGAGAATCGTCCCCGCGACCCCCGCCATGCCGACGGTCATGACGGTGAACAGCTGCGACGGCGTCAGCCCCGCGAGATAGGGACGGATGACGAGCGGGCTTTCGCTCTGGCCGACGAAGATATTCGCCGCGGCGCCGAGGCTTTCGACTTTGGTGATGCCGGTGATCGTCTGGATCGCGCCGCCGACCCATTTGATCACCAGCTGCATGATGCCGAGATAATAGAGGATCGAGATCAGCGAGGCGAAAAAGATGATCACGGGCAGCGCCGCGATTGCAAAGCTGTTGGCGCCGATTTCGGGCGAGGCGAGCGGCCCGAAGATGAAATCGGTTCCGGCCTTGGCATAGCCGAGCAGGTTCGACACGCCGCTCGACATCGCTTGGATGATCGCGCGGCCCCATGGCGTCCCGATCACCAGCAGCGCGAAGCCGGCCTGCAGCAGGAAGGCGGGCACGACGACGCGCAGGCGGATCCAGCGGCGATTCGACGAAAACAGCAGGGCAATCGCCAGCAGCGCGACGATGCCGAGCAATCCGATAAACCGTTCCATAGTCCGCCGCGTCTCCGCCAAGATGATGCCGCCTGTCTAACGGGCTTTGGCGGCGGGGCAAGGGAATCGCAGCGGTGCGCGTCGCGCTATCGGGCTTGGCGCGCGGTGAATTGGTTTGTAGTTACAGGCTGTTGAAGGGGGGGGTGATCATGCGGTGGTTCCTGGTTCTGACGGGCCTATTGGCGGGCATGATGGCGGCAGCGGCGGCCGAACCTGGATCGCCTTCTCCAGCACCGGCGGCGACTGCGCCGCTGCCGACACAGGCTTTTGCCGAGTTGCCCTTCGTTGAAGGCGCTCGATTGTCTCCCGACGGCAGACATCTGGCAGGGCTTTTTGCCGTCCGTGGCGAACAGCGCATCGTCCTGCACGAGATCGGCAGCGATTTCAGCACGGCGGTGATCATCAAGCTCCCGGACGATGCCGAAGTTGGCTGGCTACGCTGGGTCGGCAACGACAACGTCATCGCAGGTGTCACCGCGTTGCAACAGGTCACGGGCGATCGATGGTATATTTCACGCCTCGTCGGGATCAGCCGCACGACGGGCAAGGTGACCAAGCTGCTCTGGGATCTGAACGGGCAGAATACGGCAAATCTGCTGTGGGTGCCGGCCGACGGCAGTACCGAGATCCTCGTGGCGGCGCAAAATTCAATCTACAGCTCGCCCGAATTTTGGCCCGCAGTCTATCGCGTCGATGTAACGTCCGGACGCAAGCGGCTGGAAGAAAAGGGACGGGAGGGCGTGCTTGACTGGGGCGCTGATCACCTGGGCCAAGTTCGTTACGGCATCCATTATCGCGACCAAACTACGAAGGCGGCGCTCCTCTACCGGTCGGCCGGCAAGGACGTTTTTCAGGCGGTCGATAGCGCACAGCTGCGCGACGAAGAGGATCTACGCGTCCCGTTTCTATTCGTTCCGGGCGGTGATAACGGCTTTGCCATTGCCGAGGGCGCCGACGGGCGATCCGTCGTAACCGAAGTCGACATTGTTACCGGGCGGCATATTCGCACCGTCTATGCCGCCAAGGGCGCCAATATCGAAGGCCTCGCGCTGTCCGTTGACGGGTCGAAGCTGCTTGGCGTCTATACGAACGACCCGGCGCGGCCGGTACACTGGCTCGATCCCGTCATGGCGGCGCACCAGAAGGAGCTCGACGGCCGCGCGCCGATGGCTGTCGTCCGGATCGAAAGCTACAGCCAGGACCTCGCGAAGATGCTCGTGAGGGTCAGTACGCCCGAAAATCCGGGCCTTTTATTCTATTATGACACCGTCTCGGGCAATCTTGCCAAACTGGCGGAGATGAACGAGGCGATCGGCAGCAAGCGGCTTTCACGGGCAAAAATGGTGCAGTACAAGGCCCGCGACGGCCTAGCGATCGAAGGCGTACTCACCTTGCCCCGCCATCGCACCGCAACGCCGCTGCCTTTCATCGTCATGCCGCACGGTGGGCCCTGGGCGCACGACGCGCTGGACTATGACTATTGGGCGCAGTTCCTGGCCGAGCGCGGCTATGGCGTTCTCCAGCCGAATTTCCGCGGCTCGACCGGTTACGGGGCGGCCTTCGAACGCGCCGGGCAGGGGCAGCTGGGCTTTGCGATGCAGGACGATGTCAGCGACGGTGTCGAGTGGGCGGTGAAGGAAGGGATCGCCGATCCGAAACGCGTCTGCATCGTCGGGGGCTCCTACGGCGGCTACGCGGCGATGTGGGGCATCGCCAAGGATCCCGATCTCTATCGCTGCGCCATTTCGATCGCCGGCGTCGCCAACCTGCGGCGCGAGGTCAACGATTTCGCCCGCAGCACGCGCGGCCGCCTCTATCGCGGCCAGTGGGAGAAGATGACGCCCGATTTTGCCGCCGTGTCGCCGATCCACGCGATCGACCGGATCAAGGCGCCGCTGCTGTTGATCCACGGCAGGAAGGACGCCACCGTCGATCATGTCCAGTCGGTGAAGATGCACGCGGCGATGACGAAGGCGGGAAAAGCGGTCGAGTTCGTGTCGGTCCCGCTTGCCGACCATTATTTCAGCCGCGAGGCCGACCGAATGACGCTGCTGACGGCAATGGAAAGCTTCCTGCAAAAATATAATCCGCCCGATGGAAAGGATAACCCGTCCGATTGAGCGCGCATCTTTCCAGCGCCCGCAAAAGCGATTAAGCGGCGCCGATGGAACAAGGCTCCCCGCGCGTGATCGCGCCCTCCCTGCTGCTCTTCGCGATCCTCTATGGCGGCATGGTGCCGCTCGGCGGCTTTCTGGGCGCGAAGCAGGTCGCGCTCGGGCCGCTGGCGGTCGAGGCGGGCATCTTTCCCTTCCTGACCCTGATCGCGATTTCGAGCGGTATCGCCGAACTGCACGGGCGCGTCGTCGCCGACCGGCTGGTGCGGCTGGGCTTCATTCCGCTGATCCTCGCGATTATCCTCACCGTGTTCGTGCTGCAATTGCCGACCGACGCGGGAATGTACGAGCCCGCGAAGGAGGCGTTTCCGATCATCGTCGGCCAGGGCTGGCGGATGATGGCGGCGGGCATTCTCGCCTATGGCGTCTCGGTCAGCCTCAACGTCTGGCTGTTTTCGCGGATGACCGCGAACAACGGCCGGCTGCTGCCGCTGCGCGGGTTCGTCGCGGCGGCCTTGAGCCAGATCATCGATACGCTGATCTTCATCACGGTCAGCTTCTATGGCGTGCGGCCGATCGGCGACCTGATGCTCGGCCAGATGATCGCCAAGGTGGTGCTGTCGGCGGTAATGGTGCCGTTGCTCGTGATGGCGGTGGTCGCGATCGGCCGCCGCCTCGATACAAAGAATGCGGAATGACCCCTGTGACTGACCCCTCGAAAATGCCCGACCTGCTCGCCAAGGCGGAAACGCTCGTCGAGGCGCTGCCCTATCTGCAGCGTTATGCCGGCGAGACCTTCGTGATCAAATATGGCGGCCACGCGATGGGCGATCCCGAAGCGCAGCGCGATTTCGCCGAGGATGTCGTGCTGCTGAAGGCGGTCGGCATCAATCCGGTCGTCGTCCACGGCGGCGGGCCGCAGATCGGCGCGATGCTGAAACAGCTCGGCATCGAATCGCAGTTCGTCGGCGGGCTGCGTGTCACCGATGCTGCGACCGCCGAGGTTGCCGAAATGGTGCTGGCGGGCAAGATCAACAAGGAAATCGTCGGCTGGATCGCCGGGCTCGGCGGCCGCGCGGTCGGCATTTCGGGCAAGGACGCCAATCTGGTGCTCGCCGAAAAGGTCCATCGCAGCGAACCCGACCCCAATTCGGGGATCGAGCGCCACGTCGACCTCGGCTTCGTCGGCGAGCCGGTGGCGGTCGACCCGACGATCCTCGCCAATCTGACCAAGGATAATTTCATCCCGGTCATCGCGCCCGTCGCGCTGGGCGCCGACGGCGCGACCTACAACATCAACGCCGACACGATGGCGGGAGCAATCGCCGGCGCGCTTGGCGCGAAGCGCTTTTTCCTCCTTACCGACGTTTCGGGTGTGCTCGACAAGTCGGGCGCACTTCTTACCGATCTCGACCGCCCGGCGATCGAGGCGCTGAAGGGCGACGGGACGATCACCGGCGGCATGATCCCGAAGGTCGAGACGTGCGTCGCCGCGGTCGATGCCGGGGTCGAGGCGGCGGTCATCCTCGACGGACGCATCCCGCATGCGATGCTGCTCGAAATTTTCACCGCCAGGGGTGCAGGCACGCTCATTCACCGCTAGGAGGGGGCTACGACCCGACACCAGCCTGGCCGGAGACCCTGATGTACGTAATGTTGCTGCAAATCCTGTCGATCATCCTCAACGTGCTGTGGTGGATCATCATCGTGCAGGCGGTGATGTCGTGGCTGATCGCCTTCAACGTCATCAACACCCACAATGATTTCGTGGCGCAGCTCTGGAATGTGCTCGAACGGATTACCGAGCCGCTCTATCGCCCTTTCCGGCGGATCATGCCCGATTTCGGAGGGCTTGACCTGACGCCGATGGTCGTGCTGATCCTGATCATCATCCTGCAGGGGCCGGTGATCTCCTATCTCTATCAGCTCGGCATGAACGCCGGGGTGGCCTGACATGACCGCCGCGGACGTCATCGACGGCAAGGCGTTCGCCGCCGGCCTGCGCGCACGGATCGCCGATGCGGTTCCCGCCTTCGCCGCCGCGACGGGCCGGGTGCCCGGTCTCGCGGTCGTCCTCGTCGGCGACGATCCGGCGAGCGCGGTCTATGTCGGGTCGAAGGGCAAGGCGACGGTCGCCGCCGGCATGGCGAGCTTCGAGCATCGCCTGCCCGCCACAGCGACGCAGGACGAGGTCGAAACGCTGCTGCGCCAGCTCAACGCCGACGACAGCGTCGACGGCATCCTGCTGCAATTGCCGCTTCCCGGCCATCTCGACGAACAGGCGGCGGTCGCGACGATCCACCCCGACAAGGATGTCGATGGGCTGACTCCGGTCAGCGCGGGCCGCCTGGCGCTCGGCATCGCCGGGATGGTCCCCTGCACGCCCTATGGCTGCCTGCTGCTGCTGCAGGACCGGCTCGGCGACCTTTCGGGCAAGGATGCGGTGGTGATCGGCCGCTCGATCCTCGTCGGCAAGCCGATGGCGGCGCTGCTGCTCGGCGCCAATTGCACCGTCACCATCGCGCATAGCCGGACGCAGGACCTTGCCGATGTCGTGCGCCGCGCCGACATCGTCGTCGCGGCGGTCGGGCGTCCGGAGATGGTGAAGGCCGACTGGATCAAGCCCGGCGCGACGGTGATCGACGTCGGCATCAACCGCCTGCCGCCCGCCGAGGGCGCCGCGAAAGGCCGGCTGGTCGGAGACGTCGACTATGCGGGCGCGGCATCGGTCGCGGCGGCGGTCACCCCGGTGCCCGGCGGCGTCGGTCCGATGACGATCGCGTGCCTGCTGCGCAACACGCTCGTCGCCGCGCATCGCCGCGCCGGGCTCGCCGACCCGGAGGGTTTCTGATGCGGCGTTTGCTGATCGCCGCGGTTCTGTCGTCGGCGATCGCGATCGGCGGCGCGGCGGCGCGCGAGCGCGACCGGCCGCTGGCGCCGAACCCCAGCGCCTATATCGCCGCCGAAATCGCCTTTGCCCGGCTGGCGCAGGAAAAGGGCCAGTGGACGGCGTTTCGCGAGACGGCCGCGCCCGATGCGGTGATGTTCGTGCCGCAGCGCGTCGTCGCGCTGGACTGGCTCAAATCGCAGAAGGACCCGGCCGAGGCGGTCAAATGGCAGCCGCACGCCGTCTATATCAGTTGCGACGGCCATAGCGGCGCCACCACCGGCGCGTGGCAGAAGGGCGGCGCGCAGGGCTATTTCACCACCGTCTGGCGGCGCGATCCCAAGAAGGGCCGGATACGCTGGGTACTCGACCATGGCGACACGCTGACGACGCCGCGCGATGCGCCCGATTTCATCGAAGCGAAGCAGGCGAAATGCGGTTCGCGTCCCGGGGTTGCGGTCGATGCGGGCGAGGAAGGCGGCGGCGATATGGTCGTCGGCGTTTCGCCCGACCAGACTTTGAGCTGGACGTCGAGCGTCGCCGCCGACGGGTCGCGCCGCGTCACGGTGCGGATGTGGGACGGCACCGCGATGCAACCGGTGATCGACGACCGCGTCGCGGCGGCGCCCCGCTGATGCTCGACCTCTTCATCTCGGCCTTCGTGACGCTGTTCGTGATCATCGATCCGCCGGGCTGTGCGCCGATCTATGCCAGCCTGACGACAGGCGCCAATGCCGAACAGCGCCGGTCGATGGCGATCCGCGCCGTGATCATCGCGGGCGCCATCCTCGTCTTCTTCGCGATGTTCGGCGAAGCGCTGCTGAGTTTCCTGCACATCGACCTCGACAGCTTCCGCATCGCGGGCGGTGTCATGCTGTTCATCATCGCGATCGACATGGTGTTCGAAAAGCGCACCGAACGGCGCGAGCAGCGGGCCGAAAAGGTCAAGGCGACCCCGGAGATCGAGGATGTGTCGGTCTTTCCGATGGCGATGCCGATGATCGCCGGGCCGGGATCGATCGCGTCGGTGATGCTGCTGGTGGCGCAAAACAACGGGCTCGACCGTGCCTTCGTGATCTTCGCCGCGTTGCTTCTCGTGCTGCTGCTGACGCTTGCCGCGCTGCTGTCGGCGGGGCCGCTGATGCGGTTGATCGGCAATAAGGGCGAGGCGCTGATCACCCGGCTGCTCGGCGTGCTGCTCGCCGCCCTCGCGGTGCAGTTCCTGATCGACGGGCTGAAGGCCAGTTTTCCCAGCCTAGCCTAAAAGCGCATACAAAAAAGGGCGCCGCCCACAGGCGACGCCCTTTCCTGTCCACGGGAGTGGAGATCAGCGTGCGGCGTTCACATCGGCCTGCGTCACCGGCGCGATGCGGATTTCGACGCGGCGGTTGCATTGATAGTCGGCTTCGCTGCGTTCGGGCGAACATTTGAGCTGCGATTCGCCATAGCCCATCGTCGCCATGCGGGCGCGTTGGATGCCGCGGCCGCCCAGATAGTCGGCGACCGACGCGGCGCGGCGTTCGGACAGGCCTTGGTTATAGCTGTCGCTGCCGGTCGAATCGGTGTGACCATAGATGTCGATATAGGTGCTCGGATATTCGGCGAGCGTCGATGCGACATTGTCGAGGGCGCTGCGAAACTGCGATTTCACCAGCGCGCTGTTATAATCGAAGGTGACGTCGCCGGGCATGTTGAGCACGAGCTGGTCGCCCTGCCGTTCGACGTCGATGCCGGTGCCGGCGGTACGTTCGCGCAGCTTCTTTTCCTGCTGATCCATATAATAGCCGACGCCCGCGCCGGCGACCGCGCCGATGCCCGCGCCGACGATTTCCTCGGTGCGGCTGTTCTTGCCGCCGATGAGATCGCCGAGCAGATAGCCGCCCAGCGCGCCGCCGACGCCGCCGATCGCGGCCTTTGAAATCTTCTTCTCGCCAGTCACCGGATCGGTGACGCAGGCGCTCAGCGACAGCGCGCCGATGCTCGCGAGGATGGTGAGCCTGATCATATTGGTCTTCATCTTTTCGCTCCCTTGCTTGGCGGTCCGACCCGGTCCTGCGATGGCCGCCCAATGTGCCGATAACAGCTGGCCCGCCAACTGGTTCCAAAATCATGCTGAACGGCGGCTGAGCCGGGCGACGATCCCCCTTGGCCGGCTGGCGCCGATCCCATTGTGTATCCCGTCGCCTTTCGCCTATAGGAAGGCATGACCGAAGCTGACAGGGGCCGGGCGCCGATGCGCCGTACGACCGCCCCCCCCTCGATTCTCCCATGACCCCTTTTCCCTGGTCGGATGTCGTGATCATCCTGATCCTCATCCTCCTCAACGGCGTTTTCGCCATGTCCGAACTCGCGATCGTCTCGTCACGCGACCCGCGGTTGCAGGCCGCCGAAAAGCGCGGCAGCCGCGGCGCGAAGATCGCGCGCCAGCTCGCATCGGACCCCGGTCGTTTTCTCTCGACCGTGCAGGTCGGCATCACGCTGATCGGCGTGCTGACCGGCGCTTATTCTGGCGCCAGCCTCGGCCAGCCGGTGGCCGAGCGCCTGCAGGCGCTGTTCGGGTTCGACGCGGAAACCGCCTTGTCGGTGGCCTTCGCGCTGGTCATCGCACTCACCACCTACGCTTCGCTGATCGCCGGCGAACTGGTGCCCAAACAATTTGCGCTCCGCGCCCCCGAACGGATCGCGATCATCGTCGCGCCGATGATGTACTGGCTGTCGCGAATCGCCGCGCCGCTCGTCTGGCTGCTCGACAACAGTTCGGCGCTGGTCTTTCGCCTGCTCGGCCTCAACCGCGAATCGGAAGACCGGGTGACCGCCGAGGAACTGCACCTGATCGTCGCCGAGGCGTCGAAATCGGGGGTGATCGAGGAAAGCGAGCGCGCGATCATCTCGGGCGTCGTCCGGCTGGCCGACCGTCCGGTGCGCGAAGTGATGACGCCGCGCAAGGATGTCGACTGGATCGAAATCGTGTCGGACGCCGACATGGTGCGCGCCAAGCTGCTCGAAACCCCGCACACGCGCATCCCCGTCGCGCGCGGTTCGGTCGACGAGATCGTCGGCGTCGTGCAGGCGCGCGATATCGCGGCGGCGCTGTTCCGCGGCGACACGCTCGACCTTGAAACGCTGACCCGGCCGGCCAAGGTCATCCACGACCAGATCGACGCGATGGACGCGCTCGAAAGCCTGCGCGCGGCCGACGTGCCGATGCTGTTCGTCCATGACGAATATGGCCATTTCGAAGGACTGGTGACCCCCGCCGACCTGCTCGCGGCGATCGCCGGCGAATTCGCGTCGGACCAGGATATCGGCAGCGAACCCTTCGTCGTCGAGCGCGACGACGGCAGCCTGCTGATCGCCGGATCGATGCCCGCCGACCAGATGGCCGAACGATTGGGAATCGAACTGGCGGACGATCGCGACTATGCGACCGCCGCCGGCCATGCGCTTGCCATTCTGAAGCGCTTGCCGGAGGAAGGCGAGCATTTCAGCGACAAGGGCTGGCGCTTCGAGATCGTCGACATGGACGGCCGCAAGATCGACAAGCTGCTCGTTAGCGAAATCCGCCGGCCGAAGGACGACGGCGAGGACGAATAGGGCGAGGCGGCGAAAACCGCCGTTGCTTTCCATTTTCGTCATCCCCGACTTGATCCGGAATCCATTTCGGCGTCGGGGTCATGGACCCCGGATCAAGTCCGGGGTGACGATCTGACAAGGCCAGTGTCCGGCCGCAACCGCCCGGTGTACGGTTACCCCGCCCGATGTTCGCCCTTAACCCAGCGCACCGTCCCCGACGAGGCGCGCATCACGACAGTTTCGGTGGTCATCACGCCGTCGCGGCGATGCTTGACCCCGCGCAGCAGCGACCCGTCGGTGACGCCGGTCGCGGCGAAGATCACGTCGCCCTTGGCAAGGTCTTCGAGGTCATAGACGCGGTCGAGATCCTCGACGCCCCATTTGGCGGCACGCTTGCGTTCGTCGTCGTTGCGGAACAGCAGCCGGCCCTTGAACTGGCCGCCGACGCAGCGCAGCGCCGCCGCGGCGAGGACGCCCTCGGGCGCGCCGCCCGACCCCATATAGATGTCGATGTTGGTTTCGGGGTTGGTCGTCGCGATCACGCCGGCGACGTCGCCGTCGGGGATCAGCGCGACGCCGCAGCCGAGGCTGCGCAATTCGGTGATCATCGCTTCGTGGCGCGGCCGGTCGAGCACGCACACCATGATGTCCTCGGGGCCGCAGCCCTTCTCGCGCGCCACCGCCTCGACATTTTCGCGGATGCTGTTGTCGAAATTGACGATGTTCGGTGAATAGCCGGCGCCGACCGCGAGCTTGTCCATATAGACATCGGGGGCGTTGAGCAGGCAGCCTTCCTCGGCGATCGCCAGCACCGCGAGCGCATTGGGCCCCGCCTTGGCGGTGATCGTCGTGCCTTCGAGCGGGTCGACCGCGATGTCGATCTTCGGGCCCTTGCCCGGCGCATTGCCGACCTTTTCGCCGATATAGAGCATCGGCGCCTCGTCGCGCTCGCCTTCGCCGATGACGATGGTGCCGTCCATATAGAGCGTGTTGAACGCGGTGCGCATCGCCTCGACTGCCGCGGCATCGGCGGCTTTCTCGTCGCCGCGCCCGATCAGCTTCGCCGCCGCGATCGCCGCGGCTTCGGTGACGCGCACCATTTCGAGCACGAGCACCCGGTCGAGGTTGCTGCTGTTCGTCATCCCGATACTCTCCGTCTTTGCTATTGCCTTGCCGCCCCCGTCGGGCATGGTGCGCGCCATATGGCCGGCCGCACCGCTTGTCGAGGATGCTTCGCCCGATTCGGCGGCGCTTTTGCCGCATCCTGTGTCATCGCGATGACGATGGCAGGGACGACCGCCGCACAGGTGCAGGGGCCGCCCGCACCGCCGCCGCCGCGCAATGCCGAAACCGCTGCCGCCAATGCCAAGGAGATGGTCGACCCGATCCGGCGCTGCAAACCGGCCGACGATGGGTCGATTACCGTGTGCGGCACCGACACGGAGCGGCATCGGCTGTCGCCCGAGCTGCGTGCGATCGCGGGGGTCGGCCGCGACGCCAGGCCCAAACTGCCGCGCGCCGAGGCGCAGGGGATGATGTTCGACCGCCTGCCCTATAATTGGGTGGCGCTGGGCAAGGGCTATCCGCCCGGGCCCGAATATAATGCGCTCTATGAAATGGCGAAGCGTGCGACCGATCCCGATACGGGTACGCCGGTCCCCGAAGAAGCCGAACCTTAAAGCGCGAGGATCGGCATGTGCATCGGCGTGCCGACGACATGGTCCGACGCCGCGAGGATGCCGAGCGCGGCGTGGATCGCGCTCGCCGGGCCCTCGTGGGTGACGAGCACGATGATGACGCTGTCCTCGTCGTCGCCGCCGCGCTGGATGAGGCTTTCGATCGAGACGCCGGCGTCGCGCATCGCCGCGGCGATCTCGGCGAGCACGCCGATGCGGTCCTCGACGATCAGGCGGACATAATGTTTGCCGATCCGTGCGCCCGCGTCGGCCGCCGGGGCTTTATCGAGCGAATCGACCGGCATCGCGAAGGCGGGGCCATATTCGTCGCGCGCGATGTCGATGATGTCGGCGACGATCGCCGACGCCGTCGGTCCCGCGCCGGCGCCGGCGCCTTCGAAGAACAAGCGGCCGACGAAATTGCCCTCGGCGACGACAGCGTTGAGCGCGCCCGGAACATAGGCGAGCGGGTGGTCGGCGGGGACGAGGCATGGCTGGACATGCTGATAGAGGCCGCCGCCGTTTTCTCCGCTGTCGCGCTCGGCCATGCCGATCAGGCGGACGCGATGCCCGAGAGCTTCGGCTTCGCGGATGTCGGCCGCGGTCAGATTGCGGATGCCGTCGGCGGTCACCGCATCGATATCGAGCTTCGTCCCGAAGCACAGCGCGGCGAGGATCGACAATTTATGTGCCGCGTCGATGCCGTCGACGTCGAAGGTCGGATCGGCTTCGGCATAACCCTCGGCCTGCGCCGCGGTGAGCGCCTCGGCGAAGCTCGCGCCGTTCCGTTCCATTTGGGTCAGGATATAATTGCAGGTGCCGTTGAGGATGCCATAGACGCGCGCGATCTCGTTCGCCGACGCGCCCTCGCGGATCGCCTTGATCACCGGGATGCCGCCTGCGACGGCGGCCTCATATTTGAGCGGCGTGTCCTTCGTTTCGGCCAGCCGCGCGAGGTCGAGCCCATGGTGCGCGATCATCGCCTTGTTCGCGGTGACGAGCGCCTTGCCCGCGCCGAGCGTCTGGCGCGCCAGCGTCAGCGCTGCGCCATCGGCGCCGCCGATCATTTCGACCACGACGTCGACATCGTCGGCCGCGACGAGCGCACCCATGTCGTCTTCCCAGCGATAGGAAGCAAGGTCGATGCCGCGGTCGCGGTGGCGGTCGCGCGCCGAGATGGCGACGATCTCGACCGGGCGTCCGGCGCGGCGCGCGATCAGGTCGCGATTGGCCTCGAGCAAGCGGACGACGCCGCCACCGACGACCCCGATCCCGGCGAGCGCGACGCGGAGCGGCGGGCGTGGGGCAGGAACGGTGGAAGCGGACATCGGGGCACTCCTTGGATGACGGTCGCCAGCGCCCCTATCGGCTTTTCGCCATGACACAAGCCCGCTGTGCCTTGGCGGGCCGGTAGCTCTTCTTTATCCGGCCACGGGAGGCTTGCGCGTTCGCGTGCATTCGCCGAGCGCGCCAAGCACGACGGCATAATCCGACGCGGCCTTGCGGCGGTCGTCGGGAGCCGTGCCCGCCAGCTTGTTCAGCGGCAGGTTTTTCGGCAGCCCGCAGGCAAGGCGGTACCACGCCAGCGTATTGCGTTTGGGCACCGCGGCCGATCCATCGACGATCTCGCCGAATGCCGCGGCCCAGCGGCGCGACCCGTCGGCGGCGGTCAGGATGGTGAGCGAAACCGGCTCGCCCGTCTTGGTATCGAGGAACAATTGCGTCTCGCCCTCGCCCGGCAGCGTGCCCGGGACATGGAAGCCGTTGGCGATTCCCTTGATCGCGGGCGGCGCGCCCGGCTTGACGAGCTCGGTCAGGATCGCGCGCAGTTGCGCCTCGGTTGCCGGATCCCACAAAAGCTGGGCGTCGGGCGCGATCAGCCGGACGCTCCCGGTGCTGTTGGTGCCCGCCGCAGTCCCCGCGACAGGGCGGGCAAAGAGCAGGACGGGCTGTTTCTTCTTGAGCTTCGCCGCCTTGCCGTTCGCCGCCAGCGGCAGATCGACGAGATAGGTGATCCGCGCGGCGAGCGGCCCCGATCCGCGAATCAGCCCGACGACGTCGGCCTCGACGTAGAATCGGGCGTGCCCGGCCGCGAGACCGGGTGCACGGTCGGGCTTCAGGACCGTGGCGCTGCGAATTTGGGCGTGGATCGTCATCGGCGCGGCGGTCGCGAGATCGGCGATGTCGGCGTAGCTATAGGCGCTTACCGTCGCGGGAGCGCTGGCGGTCTGCATCGCGGAAACCGGCTGAATCCCGCCCGTTGCAAGCAAAATTCCGGCAAGGGCGGTCGGCAAAAGCGCGCGCATGGTCAAATCACTTTCCATCATTTGTGACACCGGGATGACACCGGTAACGCTATCGGAAGCCCCATCATGGGGCAGGGCACATTAACCGCTGATAAAGGGTTTGCGAACTTGCCGCCACCGCGATAGGACGGGCCCGAAGCGTCCGGCAAGAACATAAACAGCCGGATGCTATGCTATCGGGTCTCGCAAAACGCATCGGAAATCATCCGGGCATTTGGCAACCGAACCCGATGGTACGGATTGGTGTCAGGATGATCTAGCAAGGAGCGTCGTCCCTGAATGGCTTATGGTGATAATGTCGACCCTAAAAACAGGGTAGTGGCAATTGTCTTGGTTGGTCTGTTCACGGCAGTGCTGGGCTATGGCCTGGTAAATGGTTTGAACATCAGTATCGTCAAGAAGATTGCCGAAAAATTGGACGTGGTGGACGTCGAAGAGCCGCCGCCGCCGGAGGAGCCGCCGCCGCCGCCGCCGCCGGACAACAAGCTGCCGCCGCCGCCTCCGGTCGTGACGCCCCCGTCGCCGATTCCGCCGCCGGTAACGACGAACACGGTCCAGTCGGTGCCGACCCCGCCGCGGCTTCCGCCGCCGCCGGTCTATACGCCGCCGGCCCCGCCGGCGCCGCCGCCGGCTCCCGACCTGAGCGCACAGGGCACGCCGAAGGGCAATCCGGGCCGCTGGGCGACGAACGACGACTATCCGGCGCGCGCCATGCGTGAGGAACGCGAGGGAACGACCGGCTTCCGCGTCACCTATGGTGTCGATGGCCGGATCACTTCGTGCGACATCACCTCGTCGAGCGGCCATGCCGACCTTGACGCGGAAACGTGCAAGCTGATCACGCGTCGCGGCCGCTTCAATCCCGGCAAGGACCGTGCAGGCAACCCCACGGGCGGGAGCTACAGCAATCGTATCCGGTGGCAGATTCCGCGCTGACAAGGCGCGGGTCGCCCCGACCCAGTATTTTGACTAATTTTATTCTTTGAGAGGGAATAACCAGCATGTTTAATCTGATCGCAAATGCCGCCGCTGCGGCGCCGGCAGCTGCTCACGACGCAGGCCTGAGCCTGATGCCCGCTTCGATGTGCGTTAAGGAAGAAGGCCAGAACCCTTACGGTCTCGTTCCCGCGCTGTGCGAAGGCGGCATCGTGTCGCAGATCACCTTCCTGGTGCTGCTGATCATGTTCATCGGGACGCTCTACATCCTGTTCACCAAGCTGTTCGAACAGAATAAGGTGATCAGCCAGGGCAAGGCGGTCGACGCCAATTTCTGGCGCGCGCCGACGCTGGCCGACGGTGCCGCGAAGCTCGAAAAGAACAGCGCCTATCGTCAGGTCGTCGAAGACGGTCTGCGCGCCAACGAAGAGCATAACAAGCTGACCGACCCCGTCGAAGCCCACGACTGGATGCACGGCACGCTCGAGCGGTCGCAGAACCACATCAACTCGAAGCTCAACGGCGGCCTCGCCTTCCTCGCGACCGTGGGTTCGACCGCGCCGTTCGTCGGTCTGTTCGGTACCGTTATCGGTATTCTTCGCGCCCTCGTGAAGATCGGTGCGTCCGGTCAGGCGTCGATCGATACCGTCGCAGGTCCGGTCGGTGAAGCGCTGATCATGACCGCTATCGGTCTGATCGTCGCCGTTCCCGCGGTGCTCGCGTTCAACTGGCTGCAGAGCCGCAACAAGGCGATTGCCCGTCGTCTGTCGACCTTCTCGAACGACGTTCTCGGTTCGATCATGTCGGGTGGTCAGGTGAAGCCGGCGGTTGCCGCCGCTCCGGCGAAGGCTGCTCCCGCCGCCGCGCCGAAGAAGGCCTGACCGGTCTAATGGATCCTCGCCACGCCTCCCGACGGGGGCTGGCGAGGTCCGCTGGACAGGTCGATGCGCCGCTGGCGGGTCGACCCGGTCCGTAACAGACAATTTTGTGACAGGATGCTAATCCTATGGCGATGAGTGCAGGCGCAAAGGGCGAAGAAGCCCCGATGTCCGAAATCAACACGACGCCGCTCGTGGACATCATGCTTGTGTTGCTCATCATCTTCCTCATCACGGTTCCCGTGGTGTTGGAGACGGTGAACCTCAAGCTGCCGGCCGTGGTATTCGAGCCGACGACGACGAAGCCAGAAAATGTGCTGCTGTCGGTCCGTTCGGCCGACACCGACGGCGACGGCGAACCCAACCCCGAGAGTACGGCATGCGAAGTCTATTGGGGCCAAACCCCGGTCGATTCGCGCGAATTGCTACAGCGTGGGCAAGACAAGCTCGAAAAGCTGCTCGAAGATATCGGCGGACCGCAGAATATCACTGAGGAAAATTTCCCCGAAGTGCATATCCGCGGCGACATCAACACGCCGTATCAGTGCATCGGCGGGGTGATCTACACGATGCAATATGCCGGCTTCCAGAAGATCGGGTTCATTTCGGAACCGGCTCCTGGTTCGGGTACGGTGGGCCGCCTGTAAGGCGGTCCGCGCAGTTATGAAGGAATAATCCTATGTCCATGGCCGTTGGCGATCGGGACGACAATGAACCGATGATGGACATGAACACGACGCCGCTTATCGACGTCATGCTCGTGCTCCTCATCATGTTCATCATCACCATCCCGGTCCAGACCCACGCGGTGAAGATCGACCTGCCGGTTCCGACCGACAGCAAAAACAATGTCGATCCGGAAAAGAACAAGGTGATGATCGACCCGGCCGGGACGATCACCTGGAACGGCGCACCGGTCGACCTTGCCCAGCTCGCGAATTATCTCGAGCAGACCAAGGCGCTGCCGGTCGAGCCCGAGCTTCAGGTTCAGCCCGACCCCTATGCGCGTTATTTCGTCGTCGACAATGTGATGGCGGTGATCAAGCGCAGCGGAGTCGGCAAGCTCGGCTTCGTCGGCAACGAACAATATGCGCGCGTTTTCTGATCACTGATCCTTAACGCGTTTTATGGAAAGGGCCGCGAAGCAATTCGCGGCCCTTTTCGTTTGAAACATTTGTCCTTAATGACACGCCGGCCGCAACAACAAAGGTAGTTCGCATGAAAATCGCCATGATCGGAACCGGCTATGTCGGGCTGGTATCGGGGGCGTGCTTTTCCGATTTCGGCCATGACGTCGTCTGCGTCGACAAGGACGCCGGCAAGATCGAGGCGCTGAACGCGGGGCGGATGCCGATTTACGAGCCCGGCCTCGATTCGCTGGTCGCCAAGAATGTCGCGGCGGGCCGCCTGTCCTTCACCACCGACCTTGCGCCTGCGGTTGCCGGGGCCGACGCGGTGTTCATCGCGGTCGGGACGCCGTCGCGCCGCGGCGATGGCCATGCCGATCTTTCCTATGTCTTCGGCGCCGCCGAGGAACTGGCGGCGACACTCGATCATGATTGCGTGATCGTCACCAAATCGACCGTGCCCGTCGGCACCGGCGACGAGGTCGAGCGCATCCTGCGCGAGGGCGCGCCCGGGCGCTCGCACAGCGTCGCCTCGAACCCCGAATTCTTGCGCGAAGGTGCCGCGATCGGCGATTTCAAGCGCCCCGACCGCATCGTGATCGGTGCCGAAGACGCGCATGGCGAGTCCGTCCTTCGCGAAGTTTACCGGCCGCTCTTCCTCAACGAGGCCCCGATCCTCGTCACGCGCCGGCGCACCGCCGAGATGATCAAATATGCCGCCAACGCCTTCCTCGCGACCAAGATCACCTTCATCAACGAGATCGCCGATCTTTGCGAGGCCGTCGGCGCCGAGGTGCAGGACGTCGCGCGCGGCATCGGGCTCGACAACCGGATCGGCGCGAAATTCCTCCACGCCGGTCCCGGCTATGGCGGGAGTTGCTTCCCGAAAGACACGCTCGCGCTGCTCAAGACCGCGCAGGACAATGAAGTGCCGCTGCGCCTCGTCGAAGCGACGGTGCAGGCCAACGACCTGCGCAAGCGTGCGATGGGCCGCAAGATCATCGCGGCGATGGGCGGCAACGCGCGTGGCAAGACGGTCGCGCTGCTCGGGCTCACATTCAAGCCGAACACCGACGACATGCGCGATTCGCCGAGCCTCGCGATCGTCCAGACGCTGCTCGACGCCGGCGCGCGCGTCACCGCTTATGATCCCGAAGGAATGGAGATCGCGGCGCCGATGATGCCCGAGGTCGAAATGAAGGCGAGCGCCTATGCCGCAGCCGAAGGCGCCGACGCGGTGGCGATCATCACCGAATGGGATGCCTTCCGCGCGCTCGATCTCGCGCGGCTTGGCGGCAGGATGGCCGACAAGCTGCTCGTCGACCTGCGCAACATCTATCGCCGCGACGAAGTGCTCCGGCATGGCTTTCGCCATATCGCTATTGGAACCCGCGCCGAATAAGGGCATTCATCCTTTGAAGGGCCCGGACGGTCGCCGATGCGGCCGCCGTGCCCCACGCCAATCCATGGGGAGCAAGTTATGACGATCGTATCGCGCCGCAACGGCACATTGCTGGCCACCGGCCTGATCGCCCTCGCGCTGGCGGGCTGCGCCAGCCTGACGGGCAAGGGATCGCCCGACAAGCTGCCCGAGCCCGATGCGGTGGCGCAACTGACCGACGCCAGCGGTAGCGATCGCGGCCGCGTCGATATTTTCAAGGATACGAACGGCCTCCGGCTCGAACTGGTCGCGCGCGGCTTCGCGGCGGGCACCTATGGCATGCACGTCCACGCCGTCGGGCTTTGCGAAGGCCCCAAATATACGAGCGCCGGGCCGCACTGGAATCCGACCGGCGCGCAGCACGGGCGTGAAAATCCGATGGGCGCGCATCATGGCGACATGCCGAACCTCGTCGTCGAGCCCGACACGATCGGCCGCGCGACGCTGACCCTCGTCGGCACGCGCCTGGCCGGCGACGGCGGGTTGCTCGACGCCGACGGCGCGGCGTTCGTGATCCATGCCAAGCCCGACGATTACCGGACCGATCCCAGCGGCAACAGCGGCGACCGCATTGCCTGCGGCGTGATCGTCGCCAAGGCGGACTAGTCGCAATCGCTCCTCCCCGCGCGCGGGGAGGAGTCCCGGGACAACCTAGACCCGCGCCCGTTCCTCGATCGTCGCTTCGGCCTGCGGCACGGCGCGATAGGCATAGATGAGCAGCCCGAGCGCGATCGGCGCGACGCCGATCAGCGACAGGATGCCGGTGCGCAGGTCGCCCACCGGTTTGCCGTCGACGATTGTCCCGGCAAGATCGGAAATCTGTCCGACCATATAGGGGCCGAAGGACAGGCCGACGAGCGTCGTGCCGAGGAAGAAGGCGGCCGTCGCCGTCCCGCGCATCCGCGGCAGCACCAGATCCTGCGTCGTAGCCGCGGCGGCGCCCAGTGCGGCGGCACCGAAAAGGCCGGCAAGGAAGTTCATCGTATAGAATATCGTCGAATCCTCGGTCGTATAACCGATCCAGATCGGCACGACCGGCGCGACGACGCCGAAGATGATCATCAGGATGCGCCCCGCCGGGTTTTTCTCGCGCAGCGCGTCGGCGATCCGGCCGCCGATGATCACTCCGACAAAGCCGCTGACCGCGCCGTTCGCGCCGAGGATGAAGGCCAGTTCCTGCTTGGGGAGGCCCAGCACCGCTTCGGCATAGGGCGCCGACCAGAAGGCGAGCGCATAGGCGGCGAGGCTGACAAGGCCGTAGCCCAATGTCGTGCAGATAAACGCCGGCGTCCCCCAGATCAGCCGGAAGGTCGCGGGATCGTGTGCGCGGAGCGTGCAGGCCCAGGAGAAGACAGCATAATAGCCGAGTGCGACGGCCGACCATTGCGGGAAATTGCCGGTCAGCCCGATCATCCACCAGGCAAAGGCGCTGACCGCCGCGGCGAAGCCGATGTTGATCGCCAGTGCCGCGGGCCCGCGCTGCCATGCGCCATAAAGCGTAAGCGGCGGCACGATCATCGACAGATCCTTGCCGAATTCGCGGAAGGGCGTCGGCGAGCCGTGCGCCGGGGTGCCGTCCATCGCCCCGCGCACCGGCTCGCGCAGCGATGCGACCCACAGGGCGAGCAACAGTCCAGGAATGCCGACGGCGAGGAAGGCCGCCTGCCAGCCCACCAGCCCCAACGGGCCGCCAGCCGGATAGGCCCTATTCCACCCCTCGAGGATCAACGCGCCAATGAACAGCGAAACGCCGCCGCCGAGGTACAAGCCCGACGAATAGATGGCGAGCGCCGTCGCTTTCTGCCGCTTCGGGAAATAGTCGGAGATCAGCGAATAGGCGGTCGGGCTGGCGGTCGCTTCGCCGACGCCCACTCCCATGCGCGCGAGCGTCAGGGTCGCCTGGTTGTATGCGAAGCCCGATGCGGCAGTCATCGCCGACCACAGGGTCAGGCCGATCGACAGCAATTTCACCCGGTTCCAATTGTCGGCGAGGCGGCCGAGCGGAATGCCGAACAGCGCATAAAAGACCGCGAAGGCGGCGCCGCCGAGGAAGCCCATGTCGCCGTCGGACAGGCCAAGGTCGGCCTTGATATCGACCGCGAGGATACTGAGGATCTGCCGGTCGATGAAGTTCAGGATATAGACGACGACGAGCACCAGCAGCACGTACCAGCTATAGCCGCTCGCGCTGGCCGGGGCGGCGGGCGCCTGCTCGTGCGCCGCGCCACCGTGGCTCATATCCTCGGCCATCTGGCATCCCTCCCACTCACCCGTTATCGTTGACGCCAATGGCTAGCAGAGCCGCGAAAAGGCGCAAGTTGAAAGTCGGTTCAACTTTGCGGGCGACAGGAGCGATATGCGTAACGATCGACAGGATGCGAAACCCGCGATTCTCTTCCTCTGTCTCGGCAATATCTGCCGCTCGCCGCTGGCCGAGGGCGCGGCACGCGCGGCCTTTGCCGCAGCGGGCATCGATGCGACGCTCGATTCGGCGGGCACGGCCGACTGGCATATCGGCCATCCGCCCGACCGGCGCGCGCAGGCCGAGGCGCGTCGCCGCGGCACCGACATCGGCGACCTTCGGGCTCGCCAGCTGGTTCGCGAGGATTTCTATCGCTTCGACCTGATCCTCGCCGCCGACGAAGCCAACCTTCGCGATGCCCGTGCACTCGCGCCTGCCGATGCGATGGCAAAGCTGCGGCTGATGCTCGATTTGGTGCCGGGGCGCGCGGGCGACAGCGTCGCCGATCCCTATTATGGCGACGAAGGCGGCTTTGCCGCGACGTGGGACGATGTCGGCGCGGTCGCCGCGGCGCTGGTCGCGGCGTCTGCGAAAAGCGTATAGCGCGCGACCGGATGATAGCGCGACCCGCCATGGCCCATCTCGCTTTCGTAGAGCAGGGCATGGTCAAAGACGAAGGGTGCGCTCGCGAGATCGCTGTGCAGCGCGAGGAACGGCGCGACCAGCCCGGCGGCATGACTCAGGCGGGCAAGGGTGATATGCGGCTGAAAGGCACGCGTTTCGGGATCGACGCCGACACGCGCGAGGAGTTGGTCGACCTTGCGGTGGAGTGCCGCAACCGGTTCCTGTGGCTCGACGCCGGCCCAGACGGTGTGCGGGCGACCCCGGCGTTCGAACATTCCGACCCCGGCAAGGCGCGCGGCGACGGCGGGCGCGTGCAGGCTGCCGAGCGCCGCGGCGATATCCTCGGCACGGTGGCGGTCGACCTCGCCGATGAAGCGCAACGTCAGGTGAAGCTGGTCGTCGCTCTGCCAGCGGGCGGCGGAAATGCCGTGCATCGCGGCGACGAGCTGTTCGCGGATCGCTCGCGGCGGCCGCAGCGCGACGAAGAGGCGGTGGGTCGACATGGCCGCGCCAGCATAGGAGCTTTGCGGCGTTCGAAAACCGCAAAGCGCGGGTAATGTCCGGTTTCGCTTGAAAGCGGGGAGGAAAATGCCGATATTCGCCCTACGGCCGGTATGGGCTGGCCGGTGATGGAGATGAAAAATGGCGAATTGGAACGACCCCAATGTGGCGGCTTCCGGTTTTGGCGCCGGCGCGAACGCAATGGACCAGGCCGTCGATGCCGGGCTGCGGTCGTACATGCTGTCGGTTTACAACTACATGGCGTCGGGGGTGCTGCTGACCGGCATCGTCGCGCTGCTCTTTTCGCGCTGGGAAGGCGCGCCCGCCCTGCTGTTCGGCCCGGGCGCGGTCAAATATCTGATCATGTTCGCGCCGCTGGCATTTGTGATGGTGCTGAGCTTTGGCATCAACAAGCTATCGACGACCGCGGCACAGGGCCTGTTCTGGGCTTTCTCGGTCGTCATGGGCCTGTCGATGGCGTCGATCTTCTTCGTCTTTACCGACGCGTCGATCGCGCAGACCTTCTTCGCGACGGCGGCCGCCTTCATGGGCCTCAGCCTCTATGGCTATACGACCAAGAAGGATCTGTCGGGCCTCGGCACCTTTCTGATCATGGGTGTGTTCGGCATTATCGTCGCGATGCTGCTCAATGCTTTCGTCTTCCAGTCGAATGCGCTCAGCCTGGCGATCAGCGTGATCGGCGTGCTCGTTTTCGCGGGTCTGACGGCCTATGACACGCAGAAGATCAAGAGCATGTATTTCTATGTCCGCGGGACCGACTTTGTCGGCAAGTCGGTGATCATGGGGGCGCTCAGCCTCTATCTCGACTTCGTCAACATGTTCACCTTCCTGCTCAACCTGCTGGGCAGCCGCGAATAAGCGGTCGGACAAGCAATCGAACGGGAAAGCCCGGCGAAGCGATTCGCCGGGCTTTTTCTTTGCGTGAAAGATCGTCGGGTTTGAATGTCGGCTTTGGGGTGGGGAACGGACGTTGGCGGTTCCGATGTGATCCCCGGCGGAAGCCGGGGCCCAGAGCGATGGAAAGCCGGCCTTGCGTGACTACGCCCTGGGCCCCGGCTTTCGCCGGGGTGCACGACGGGAACGGCAACTATCGGCCGCAATCGGCCGTTAAGAGCGCTTGCGATACAAGCCTCGAAACACTGCCGAAATCAGAGTTCGCCGCCGAGCGCCCCATATTTCGCTTCGAAACCGGCCTTGTCGCCGCGGGCAAGATACCCCGCCTGATCGACGATATTGTCGCGCGCGATACGGCCTTGGAACGCGCCGAGTTGCGGATCGATCACCGCGATATCGGCGTCGGTCCAGTCCGCGATCTGTTGAAAGCTGGTGACGCCGAGACCGCCGAGCAGCGCGACCATCTTGGGCCCGACGCCCTTCAACAATTGCAGATTGTCCGTCTTTGCCGCCGGCGCCGGCGCCGGCGAAGGTGCCGGAGCGGGTTCGGGGGCCGGCGGCGGAACGGTCGGTTCCTCGGGAACAGCGCGCTCCGGTTCCGACGTGGGCTCCGGTTCCGGTTCCGGCTCGGGCGCCGTGGCAGGGCGGGGTTCGGGGGCGGGCGGCGTCTCGGCTGCGGGCGCTGCCGGAACCGAGGGTTCTTCGGGAATATCGAGGGCGGGCTCGGGCTTTGGTGCGGGAGGAGGCGCCGCCTTGGCGACCGGCGTGGGCGGCGGCGTCGGTGCGGGTGCCGGCTCGACCGGCTTGAAGCGCGCCGGCTCGGCCGCGATGATCTCGGGCTTTGCCGGTTCGAGCGGCTTGCGCGGTTCGGCGCGAGTCGCGGCCGGCGGCGCGATCTCTTCGGGTTTCTTGCGGCCGAAGAGCCACCACAGCAGTATGACCGCGACGACGAGGCCGACGACCGCGACGATCCAATTTTCCTGAAGCCACGTCATGTTGCTCTCCCTGCTTTCCGTTCAGCCTATGCGGGCGCGCCGGCCGCGTCCAGCGCCGCCTATTCCGCCTCGCGCGCGACCTCGCGCCAGCCGATGTCGCGGCGGCAGAAACCGGTCGGGAAATCGAGTTTGTCGACCGATGCGTAGGCCCGTGCCTGCGCTTCGGTAACGCTCTTGCCCGTCGCCGTCACGTTGAGGACGCGGCCTCCCGTCGCAACGATTGCGCCATCGACCCTCGCCGTTCCGGCGTGGAAAACGCGCACGCCGCCAGCTTCGGCCGCGGCGATGTCGCGAATCGCGCCGCCCTTTTCGGGTGTGCCCGGATACCCGTTCGCCGCCATTACGACGGTGAGCGCATAGTCGTGCGCGAAGGCCGGCGCCTCCGCCGCGGTAATGCTGTCCGTGGCAGCGGCGTACAGCAGCGCCGCGAGGTCGCCCCTGAAGCGCATCATCAGCACCTGGCATTCGGGATCGCCGAAGCGGCAATTATATTCGATCAACTTCGGCCCTTCGCCGGTGAGCATCAGCCCGGCGAACAGCACGCCGACATAAGGCGAGCCCTCGGCGGCAAGCGCCCTGACAGTCGGCCGGATGATGCGGTCCATCACCGCGGCTTCGAGTTCGGCGGTGAGCACGGGCGCGGGGCTGTAGGCGCCCATGCCGCCGGTGTTCGGACCGATATCGCCGTCGCCGACGCGCTTGTGATCCTGCGCGCTGCCGAATGCGATCACGTCCGTACCGTCGGACAGCGCGAAGAAGCTTGCCTCCTCGCCGGTCATGAATTCCTCGATCACCACCTCGGCGCCGGCGCCGCCGAAGGCGCCGTCGAACATGTCGTCGATCGCAGCCGCCGCTTCGGCCGCGGTTTCGGCGATGATCACGCCCTTGCCTGCGGCAAGGCCGTCGGCCTTGATCACGACGGGGATCGCAAAGCCCTCGAGCACCGCATGCGCTTCCTCGGCGCTGGTGCAGCGGACATAGGCGGCGGTCGGGATCGACGCACGCGCGCACAGGTCCTTGGTGAAGCCCTTCGATCCCTCGAGCCGCGCTGCCGCGGCGCCGGGGCCGAAGGTCGCGACGCCGATCGCGCGCAGCCGGTCGGCGAGCCCCGCGACCAGCGGCGCTTCGGGACCGACGACGACGAAATCGATCGCGTGCGCCTTTACGAACGCGATCAGGCTGTCGATGTCATCTGCGGCGATCGCGACGCATTCGGCGTGCGCCTCGATCCCCGGATTGCCCGGCGCGGCATAGAGCTTGCGGCAACTCGCCGATTGCGCCAACTGCCAGCTCAGCGCATGTTCGCGGCCCCCCGAGCCCACCAGCAGGATATTCATGTCTGTCCCTTTTCCCGATACGGCGTCCGACGATGGCACCGAAGCGCGGCTGTTAGCCGAGGCGGCGCCGGGGGACAATGCGCCTGCCTTGTCAGTCAGCCAATTGTCGGCGGCGATCAAGCGGACAGTCGAGGATGGCTTCGCGCGCGTTCGGGTACGCGGCGAGCTGTCGGGCGCCAAGCGCGCGGCCTCGGGGCATTTCTATGCGGCGCTGAAGGACGATAATGCGCTGATCGACATGGTGATGTGGAAGGGGCAGGCGGGGCGCCTCGCCTTCCGGCCCGAGGACGGGATCGAGGTGATCGCGACCGGCAAGCTCACCACCTATCCCGGGCGTTCGAAATATCAGCTCGTCGTCGACACGCTGGAGGTTGCGGGCGAGGGTGCGTTGATGCTCCTGTTCGAAAAGCTCAAGGCACGGCTCGGTGCCGAAGGGCTGTTCGACCCGGCGCGCAAGCAGCCACTGCCGCGGCTTCCCGCTGTCATCGGAGTCGTCACGTCGCCGACCGGTGCGGTGATCCGCGACATCCTCCACCGCCTCGCCGACCGTTTTCCGATGCACGTGATCGTCTGGCCGGTGCTGGTGCAGGGCGACGGCGCGGCGGCGCAGGTCGCCAATGCGGTGCGCGGGTTCGATGCGATCCGGCCGGGCGGGCCGGTGCCGCGTCCCGACCTCGTCATCGTTGCCCGCGGCGGCGGCTCGATCGAGGATCTGTGGGCGTTCAACGAGGAAGTTGTCGTGCGCGCGATCGCCGATTGCCGCATCCCGACGATCAGCGCCGTCGGCCACGAAACCGACGTGACGCTCGCCGATCACGTGGCCGACGTGCGCGCGCCGACCCCGACGGCGGCCGCCGAGATCGCGGTGCCGGTGCGCGCCGAGCTGCAGGAATTGCTCATCCATCGCGCCAGCCGCATGATCGGCGCTGCGAACCGGCATCAGGCCCTGGCAAGTGAACGGCTTGCCGCCCTCGCGCGGCACCTGCCGCGGCGCGAGGCGCTTTACGCGCCGCAGCGGCAGCGGCTCGACGATGCCGGCGACCGGCTCGACCGGGCGCAGCGGCACCGGCTGACGGTGGTCGCCGAACGGCTGGCGACGCGCGGTGCGGCGCTGCGTCCCGGCCTGCTCGCGCGGCGCTGGGATCGCGACCGGGCGTTGCTCGAAGGGCTAGGGCGGCTGCTCGTCTCGCTCGACCCGCGCGCGCTGCTGTCGCGCGGCTATGCGATGGTGCGCGATGCGGGCGGGGCGATCGTGACGACGGCCGGCGCCGCGCGCGAAGCAGGGGCGCTCCGGCTGCAATTCGCCGACGGCGACGTGCCGGTTGCGGTGAGCGGGGGCGATCCGACGCCTCCGTCGCCGGCGCCAGTTTCGTCTCCGGCTCCGCCAAAGTCGGCCCGCAAACCTGCCGATCTATGGCCGGAGCGGGGGCAGGGCGAGCTGTTCTGAGCCGCCGACGTAACGGGGAGGGGGTGGCTGCGCTGCCAGATATGGCTATAGTCGGGCAAAGACCCGACACCGAATGGACCAAAAACCATGTTGATCGCCAGCCGCAACCGCCTCGCCAACCTCCACTACGGACCCAACGGCTTTCGTGTCCTGTCGCCGGGCGACCATGTCCTGTGCGCGGTGACCGGGGTGGCGATCGGGCTCGACGAGCTGCGCTACTGGTCGGTCGCGCGGCAAGAACCCTATGCTACGGCGGCGATCTCGGTACAGGCCGCGCTGGACGATACGCGCGGCGCATGAGGGGCACGAAGGACCGGTTCCGCACCGCGGCCGCGCTGCCGCTATTGATCCTCACGGCGAGCTGCGTCCCGCCCGCCGGCACGCCCGCCCCGATGCCGCCGCCCGTCGCAAGCCCGGCGCCGACACCGGCACCGGTGCCGCGACCGAGCGCGCCGGTGCGTAGCGATTTCACCTTTCGCGGCATGCCCGAACAGGGCGGCGTCCTGATCGGGCAGGTGCCGGGCGGTACGCGCACGCTGATGCTGGACGGCAAGGCGGTGCCGGTCGCCGCCGACGGCAGCTTCCTCATCGCCTTCGACCGCGATGCCGAAACCGGCCAGCACCTCGTTGCCACGCTCGCCGACGGACGCGCCGTCGAGCGCTCTCTCGCGGTCGCGGCGGGGAGCTGGCGGATCGAGCATATCAACGCGCCCTATCGTGGCAGCGCGGCGAGCGACGCCGAGTTCGAGCGCCGCCGTCCCGCCGAACTCGCGCAGATCGCCGAGGCGCGGCGGACCGATCACGAATCGAACGGCTGGCGGCAGCAATTCCGCTGGCCGGTGACCGGGCGCCTGTCAGGCTTCTTCGGGTCGCAGCGCGTCTATCAGGGCAAGCCCGGCAGCTATCACGGCGGCACCGACGTCGCGGTGCCGGCGGGAACCCCCTTCGTGGCGCCCGCCGACGGGGTCGTCGTGCTCGCGGCGGCGGCACCGTTCACGCTCGAGGGCAACCTGCTCATCGTCGACCATGGCATGGGTCTCAACAGCGCCTTCCTCCATTGCCAGCGGCTCGACGTGAAGGTCGGCGACAGGGTGGTCCAGGGGCAGCGGCTGGGGACGGTCGGCCGGACGGGACGCGCCACCGGGCCGCACATGCACTGGGGCCTCAAATGGCGCGACGCGCGGCTTGATCCCGGAAAACTCGCGGGCCCCATGGGCAACTGAGCTGCCGCGGAGCCCGAAGCGATTTCGTAACCGATGAAACAAAATGTCGCGAAACAGGTGCGGCTACCGCATTGTGTTTCGTCGTTTCTCCGGGTTGTTGCAAATACGTCACAATCACTTCCGAAACCGCCGAACGCGCCGGGAATTTCCTTTACTCAAGATGAATGACCCTCCATCCCGCACGCTATCGGGGTGTCTGCTCGGGGGTTTGTGCCTTCGCGCTGGGGCCCGGGTATCTTAGCCACCAGTAGCAAGGGACTGCACTGTGAAGAAAACCCAACTTTCCATGCTGAAACTGAGCGCCGCGCCCCTCGTCTTGGGCGTCGCGATGGTTTCGGCTCCCGTCCAGGCGCAGGACGCGCCCGCCGACGAAGGCGAAGCGACGATCGTCGTCACCGGTTCGCGCATCGCGCGTCCGAACCTCGAATCGAACAGCCCGGTTGCGGTTGTCACCGGCGAAGCGACGGTCGAAAACGCCGACGTCACGCTCGACACCTTCCTCAACACGCTGCCGCAGGTCAATCCGGCCGGCACCACCACGTCGAACAACCCCGGCAACGGCGGTCAGTCGAACATCAACCTGCGCGGTCTCGGCTCGAACCGCAACCTCGTCCTGATCAACGGCCGCCGCCCGATGGTGTCGGCATCGGACCAGACGGTCGATCTTAACACGATCCCGCAGGGCCTGATCGAGCGCATCGAAATCGTGACCGGCGGCGCCGGCGCGGCTTACGGCGCCGACGCGGTCGCGGGTGTCGTCAACCTGATCCTCAAGGACAATTTCGAAGGCATCGATCTTCGTGCGACCTATTCGAATTCGGTTCCGAAGACCGACGCGCGCGAATATCAGATCAGCGGCATCATCGGCGGCAACTTCGCCGACGGTCGCGGCAACATCGCCTTCTCGGCCGAATATTCGAAGCGCCAGGGCCTGATCAAGGCGCAGCGTCCGTTCGCGTCGCAGGCGACCTCGACGACGAGCTCGTTCCCCACCGGTTCGCTGACCAACAGCGCCCTGAACCCGTATGACCAGGCTGCTGTCGATGCCCTGTTCACGAGCTATGGCGTTGCCGCCAGCCAGCTTCCGCGCGTCAACCAGCTCGCGTTCAACTCGGACGGTTCGCTGTTCGGCGTCGGGACGTTCAACAGCCCGGTCGAGGTGTCGAACTTCCGCTACGACCTTGCCTCGCCGGCGAACCCGAACCTCAACTTCTACCCTGACTTCTACAGCTACAACTTCGACATCGTGAACATCCTCGTCCTGCCGCTGGAGCGCAAATCGGCGTTCCTGACCGCGAAGTACGAGATCAATCCGGCGTTCGAAGTGTTCGTGCAGGGTGGCTACACCAACTATAACTCGGCGACGGCGCTTGCGCCGACCCCGGTCAGCACCGGCATCGTCAACACCAACAGCACGGCATCGGTCCTGAACGCGCGTTCGCCGCTGGTGAACCTGATCCAGGATGGCGGTCCGAACGACGGCCAGCCGGGACGCATCACGGGCTTCGTGGTGCCGGTTTCCAACCCGTTCATCTCGGACGATCTGCGTCTGTTGCTCAACTCGCGCACGGGCAATGACCCCAACCTTGCGGGCACTGGCGCCGATGAAGGCGTGCGTATCGGTTATCGTTTCCTCGGTACCGGTCTGCGCGAACAGCAGCTCGAGAACGAAGTCATCCAGGGCCTCGTCGGCCTGCGCGGCGAGTTCGCTCCCGGCTGGCGCTATGAAGCCTATTACAGCTGGGGCGAAACCACGATCGACCAGCGCGCGACGGGCAACGTCAACGTCCAGAAGGTGCAACAGCTGCTCGAAGCCGCCGACGGCGGCGTCAGCCTCTGCGACGGCGGCTTCAACCCGTTCGGTATCCAGCCCTTCTCGCAGGATTGCGTCGATTTCGTTTCGGAAACGGGCGTGACGCAGACCAAGTTCACGCAGAAGGTTGCCCAGGCTTATGTCTCGGGTGAGCTCGCCGATCTGCCGGGCGGCCCGCTGGGCGTCGTGTTCGGTGTCGAACAGCGCAAGTTCAAATATGCGTTCGACCCGGGCGCTCTCTTCGGTCCGATCGCCGGCTTCAACACCAGCACGCCCGACCTCGGTACCAACGAGTTCCTCGACTTCTTCGGCGAACTTCGTGCGCCGATCATGGATACGCTGGAACTGTCGCTGACCGCGCGTCATTCGAAGAGCGACTTCAACGACATCCAGAACGGCGTCGATGGATCGCCGTCGAACGACTGGACCTATGGTGGCACGATCACCTGGAGCCCGATCGATCAGGTTCGCCTGCGTGCGAGCTACCAGCACTCGGTCCGCGCGCCGAACTTCGGCGAACTCTTCTCGGGCGGCGGCAGCTTCCCGCAGATCTTCGACCCCTGCTCGGCGAACAGCAACTTCCGCCAGAATGGCGGCGCCGATGCCCGCGCGCTCTGCATCGCGACCGGAGTGGGTGCAGGCACGGCCGATACGTTCGTTGCGACTCCCGGTGCCCAAGCGTTCATTACGACGACTGGCAACCCGAACCTGAAGCCGGAAAAATCGGACACCTTCACCGTCGGTGCGGTGTTCCAGGCCGGCGGCTTCACGGGGTCGATCGATTATTACAACATCAAGATCAAGGACACGATCCTCAACCCCGATGTCAATGAAATCATCGCATCCTGCTATGGTTACAACGACATCAACCCTGAGCTCGATCCGGACAGCCCGTTCTGCGACGCGATCGGTCGTTCGAACAACAGCATGACGGGTATCTACCTGCCGGCAGAACTCGGCGGCGACGCCAGCGGTTACTTCCAGTTCGTCAACGCCGGGTCGGTCAAGACCTCGGGTGTCGACGTTCAGCTGGGCTATCGTCTGCCGACGCCGTTCATCAACGAAGACAGCGCGCTCAACCTGAACCTGATGGTCAACTACCTGATCGACTTCAAGAATGTCGGTCTGGGTGGGCTGAAGACGGATTATGCGGGCACCGCATCCTACTTCGGCGCTGGCCTGGGAACGAGCTTCCCGCGCTGGAGGGCGACGCTCAACACCAAGCTCAACATCACGCGTGAGCTGAGCTTCGACACCCGCGTCCGCTTCACCGACTCGATGAAGAACCGCGCTGCGGTCCAGTATGTCGGCGAAGAGTTCACCGGTCCGGGCAGCGTCTTCTACTTCGACTTCGCGCTTCAGGCCGAAGTCGATGCGATGACCTTCCGCATCGGCGTCAACAACGCGTTCGACAAGCAGCCGCCGACCTATGCACCGAACGTGCAGTCGGGCACCGATCCGTCGCTGTACGACGTCATCGGTCGCCGCGCTTACGTGTCGGCACGCCTGAAGTTCTAAGCTTCGGCAACCAACGAATGAGGAGGGCGGGACTGGTGTCCCGCCCTCTTTTTTTATAGACAGCGTCGATGACCGTGACCGACAGATTACGCGCCGCTTATGCGGCCTATGCCAAGGGCGACCTTGCGACCGCGAAGGCCCAGGGCGAAGCGGCGCTCAGCGTCCAGCCGACCAATCCCACCGTGCTCCAGCTGCTTGGCGTCGTTTCGTGCCAAACCGGTGCGTTGCGGCAGGGGGTGGATTATCTCCGCCGGGCGCTCGCCAATGGCGCCGACACCAGCGATACCCGGATCAACCTCGCGCGTGCCCTGCTCGATCTGGGCGAGGCGGACGAGGCGGCGCGTGTGTGCGCCGAAGGCGATGTCGCAGGATCGGCCGAATTGAAGGTTATGCAGGCGCAGATACTGAAAGCGCAGGGGCGCGCGACCGAAGCCGGCTGGGCCTATGAAAAGCTGGTTTCGGACGATCCGAAGAATTTCGCCGCCTGGAACAATCTCGGCAATGCACGGCACGAGGCCGGCGATCTGGAAGGCGCGTTGCAAGCCTTTCAGGAAGCGCGGCAGATCGATCCGAAATCCTCGCTTGTCCACACCAATATCGGCCGCGTCCTGATTTCGATGGACCGCTATGAAGATGCGTGCCGGATGCTCGAAAAAGCGGCGCTGCTGGCGCCGCAGGAGGCGGCACCGCTGATCGAACTGGGGCGGGCGCTTACCAGTATCGATCATGCCGAACCGGCGCTGCGCGCGCTTGGCGCGGCGGCGCGTCTCGATCCGTCGAATCCCAGAATCTTCCTGGCGATCGCCATCGCCTTTCTCGACCTGTCGAACAACGACCAGGCCGAGCGGGCGCTGCGCTTTGCGATCAAGGCCGATCCGCACTTCGCCCCCGCCTATCTCAACCTGGGCATCCTGCTCGAAAAGGCCAACCGGCTCGACGAGCTACGTGCCGTACTGGCCGATGCCACCGCGGCGGGGGTAACCGGCGACGATATCGATTATCTCCGCGCGCTGATGCTGTCGCGCGACGGCGACCGCGACACCGCGCTCGCGCTGATCCGCGACCTGCATGGGTCGAGCGTCAATTCGACGATCCGGATGCAATTCGCGGGGCAGCTCGCCGACCGGCTCGGCCGGGCGGAGGACGCGCTCTATTTCTATGAGGAAATGAACCGGGCCCAGGCGCAAAGCCCGATGGGGGTCGGCGTCGATCGCAGCGCCTATCAGCGCGCCATTGCTGCGGCCGATCGCCAGACGACGCAAGCCTGGTTCGCGGGATGGGCCGAGGTGCCGCCCGCTGCCGACCGCGCTTCGCCCGCTTTTCTGGTGGGTTTCCCGCGTTCGGGCACCACCTTGCTCGACACGATCCTGATGGGACACAGCGGCACCCATGTGCTCGAAGAGCTGCCGATTATCGAGGAACTGGCGCAATCGCTGGGCGACCTCGACCACATCCGCACGCTCGACGCGGCCGCCGTCGCCGACCTGCGGGGCCGCTATTTCGCCGAACTCGACAAGCGCGCGCCGCCCCCGGCCGGCGCGCTCGTCATCGACAAGAATCCGCTGTCGATGATCCGCGTCCCGCTCATCCATCGCCTGTTTCCCGACGCGAAGTTCATTCTCGCGATGCGGCATCCTTGCGACGTCGTGCTCAGCTGCTATATCCAGAATTTCAAGCCGACCGAGGCGATGGCGAGCTTTCTCGATCTCGCCAACGCCAGCCGCACCTACGACAGCATTTTCCATTATTGGGAAAACTGCCGGGCCCTGTTCCCGATCAACGTGCATATGCTGCGCTATGAAGCGATGATCGCCGACGTTGCGGCGGCGACGCGGCCGCTTTTCGATTTCCTCGGGCTCGACTGGGAGGAGGGCGTCCTCGATCACCAGAAAACGGCGGTCGAGCGCGGCTTCATCCGCACCCCCAGCTATGCGCAGGTTACCGAACCGATCTATTCGTCGGCGAGCGGGCGCTGGAAGCGCTACGAACCCCAGATGCGCGAAATCCTACCGATTCTCGCGCCGTGGGTCGAGCGTTACGGTTACAGCCTCGACTAGCCGTCGCGCGCGCGCAGCCAGCCGGTGATCGACAGGCGTGGTTCGGGCGCGAACGGGGTGACATAGCTGACGCTATGCTGTTGCGGCACCGAGAAGAGCCGTAGCGCGTCCATGCGGGGGGCAAAGGCTTCCTCGATTTTGCCGTCGTCGCCGTGGAACATCAGCAGGCCGCCCCATTCGGCGCGCCATGCCGGCGCCAACGAATAGACATAGGCGGCGCGGCGGTGCTTGCCCGCCACATCGTCGTCGTGGCGGGTCAGGAAATGTCCCGCGCCATAACTCGTCGCCTGACCGTCGGCAAAGGCCGCATCCTTGCAGCCCAGAATGGCGCCGAGCATAGCCAGCACGGCGGGCGAGGAGAGGAAGGCGACGAACCCGGTCAGCAGGTCAGAGGGATCGAGGGTACGGCCGGCATCGGGAACGCGAATAGCCTCGTACCGATACTGGAAACCCTCGCGGCCTGCGTTCACGATATGCCGGTCGAGTTGGACGTGCTGGGCGGGGTCCATCGCCGCATAGGCTTCGCGCGTCATCTCATAGACCTTGTCGCCCGCGTTCATGACAAGCTTCCAGTCGGTGCGCGCGAGCAGGTAATGCCGCAGGGTTTCGGCCTGCCCCTCCGCCAGCAAGCCCTCGATCTCCACGCGCCCGTTGCGCAGGAACTGCCGCCGCAGCGCATCGTGGTCGATCCGGTCCGAAAGCCGAAAATCCAAGGCCATGATCCTTTGGTTCCCAAGGGTTTTCCCGCCCGGTCGCTGGCGGGGTCGAATTGACAGTGACGGGGGCAAGCGAATATATTCCTTGCATAGCGATATTGCTTTGGAGTTGGACTGTCATGCGCGGAATTCATCTGTTGAGCCTCGCCTCTGCTTCCTTGCTGCTTCCCATAACCCCCGCGTTCGCCAGCCCTTCGACCGACAAGGCGGCTGTCGATGCTAAGGACAAGATGGTCTGCAAGCGCACCCAGCGGACGGGTACGCGTTTTTATAGCCAGATCTGCAAGACTGCGGGACAATGGGAAGCAATTGAGGAGGAGCAGAAGCGCAATGCGCGCGAACTGATCGATCGCCCGCAGATCGAGATCCGGCGCGAGTGACCCGATGAAGCTGGGGATGCCGCTGGTCAAGCTGGCGCGGCAATATTGTGCTGAAACGCTGGCCGCCGAGGTTGCGGCCTTGCCCGCGGCTGCCTGGTTGCCGCACCCCGGCCGCCTGCCCGGCAACGATGCGGTGCCGCTGATCACGCCGGCGGGACAGGTGTCGAACGGGTTCAGCGGCCCGATGGCGCCGACCGAAGCGCTGCGCCAATGTCCCTATATCACCGAAATCCTTGCCGATCTGGGTGCGGTGTGGGGGCGTAGCCGGCTGATGGGGCTGGCGCCGGGGGCGGTCGTGCCCGAACATGTCGACGTCGGCTATTACTGGCGCACCCATATCCGCATCCACATCCCGGTGATCACCAACCCCGGCGTTGCCTTCAGCTGCGATCGCGAGACCGTCCATATGGCGCCGGGCGAATGCTGGCTGTTCGACAGCTTCTGCCTGCACAATGTCCGCAACGACGGCGACCAGAAGCGCGTCCATCTGGTGCTCGATACCGTCGGCGGCGAAAAACTGTGGGGGCTGATTGCCGAAGCCAAAAATATGGGCCGCGATGCGCAGCCGGTCCAGCGGATCGCGCCGGGATCGGTCGCGCCGGTGCCGCTTGCCTATGAACAGGTCAACCTGCCCGCGGTGATGTCGGTGTGGGAAGTGCGCTGCCATATCGATTTTCTGCTCGCGCAATGCGCCGATACCGACGCGCGCGGCGTGATCGCGGCGCGGCTCGAGCAGTTTGCCAACGCTTGGGGTGCGCTATGGGCGCAATATGGTACCGCAGCGGCGGGGCTTCCGGCCTATCGCCGGCTGATCGGCGACGTCCAGCGCGACCTCCAGCGGCTCGAGGCGCAGCGTATGCTGCTCCCGAACAATGTTCCCTTCGACCGCGCGCTGGCCGAACTGGTGTTCATGGTCGCCGCGCCCGACGCGGCATCGCCGGTCGCTGCTGCTGCCTGACCGATGATCGTTTCGTACAAGCACCGCTTCATTTTCGCCGCGATTCCGAAAACCGGAACGCATTCGGTGCGGCACGGCCTGCGCGAGCATATGGGACCCGACGATATCGAGCAGGCCCGCCTGTTCGTCGAAAAGAAGTTCCCGATCCCCGAACTCGCGCGGCTCGGCCACGGGCATATCAGCCTTGCCGAAGTGCGCCCTTTCCTCGGCGAGGAGACCTTCTCGGACTATCTGAAATTCGCTTTCGTCCGCAACCCGTTCGACCGCTTCGTCTCCTATTGCGCCTTTGCGACCAGTCGCGAGGGGACGTTCGCGCGCGACCCGCAACGCGTGATGCGCCATTTCCTGTTTGTCGCGCCGCCGCATCAGCACATCATCTTTCGCCCGCAACATCTGTTCCTGACCGACCGCGACGGAACGCTGCTCGCCGATATGCTGGGCAAGGTGGAGGAGATGCAGCAATCCTATGATGCGATCTGCGCGCGCATCGGCATCGCGTCGACGCCGCTCGATCATGCCAACCGTTCGCAGCGCGGCGCCTATCGCGACTATTATAATCAGGAACTGATAGACGGCGTCGCGAAAATCTATGCCCGCGACCTCGACCTCTTCGGTTATGAATATTGACCGGCAAGATTGAGGCGCGCGCCATGTATCCGAACCCTCGCAAGACCAAAAGCATCCGCCGGCTCGGCGCAGTCGACATCGCGGCGCTGAAGGCCGCGGTGCTCGCGATTCCCGAAGACATATGGCAGGCGGAAAATGCCGACAAGCCGAACCGTTTCGAGGCGCTCGACGCGACCGCGCACATCGTCTTCCGCTTCGTATCGGACGTGCGCGATTGGCGCGCCTCCTTCGCGCGGCCGATCTGGGAGGCCTGGGAGCCGTTGATCATGCCGGTGCTGCGCGCGGCGACCGCCGATTATGGCTATGCCAACGGGGTCTTCCCGCGCGTCATGCTCGCGCGCATGCCCGCCGGCGGTATCATCCAGCCGCACCGCGATGCCAACCCGGCCGCCAAATGGCCGCACAAGATCCATGTGCCGATCCAGACCAACCACCAGGTGCTGTTCCGCCTCGGCGGCGAGACGCACCATATCGCCGAGGGCGAGGCGGCCGAGGTGAACAATATGGACATGCATGCGGTGGTCAATCGCGGTGCCGACTCGCGCATCCACCTGATCTTCGAATATTATGATGCCGATCAGGCGGACCCCGCGTGGATCGGCGAGGCGGTTGGCGCCTGACGCTTCACCGGCGAACCGTGCCGCGTCCGGGACAGGCTGAGACGGTCGGGCCCGGCATCGTGCCCGCTTGTTGCATCATGGCCACAGTGGCGCCAGAAATGACCGAAATGATTGGAGATTTTCTTTACTCCTGAGGCGGTGGTTGCCAAGCACCACTGCATGGGGGTGTGCTCGTGGCGTACCAACACCCCCACGGCGCATGCCGCTATGATCCACGAGCAAGGAACTTCAAACGTGAAAAAACTGATCGATGCGCGGCGCCTTCGCCTTGGCGCGGCCCCGCTGGCTATGGGCATTGCGCTCATTGCGGTTCCGGCGATCGCGCAGGATGCGCCCGCCGATGAAACAGCCGCCGAAGAAGGCGATGCCATCGTCGTCACCGGGACGCGGATCGCGCGCCCCGATTTCAGCAATCCCAATCCGGTGGTCACCGTCGATTCGACGACGATCCAGCAGTCGGGCCAGACCAACCTGACCGAATTCCTGTCGGACAACCCCGCCCTGCTCGGTTCGCAGCGCAACATCAACACCGGCGGTTCGAACCTGCTGAATGCGCAATCGGTCGGCGTCAATCTGCTCAACCTGCGCAACCTCGGCACCAGCCGGACGCTCGTCCTCGTCGACGGCAAGCGCCATGTCGCGGGCTATCCCGGGACGGCCGCGGTCGATATCAACACGATCCCGACCGATCTCGTCGAGCGCGTCGATGTGCTCACCGGCGGGGTGTCGGCGATCTATGGCGCCGACGGCGTTTCGGGCGTCGTGAACTTCATCCTCAAGAAGGATTTCGAGGGCCTGAGCCTGCGCGCCCAGAACAGCATTTCGCAGCGCGGCGACGCCGGCGAGCGCTATATTGCGGCGACCGCGGGCAAGAATTTCGCCGACGGCCGCGGCAATGTCACGGTTGCCTACGAATTCAACGAAACCGACCGGTTCAGCCAGAAGCAGCGCCTGAACTACGGACGCACCGGCCCGTCCTATGCGCTCGTGCGCAATCCGAACGATGGCGATCCCAATTCGGCCGATGACGATCCGAACGTGCCCGACCGCATCCTGCTGACCGGCCTGCGCTGGGCCGACAGTTCGATGGGCGGTGCGATCGATTTCACCGGCGACGGCGTTCCCGAATTCACCGGCGAGGGCAAACCCTATGACCTCGGCAGCTATGTTCCCGGCACCGCCTTCACCATCGGCGGCGACAGCACGCCGCGCGAGACCTATTATGGCGACTACACGCCCTATACGCGGCGCCACATCGCCAACGCGATGGCGAGTTACGAGTTCGATCCGGCGTTCAAGCTGCACGCCGAGGTCAAATATGTGAAGTCGAAGGCGTGGACCGAATCGCAGCCGACCTATGACCTTTATACCGAGCTCGCACCCGACAACGCGTTCCTGATCGAGCGTTTCGGCGAAGATCTGGCGTCGGAGGGCGCGCTGTTCAGCCGCGACAATTTCGATTTCGGCCAGCGCCGTTACGAACTCGACCGCGAACTGTGGCGCGGCGTGATCAGCGCGACGGGCGAGCTGACGCCGCACCTCAACTATGACGCGTCGTTCGTGTTTGGTCAGGCGACGCAGCGGTCGACCAACTATGGCGACCGGATCGCCGACCGCTATTATGCGGCGCTCGATTCGGTGTACGACGCCGACGGCAACATCACCTGCCGCATCAACCTGCCCGGCGAAACCGACATCTTCGGGTCGAGCTTCGGTAATCCGGTCGTGTTCAACGGCCCGCCGAAGACGTTCCGGCCGGGCGAGTGCGTGCCGCTCAACATCCTCGGCAACGGTTCGCCGTCGAAGGAGGCGCTCGCCTTCGTCCTCGCCGACCATTCGGACTATTCGCGCCTGCGCCAATATGTCGCCAGCTTCGCACTGTCGGGCGACACAGGCGCCTTTTTCGAGCTGCCGGGCGGCCCGGTCGGCTTTGCTCTCGGCGCCGAATATCGCAAGGAAACGAGCTATTCGCGGCCGTCCGAATATAGCCAAGGCGGCGACCTGATCGACAATAGCGCGGCCCAGGTCGAACGCGGCAGCTTCGACGTCAAGGAGGTCTATGGCGAAATCCGCCTGCCGATCCTCGCCGACATGGCCTTTGCGAAGGATTTGTCGGTCGGCGGCGCGATCCGCGTCTCCGACTATTCGACGGTCGGCACGACGACGACCTGGAACGTCAACGGCACCTATGCGCCAGTGCGCGACATCGCCTTCCGCGGCACCTATTCGAAATCGGTGCGCGCGCCGAACATCACCGAATTGTTCTCGCCGCTGAACGGGTCGTTCGAGTTTATCGACGATCCGTGCGGTCCCGACCGGATCGCCGAAGGCAAGGCACCGCGCGAGGCCAATTGCCGCGCGGCGCTCGGCGCGCTCGGTATCGACATCGATGCCGTCGACGGCGACGGCGACCCGCTGTTCGATCCCGCGAACAACGGCGCTTCGCCGGGGAACAGCAGCTTGCTGGGCCAGCAGGGCGGCAACCCCGACCTCAGCGCCGAAAAGGCGAAGACCTGGACGGCCGGCGTGGTGCTCAACCCGAGCTTCCTGCCCGGCCTGACGATGAGCTTCGACTGGTACGACATCAAGCTGACCAAGGCGATCCAATACTCTACCGCGCAGGATATCGTCGACCTCTGCTACGATCAGCCGTCGCTCGACAACGACTATTGCGCGCTGATCAGCCGCAGCGGCACGACCGGCTTCGTCAACAATTACAAGGTCATTCCCCAGAATGTCGCTTCGTTCCGCACCGCGGGCCTCGATGCGAACATCCGCTACCGGATCGACCTTGGCGACAAGGCAGGCAGTCTCGACCTGCGGCTCGTCGGCAATTATCTCGACAAGCTGAGCTTCGTGCCGTCGCTCGGTGCGGATCCCGAAAACGAGCGCGACAGCGCGGCCTATCCGGCGCCCAAGTTCAGCGCCAGCTTCGACCTGACCTGGCACAAGGGGCCGTTCACGCTCAACTATGGCATCGACTGGTGGGACAAGACCCGCCGCGTGACCCGCGAGGAGCAGGCGGCGAACCCCGATTATGCGCCCTCGCAATATATCTGGTACCGCCAGAAGTGGGAGCATGAACTGTATATGGCGTATGACGTCGCCGACAGGTTCCAGTTCTACGGCGGCGTGAACAACCTCTTCGACCGCAAGCCCGACGACGGCGCGGTCGGCTATCCGATCAGCGCGGTCGGCCGGTCGTTCTACGTCGGGATCAAGGCCAAGGTGTTCTGATCCGGCAGAACGAGACAAAAAAGGGGCCGGAGGGATTTTCTCCGGCCCCTTTCTTTTGCCTTGAGGCGCGGCTCAGCCGGCCGGTGTCAGGATCAGCGCCCCGTCGCCTTCGTCGACTTTGATCGTCGAGCCGTCCCGGACCTCGCCCTTCAGGATCAGGTCGGCGAGCGGGTCCTGCAGATATTTCTGCACTGCCCGCTTCAATGGCCGGGCACCGTAGACGGGATCGTAACCGACGCGGCCGAGCCACGCGCGCGCCGCGTCGGTGAGGTCGAGCGTCACCTTGCGATCGGTCAGCAGCTTCTGGACGCGTGCGACCTGGATATCGACGATGCCGCCCATATGCTGCTGCGCGAGGCGGTTGAAGAGTACGATCTCGTCGAGCCGGTTCAGGAACTCGGGCCGGAAATGCGCCCGCACGACTTCCATCACCGCAGGCTCGGCCTGTTCGACCGGCGCGTCGTCGGGCAGCGCCGCGATCGCCTGACTGCCAAGGTTCGAGGTCAGGATGATCAGCGTGTTGGTGAAGTCGACCGTGCGGCCCTGCCCGTCGGTCAGCCGCCCGTCGTCGAGCACCTGCAGCAGGATGTTGAACACGTCCTGATGCGCCTTTTCGACCTCGTCGAACAGCACGACCTGATAGGGGCGGCGGCGCACCGCTTCGGTGAGCGTACCGCCTTCCTCATAGCCGACATAGCCCGGCGGCGCCCCGACGAGCCGCGCGACGCTGTGCTTCTCCATGAATTCGGACATGTCGATGCGGACCATCGCATTGTCGTCGTCGAACAGGAAACGCGCGAGCGCCTTGGTGAGTTCGGTCTTGCCGACGCCCGTGGGGCCGAGGAACAGGAAGGAGCCGAGCGGGCGGTTCGGATCCTGAAGGCCCGCGCGGGCGCGGCGGACCGCGGTCGACACGGCGCGCACGGCTTCGTCCTGGCCGATGACGCGCTGGGTCAGCGTGTCCTCCATGCTCAGCAGTTTCTCGCGCTCGCCCTCCATCATCCGGTCGACGGGGATGCCGGTCCACTTGCTGACCACCGCGGCGATATCGTCGGCGGTGACTTCCTCACGCAGCATTGCATTGCCCGCCGCGGTCTGCGCCGCCTCGAGCTGTTTTTCGAGGCCGGGGATGGTGCCGTAGCTGAGTTCGCCTGCCTTCGCGAGGTCGCCCGCGCGCTGCGCCTGGTCGAGCGCCGAACGCGCCGCGTCAAGCTCTTCCTTGATCTTGGCCTCGGCGTGGATCTTGTCCTTCTCGGCATGCCATTTCTGGGTGAGCTCCGCCGACTGCTGCTCGAGATTGGCGAGTTCGGACTGCAAGGTCGCGAGTCGGTCTTTCGACGCAGCGTCGCTTTCCTTGCTGAGCGCCGCTTCCTCGATCTTCATTTGGATGATGCGGCGGTCGAGGCCTTCGATCTCCTCGGGCTTCGATTCGACTTCCATGCGAATACGGCTTGCCGCCTCGTCCATCAGGTCGATTGCCTTGTCGGGCAGGAAGCGGTCGGAGATATAGCGGTTCGACAAGGTCGCGGCGGCGACGATCGCGCCGTCGGTGATCCGCACGCCGTGGTGCAGCTCATATTTCTCCTTGATGCCGCGCAGGATCGAGATCGAATCCTCGACCGTCGGTTCGCCGACGAACACCGGCTGGAAACGCCGCTGGAGCGCGGGGTCCTTTTCGACATGCTTGCGATATTCGTCGAGCGTCGTCGCGCCGATGCAGTGCAACTCGCCGCGTGCCAATGCTGGTTTCAGCAGGTTCGAGGCGTCCATCGCGCCCTCGCCCTTGCCCGCGCCGACCAGCGTGTGCATCTCGTCGATGAACAGGATTATCTCGCCCTCGGCGGCCTTCACATCGTCGAGCACGCCCTTCAGCCGTTCCTCGAACTCGCCGCGATATTTGGCGCCCGCGATCAGCGCGCCCATATCGAGCGACAGCAGGCGGCGATCCTTCAAACTGTCGGGCACGTCTCCGTTGACGATGCGCAGCGCGAGCCCTTCGGCGATCGCGGTCTTGCCGACCCCGGCTTCGCCGATCAGCACTGGGTTATTCTTGGTCCGGCGCGCGAGAATCTGGATCGTGCGGCGGATTTCCTCGTCGCGGCCGATGACGGGGTCGAGCTTGCCCTCGCGCGCGACTTCGGTGAGATCGCGCGCGAATTTCTTGAGCGCCTCATAACGGTCTTCGGCCGAGGCGGTGTCGGCCGTGCGCCCGCCGCGCAGATCGTTGATCGCCTTGTTGAGCGCATCGGCCCTGACGCCCGCGTCCGCGAACGCCTTGCCCACCGGGCTATTCGCCGCGAGCACCATCGCGAGCAGCAGCCGCTCGACGGTCACATAACCGTCGCCCGCCTTGCTCGCGACCTGTTCGGCCTGGTCGAGCAGGCGCACCGCGTCATTGTCGAGCCCCGGCGTTTGCTGCGCGCCCGATCCCGACACCGCGGGCACCTTGGCGAGCAACGCGTCGATGCCCGCGACCGCGCGCGCCGCGTCGCCGCCGCTCTTCGCGATCAGGCCAGCCGCCATGCCTTCATTGTCTTCGAGCAGCGCTTTCGCGATATGCTCGGGCGAAATCCGCTGGTGGTTCATGCGGATCGCGATCGTCTGCGCCGCCTGCAAAAAGCCCTTGGCGCGATCGGTAAATTTTTCGAGGTTCATTCTGGATAAGCCCCTTTCTCGCCAAGCAAGATAGTGTTGCTATTGTGCAACACAAGGGGTGTCCTGCTAGTTCCCGTCCGTGTCGAGCGAAGTCGAGACACCCAGAAGGCGCGCGTCACCGATGAGCATCTCGACTTCGCTCGATGCGAACGGAAAAGGCGGGTTACGAACCTGACCGTGCCAGCTCGTCGAGCAGCCTGACGCCAAAGCCCGACATGCCCTTCGGCACCAACGGGGTCGCCTTGTCGGCCTGGTTGACGCCGGCGATGTCGAGATGCGCCCACGGCGTCGCTTCGTCGACGAAATAGCCGATGACATGCGCCCCGATGCTCGCGCCCGGCCCCTGGCTCGGGGCGATGTTGCGGATGTCGGCGATGTCGGACTTGATCTTCTCGGCATAATTTTTGTGGAGCGGCATGCGCCACAATTCCTCGCCGCTCGCCGTCCCGGCCGCGAGCAGCGCGGCGGCGAGCTTCTCGTCGCGCGCGAACAGGCCCGCATATTGATCGTCGAGCGCGCCGACGATCGCGCCGGTCAGCGTCGCGATGTTGACGATCGCCCGCGGCTTGTAAGCGCTGGCGACATATTCGTTCGCATCGGCGAGGACGAGGCGGCCTTCGGCGTCGCTGTTGAGCATCTCGATCGTCTTGCCCGACATGGTGCGGGTGATGTCGCCGGGGCGCTGGGCGTTGCCGTCGGGCATATTCTCGGCCAGCGCCGCGACACCGACGACATGGACGGGCGCGCGCGATTTGGCGAGCGACAGCACCGCGCCGACCGCCGAGGCGGCGCCCGACATGTCGCCCTTCATGTCCCACATGCCAGCGCCGGGTTTCAGCGAAATGCCGCCCGAATCGAAGGTGATCCCCTTGCCGACGAAGGCCAGCGGCGCGTCGGGCGCGCCGCCGCCGCGATAGCGGACGAGCAGCAGCCGCGACCCGCGCGGGCTGCCCTGACCGACGCCGACGAGCGTGCCCATGCCGAGCTTGCGCATCGCCGCTTCGTCGAGCACTTCGATGCTGACGCCGCCGACACCGGCAAAGGCATCGCGGACGCGCGCGACGAAACTTTCGGGATAGATGATGTTCGCGGGTTCGTTGGCGAGGTCGCGCGACAGGCGCACCCCGTCGGCGAGCGGCTGCCAGCGTCCGTCGAAAGCGGCTTTGGCGGCAGCGGGATTGGCGCCGAGCAGCGTCACCGCGCCCGTCGGCACCGCCTTCCGGTCGACGGTCTTATAGCGGTCGAAGCGATATTGGCCGAGCGCGAAGCCATAAGCGACGTCGGCCGCCGCTGCGTCGCCATAGGCGCCCGCGACCGTCACCGGCTGCGCTTCGTTCGCCAGTTCCTGTGCTGCCTTGCCCCCCGCCTCGGCGAGCGCGAGCGACGAGGGCGCAGCGCCGGCGCCGACGAGCAGGACGCGCGAATGCGCCCCGATGCCGCGCAGCGACAGGGTCGATCCGGCTTCGCCCTTGTAATCGGCGGCGGCGATCGCGGCAGTGACGGCCTGCCGCTCGGCGCCGGTCAGCGGTGCCCCGTCCAGCGGCGGCAGCACCGCGTCGGTCATCACGACGACCAGCGCACCCCCCGCCGGGGCTTCGGCGGCGAAGCCGATCGCGCGGCCGGTGCTGTTCGCGGCGGTCGCCGGAACGACGCCCGAACCGGTGACGGTCTGGGCCAGCGCGGCGGATGCCGGGGCAAAAGACAGGCAGGCGGCGAGGAGCAGGCTCTTGGTGCGCATTGGACGATAATTCCCTGTTTTTCAAATGATGCTGCCTGCATAGCGGGACCGGCCCGCCGCGCAAACCGCACTCGACGAACGACAGCCGCTTGCCATCCGACGACAGGGTCGCCACACAGGCGCGATTTTGAAACATGCCCCGACGGGAGAATGGACCATGCTGCGACGGGCTTTGCTGGCTTTGCTGTTGCTGCTTGTCGTCGGGGCGGCATCGCTCGCTTTCTGGGAGCCGCTGACCGCCAGCGCGCCGCCGGCACCGACCTACAAGCCCGCCGATGTCCGGATCGCGCGCGACAAGTTCGGCGTCCCTCATATCTTCGGCAAGACCGATGCCGATGTCGCATACGGCGTCGCTTATGCGCATGCCGAGGATGATTTTTCGACCTTGCAGGAAGTGCTCGCGATGACGCGGGGCCGCGCGGGCGCGATGCTCGGCGAGGATGGCGCCAAGGTCGATTATGCCGCGGCGCTGCTGGATATCCGGGCAACGACGGCGCGCGACTGGCCGCGGCTGCCGGAGGATGTGAAAAAGCTCTTCACCGCCTATGCGGCGGGGCTCAACCATTATGCCGACAAGCATCCGGGCGAGGTACGGCTGTCGGGGCTGTTCCCGGTGACCGGCGAGGATGTGGTTGCGGGTTTCGTGCTGCGTTCGCCCTTCTTCTTCGGGCTCGATTCGGTGCTCGGATCGCTCGTCGGCGATACGCCGATCGGTCGCGAGGGCGGCCCGGAGCTCGACGCGACAGGCAAGCTGGTGCCGCGCGAGCTGACGCCGGTCGGCACCGATCCCGCCGATAACGGATCGAACGGTATGGCGGTTGCGCCCGCGCGGTCGACCGACGGCGCGACGCGGCTGGTCTCGAATTCGCACCAGCCATGGACCGGTGGAGTCGCCTGGTACGAACTCGTCGTCCATTCGGAAGAGGGCTGGGATTTCGCCGGCGCGAATTTCCCCGGCTCGCCCTATCCCTTCCTCGGCCACAATAAATATCTCGGCTGGACGAATACGGTGAACCGGCCCGACCTGATCGACGTCTACCAGCTTGTTCTCGATGGCGAGGGCAAGAATTACCGCTTCGACGGCAAATGGCTGCCGCTCGAGGAAAGGCGCATCTGGTTGAAGGTGAAGTTCGGGCCGTTCGTCCTGCCGGTGCCGCGCACCATCTGGCGTTCGGTTCACGGACCGGTGATCAAAAATGCCAAAGGGGCGTTCGCGATCCGCTACGCGGGGCAGGACCAGGCGAATATGGTCACCCAATATTACCGGCTGAACAAGGCGAAGAATTTCGCCGAGTGGCGCGCTGCGATGGCGGGGCAGGGCGTGCCCGCGACCAATTTCATCTATGCCGACGCCGCGGGCAATATCGGCATGTTCTATAATGCGATGTTCCCCGACCGGCCGGCGGGATACAACTGGCGCGGCGTCCTGCCCGGCGACACCTCGGCGGACATCTGGACGAAGACGCTGCCGTTCGACCGCGTCCCCGCGCTGGTCAATCCGCGTTCGGGCTATGTGATGAACGCCAACAACACGCCGTGGGTCGCGGCCGGGCCGGGCGACGAACTCGACGCCGCCGCCTTTTCGCCTTTGCTCGGCATCGAGGACGACATGACCAATCGCGCCGCGCGGCTGATCGACCTGTTCGAGGCATCGGGGCAGATCGACGAGGCGCGGCTGAAGGCGATCAAATATGACACCAGCTATGCGAAGACCGGCTATGCCAAGGCGTGGATCGACCGCATCCTCGCGCTCGACGTCAAGGGCGATCCGGCGCTCGTCGAGGCGCAGCGGCTGCTCGGCAAATGGGACTGGAACCTCGACGGCAAGGGCCACGGCGATGCGCTCGCGCTGATGCTGCTCCGCCCCGCGAACGGCAGCCATTATCAGCGCCGTGCCGAGCCCGATCCGCTGACGACATTGAAGGAGGTCGTCGCGCATTTGCAGGATCATTTCGCGGGTCTCGACCCCAAGCTCGGTACGGTGCTGCGGCTGCGCCATGGCGAGGGACCGCACCGCGTCGACCTGCCGCTCGACGGCGGTAACGACACCGTCCGCGCCTCGACCTTGTGGGACGAAGAGCCCGACGGGCGGCTGAAGGTGCGCCACGGCGACAGCTTCATCATGTTCGTGACTTGGGACAGGGCGGGGCGCGTCCGCTCCGAATCGATCCAGCCCTTCGGCGCCGCAACGACGCGGCCGGACAGTTCGCATTACAACGATCAGGCGCCGTTGTTCGTGGCGCACAAGCTGAAGCCGGTGCTGTTCGACCCGGCGGCGCTGAAGGCCAGCGGTGCGCGCTTCTATCGGCCTTGAAAGGCGCATTCCGCTGTCCTAAACCGCTGATACAGTACCTTTCCGGCGCAACGCCGCGCGCTGGCAATCCCCTGCCTCGCGTCTTCAAGAGGATGTCCATGTCCCGTTTTCCCCGCCTCGCTATCGCCCTTGCGCTTTCGACCTCGCTCGTCGCCGCGGGGCCCGCGCTCGCCAAATCGAAGGCCGCCGCGCCGGCGCCGATCGCCGACCTCGTGAAGGCGGTCGATATCCCCTATCAGAGCTTCACGCTCGACAACGGCCTCCGGGTCATCGTGCACGAGGACAGGAAGGCGCCCGTCGTCGCGGTGTCGGTGTGGTACCGCGTCGGGTCGAAGCACGAGCCGAAGGGCAAGACGGGCTTTGCGCACCTGTTCGAGCATTTGATGTTCAACGGGTCGGAAAATGCGCCCGGCGATTTCTTCGAGCCGCTGCAACAGGTCGGCGCGACCGACAGCAACGGGACGACCAATGTTGACCGCACCAACTATTTCGAGACGGTGCCGACCGGTGCGCTCGACCGCGCGCTGTTCCTCGAAAGCGACCGCATGGGGCATCTGCTCGGCGCGGTGACGCAGGAAAAGCTCGATAATCAGCGCGGCGTCGTCCAGAACGAAAAGCGCCAGGGCGACAACAATCCCTATGGCCTGCTGCGCTACGAGATTTTCGAGAATCTCTTTCCGACCGGCCACCCCTATCATCACAGCACGATCGGCTCGATGGCCGACCTCGACGCGGCGAGCCTCGCCGATGTGAAGAAATGGTTCACCGACAATTACGGCCCGAACAATGCGGTGCTCGTGCTCGCCGGCGACGTCGATCTTGCGACCGCGAAAAAGAAGGTGGCCGAATGGTTCGGCGATATTCCGCGCGGGCCGGCGGTGCAGGCGCCGAAGACGTCGGTCCCCAGCCTGCCCGCGCCGCTCGCCAAGGAGGTCAAGGACCTTATCCCGACGACGCGCCTCTACCGCATGTGGGCGATCCCCGGACTCAACGATCCCGAGGCGGTGCCGTTGCAGATGGCGATGGGCGTGCTCGGCGGCCTGTCGTCGTCGCGGCTCGACAACGCGCTCGTCCGCAAGGATCCGGTCGCGGTTGCGGTCGCCGCTTATGCCCAGTCGTTCGAGGATGCCGGCATCCTGATCGTCCAGGCCGACGTCAAGGACGGGGTCGACCCCGCGCATGTTGCGAAACGGCTCGACGAGGAAATCGCCGCCTATCTGGCGAGCGGCCCGACCGCCGACGAACTGCAGCGCACTGCCGCCAGCTATCTCGGCGGCACGATTTCGGGGCTCGAAGCGGTCGGCGGGTTCGGCGGCAAGGCGGTGACGCTGGCCGAGGGCGCGCTCTATTCGAACGATCCCGCCTATTACAAGGTCGAGCTCGACCGGATGGCGAAGGCGACGCCCGAACAGGTGAAGGCGGTTGCGAACAAATGGCTGTCGCGTCCGGCCTTTTCGCTGACCTATACGCCGGGCGAGCGTACCGAGGGCGGCGAAGCGCGTGGTGGCGCGGTGACGGCGGGCAAGATCGCCGCCGCCGTCGAGCCCGACCGCTACTGGAACGCCGCGCTTGGCGATGTCGGCCCCGACACCGGGATCGGCGATGCGACGTCGATCGCCGACCGGTCGCAATTGCCTGCGGTCGCCGAGCTGAAGGCGCTCGATTTCCCGGCGATCGAACGGACGAAGCTCAAAAACGGGATCGAAGTCGTGTTCGCGCGACGCGCGACGGTACCGACGGTCAACGTCGCGGTGAGCTTCGACGCCGGCTATGCCGCTGATCCGCATAATGCTCTCGGCACCCAGTCGCTGATGCTGAGCTTGATGGACGAGGGCACGACCAGTCTCGATTCGATCGCTTTCGCCGAAGCGAAGGAGCGCCTCGGCGCGCAGATCGACGGATCGGCGAACGCCGACGAGACGGTGTTCAGCTTGTTCGCGCTCAAGCCCAACCTCGGCGCCTCGCTGAGCCTGCTCGCCGATTATATCCGCAACCCGGCGTTCGACGCGAAGGAACTGGAGCGCGTCCGCGCGCAACAGCTCAACCGGCTGAAGGCCGAGATGAACAATCCGAACGCGATCGCTTCGCGGGTGCTCATGCCGGTGCTGTACGGTGCGGATCATCCCTATGGCATCCCGCCGTCGGGGCTCGGCGATGCCAAGTCGGTGGCGGCTGCGACCCGCGACCAGCTTGCGGCCTTTCATTCGACATGGGTCCGTCCCGATACGGCGCGGATCTTCGTCGTCGGCGACACGACGCTCGCCGAGGTGAAGAAGCAGCTCGACGCGAGCTTCGGGGCATGGAAGGCGCCGGCAACGGCGAAGCCGGTCAAACATTTCGACATCGCGATCCCGGCGCCGAAACCGCGTATCCTGCTGTTCGACCGCCCCAAGTCGCCGCAGTCGGTGATCCTCGCGGGCAAGGTGCTCGACGCCAAGGGCGGCGACAAGCTCGAGGTGCTGCAATCGGCGAACGATATCTTCGGCGGCAACTTCCTGTCGCGCTTCAACACCAATTTGCGCGAGACCAAGGGCTGGTCCTACGGCGTGCGCAGCCGCATCTCGGGCGAGCAGGACCGCGTGAACTGGGTGGCGGCGGCGCCGGTCCAGGCCGACCGCACCGGCGATTCGATCCGCGAGCTGCAAAAGGACCTCAAAAGCTTCCTCGGCGACAACGGCGTGACGAAGGAGGAACTCGAGCGCACGATCAACGGCAGCGTTCGCGAACTGCCCGGCAGCTTCGAAACCTCGGGCGACGTGCTCGGCGGCCTGAGGGCGATCGTCAAATACGGGCGCGCCGACGATTATTACGAGACATTGCCCGCAACCTATGAAGCGATGACTGCGGCCGAGATCGACGTCGCGGCGCGCAAGGCGCTCAGCACCGACGATCTCGTCTATGTCGTCGTCGGCGATGCCGCCGTGGTCAAACCGCAGCTTGACGGATTGGGTCTGGCGGTGGAAACGGTGCCTCCAGCTAATTAACATTTGTTTCAGTAGGAGAGATAGGATGGCCCAAGTTGACGGCAGCTACGATTGCGTGACCAAGTCGCCGATGGGCGACCAGAAGTCGGTGTTCACCGTGACCAGCGACGGCGACAGCTTCACCGGGCAGAATGCCGGTGCGATGGGTTCGCTCGATGTTGAGAACGGCAAGGTCGATGGCAACAAGCTGACCTGGACGATGAACATGAAGGTGCCGATGCCGATGACGCTCGAATGCGAAGCGACGATCGACGGCGACGCGCTGACCGGCACGATCAAGGCGGGCGCCTTCGGTTCGATGGCGATGACCGGCACCCGCCAGGGCTGATTGCCGGGACGATTTGCAGAAGGGCCGTCCTGCCGCGTGCGGGGCGGCTCTTCTGTTTTGGGCCGCCACATACAGCTTTGTCTTTTTCATTGAATAGCATTGCCAATCGATACCGGAGGCATGCGGGGGCTATCCAAAGCAGCGGCATAGGCGCATAGCGCCGCTGCAATGCACAAAATGACTCAGTCTTCGCAGCGGTCGGGTCTCCCGGGCGATCGTGAAATGGTGTTCATGATGGCGATGGTCATGGCGCTCAACGCGCTCGCCATCGATGCGATGCTCCCCGCGTTGCCCGCAATCGGTGCGACGCTCGGGGTGACTGTCGCAAACGACCGCCAGTTCGTCATTTCGATCTATCTGCTCGGCACCGCGATAGGCTCGCTGGTCTACGGCCCGCTCGCCGACCGCTTCGGCCGCAAGGGCGTGCTCGTCCCGGCGCTCGTCGCCTATACGGTCTTTGCGATCGGTTGCGGTCTTGCGACCAGCTTTCCGATGCTGCTTGCGCTGCGTTTCGCGCACGGGATGGTCAGCGCCGCGCTGGGGGTGATCGTCGTCGCGGTGATTCGCGACTTGTTCGCGGGCGATGCGATGGCAAAGCGCATGTCGCTCATCTTTCTCGTCTTCATGATCGTCCCGGTCATCGCGCCGACGCTCGGGGCCGGGGTGGCGGCGATCGCCGGCTGGCGCTGGATCTTCCTCGTGCTCGCCGTGATGGGCGTCGTCATGCTCGTCTGGCTGCGCCGCCTGCCCGAGACGCTGGCGGCGGAGGACGTCCGTCCGCTCGACTGGCGGACGCTGATCGCCGGCTGGGCGACGGTGACCCGCCACCGGCGGGCGACGGGCTATATGATCGCTGCGGGGGTGATGCAGGGCGCCTTGTTCGGTTACCTCAACAGCAGCGAACAGATCATCGCCGAAGTGTTCGGTTCGCGCGCGCTCTTCCCGCTTGTCTTCGCCTGCGTCGCGATCGGCATCGCGATCGCCAATTTCTCCAACGCCGCGATCGTCGAGCGCTTCGGGACGCGGCGCGTTTCGCAGACGGCGGTATTTGCGTTCATGGCGACATCGCTCGCCCAGATCGCCGCCGCCCTGAGCGGCGTCGAAACGCTGGCGATGTTCACCGTGCTGATGATGGTCAATGTCGGCCTGATCGGCTTTATCGGCAGCAATTTCGGGTCGATCGCAATGGAGGATTTCGGGCATATGGCCGGCGTTGCGTCCTCCTATCAAAGCTTTGCCAGGACGCTGCTCGCGGCGAGCGCGGGGGCGCTGATCGGTCAGCAATATGACGGTTCGACGCTGCCGCTGGCCTATGCCTTTGTCTCCTGCGCGGTGGCCGGCCTGCTGCTGGTGCTGTGGGCCGAGCGCGGCAAATTGTTCACCCGTCCGGGAACCGCGCCGAAAACGCCCTTCTGACCGACAAGAAAAAGGGCCGTCGCAGCCGGTGCTGCGACGGCCCCTGAACTTTCCCGGAGCGATCTTTATTCGTGGATCGGCGCGGTGGGTTCCAGATCGTCCTCGTGCAGTTCCACGATCCCGCGGCCGAGATGGCTGCGGCTGCGGCTATAAGTGAAATAGATCACGAGACCGAGGATGCCCCAAAGGGGCAGCACCAGCATCGCGTCGAGCGGCAGGTTGAAGAAGAGGAAGATCGTGCCGGCGATGGTAAGCGGTCCCACCAGCCAGAGCGCCGGGGTGCGGAACGCGCGCGGTGCGTCGGCGGCGGTCTTGCGCAGGATCATCACCGCGATGGCAACCATCATGAACGCATAAAGCGTGCCGGCGTTGGCGATGTCGGCGAGCTTGCCGACCGGCAGGAAGGCCGCGGCGAACGCGACGACGATGCCGGTGACCGCGGTGATCACGTGCGGCGTCTTCCACTTCGGGTGCACCTTGCTCCACGATTCGGGCAGCAGGCCGTCGCGGCTCATCACGAAGGCGATGCGGGTCTGGCCGAACAGCAGGATCAGGATGACCGACGGCAGCGCGACGAAGGCGGCGATGCCGAGCATGTTGCCGACGCCCGACCAGCCGATCTGGCGCAGCACATGGGCCAGCGCCTCGTTCGAGCAGACGAGCGGCAGATTGTCCTCGGCAAAGGTCGCGCACTGGCGCGCCAGTTCTTCGGACCCGGCGGGGAAGGGGATGCCGTTCGGGCCCATGATCGGCTGGCCGCCGATCGTGCCTACCGCGCCTGCGGCGACGAGAATGTAGAAAACGGTACAGAACAGCAGCGACCCGATCAGCCCGATCGGAACGTTGCGCTGCGGATTCTTGGTTTCCTCGGCGGCGGTCGAAACCGCATCGAAGCCGACATAGGCGAAGAAGATCGTCGCCGCGGCGCCGATCGCGCCGATGCCCGAGCCGAAACCGCCGAAGACGCCGGCGGGCAGGAAGGGGTTGAACTTGTCGGTCGAGAATTGATCGCTCGGCAGCGTCAGCAGGATGAAGGCCGAGAGCGCGGTGACCTTGATCGTCACGAGGACCGCGTTGAAGCGCGCGCTTTCGGTGGTGCCGATCATCAGCAGCCAGGTCATCAGCAGCGCGATGACGACGGCGGGCAGGTTGATGAAACCGCCCTCGATCCCGCCGAGCGCCAGCGGCGCGCCGGCGAGGAAGGATGGCAATTGTATCCCGAGGAACTGGTTCAATATCGTGCCGGAGAAATAGCCGGACCAGCCCACCGACACCGCCGACGCGGCGACGGCATATTCGAGGACCAGCGCCCAGCCGACGGTCCAGGCGAGAATCTCGCCCATCGTCGAATAGGTATAGGTGTAAGCGGACCCGGCGACCGGGATCATCGCCGCGATTTCGGCGTAGCAGAGCGCGGCGACGACGCAGATCAGACCGGCGATGGCAAAAGCGAGCATCAAGCCGGGGCCGGCCTTTTGCGCGCCGGCGGCGGTGAGCACGAAGATGCCGGTACCGATGACGCAGCCGATGCCGAACAACATCAGCTGAAAGGCACCCAATGTACGCGGAAGTGACTTCTTCTCCGCGGCCGCCAAGATGGCGGCGAGCGGTTTGACGCGACCAAATATCATGTGTGTATCCCCTTGTGGGCGTCCCTGGACCGGCGCCCCTCTCCTGACCGGGCAGACTAGCCGCTCGCCCGGACAGCGCAACTTAATTTCGCTAGGCCTATCGTGCCTATCGCACCTATCGCACCGTGAAGCGGACGCGGTCGATCGTGCGTCCGCCGGGATCGACGAGGGTCAGGATATGGACGCCGGGGCGCGGCAGGAGCTGCAGCCCGGCATCGGCGTCGCCCGCCGGCTTTTTGTCGAGGATCAGCCGGTAACCGGCGACCGCGCCGCTGACGGTGACCGCCAGCCGTTGCCGGTCGATCGGGATATCGGGGTCGAGCGCATAGACGCTGCCGCTGAGCGGACTGGTGATGCGTGGACGGCGCGCCACCTCGGGTGCGGCGGCCATTTCGGTCTGCGCGGTGCCTCGGATAAAATATTCGCGGCGCGGCGGCTCGCGGGTGCCGGGAAGGCTGATCTGGCGGGCTTCGACGCCATCGGGCATCGTTGGCGGCTTGCCCGGCCGGTCGGCGTGAAGCGCGAGCATGACGTCGCGCCACACCGGCGCGGCGCCCGAGGTGCCCGACACGGCGCGCATCGAATCGCCCTCGAGATTGCCGACCCAGACCGCAACGGTGAAGCGGTCGGACCAGCCGATGCACCAATTGTCGCGCATGGCCTTCGACGTGCCGGTCTTGGCGGCGGCCCAGAAGGGGAGACGGAGCGCGCTGTCGGCGCCGAAGGCGTCGGCGCGCGCGGTTGCGTCGGCGAGGATGTCGCCGACGATGAAGGCGGCGGCGGGGCTGACAATCTGGCGTTCGTCCTGCGGCGCTTTGCCGGGCGTAAAATGCACCGGCGACCAGCGCCCCGCGTTCGCGAAGGTGCGGAAGGCATTAGCCTGTTCCACCAGCGAAACTTCGGCCGATCCGAGCGCGAGGCTGAAGCCGTAATATTCGCCGTCTTCGACGAGGCCGTGGTAGCCGAGGGCCCAGAGGCGGTCGCGGAACTCCTGGACGTCGTCGATGACGAGCGTGCGCACCGCGGGAACGTTCAGCGAGGAAGCGAGCGCGTTGCGGACGCTGACCGGCCCCTTGAAGCTGCGGTCGTAATTCTTGGGAACGTAGAGCCCTGAAGCAGTGTCTAGCTGGACCGGGCTGTCGTCGAGGATCGACGCCGCGGTGAGCCAGCCATGTTCGATCACCTGCGCATAGAGATGCGGTTTCAGCGTCGAGCCCGCCTGCCGCCGCGCGTTGGCGCCATCGACCGCCGCCGCGGTCGATTTGAGACCGACGCCGCCGACATAGGCAATGACGTCGCCGGTGGCATTGTCGAGCACGACGACCGCGCCGTCGCGGACGCGGTCGGAGCCGAGACCGGCAAGCTGGCGGCGTAGCGCGACGATCGCCGCCGTCTGGATCCGGCGGTCGATCGTTGTCGTGACGCGCTTGCCGGGTTTGTCGAGCAGGCGGACGGCGAGGTGCGGAGCGAGCGCCGGGTCGAACTGCGCGGCGCGCTCGCCCGAGACGAGCGTCGCCGCCGCGGTGCGGATCGCGCTGCAATCCTTTGCCTTGACGGCGCGGCAGGCGCGGCGGCCGAGCGCTTCGGCGCCCGCGGCGGGATCGGGGAGCAGTCCGGCGAACAGCGCCGCGTCGGTGCGCGTCATGGCGGCGGGCCGCTTGCCGAACAGGCTGCGTGCGCCAGCGCCGATCCCCTGCGCCTCGCCGCGCAAGGGGACGAGGTTGAAATAGGCCTCGAGCATCTGGTCGCGCGTCCAGCCCGACGCGAGCGCCTGTCCGGCGCGCATCTGACGGATCTTGGTGCGCCAGTCGCGCTTGCCCGGCTGCGCGAGGCCGGGGTCAATAAAGGCGGCAAGCTGCATCGGCAAGGTCGAGGCGCCGCGCGAGCGATCGCCGGTTCCCCCGATCTTGAAGCGTGCGCGAACTGCGCTGGCGACCGCGAGCCAGTCGACGCCGCCGTGCGACCAGAAGCGCCGGTCCTCGCTTTGCACTACGGCGTCGCGGACGGCGGGGCTGATGTCCTGCAGCGGCACCCACGCGAGGCGGCGTCGTTCGAAGTTGACGCGCTCGCTGTCGAGCAGGCGGCCGTCGCGGTCGTAGAGCCACGCTTCGCTGGACTGCCAGTTCGCGCGGACGCTTTCGTAGGCGGGCATCGCGGGCGGACGGGTGAGGAGGTGGGCGACGGTGACGAGGATCAGCGCGGCGAGCGCGAGCCAGGCAAGGGCGTCGAACCAGCGGCGTTTGCGTGGAGAATGCCCGCTACCCTGAACCTGCTCAACCAACCTCGTCATGCTGAACTTGTTTCAGCATCCATGGCCCGGCTTTGCCTCCAACGCCGGGCGGGTCGCGAGGACAGGCCATGGACCCTGAAACAAGTTCAGGGTGACGAAATCTGGATATTCGGGGTTCCCCGTGATTCCCGTTCGTGTCGAGCGAAGTCGAGGCACGCCAAGGGCGTGCGCCGCCGATGGGCATCTCGACTTCGCTCGACGCAAATGGACAATGAGGGGGCGTCTATTCATTACGACCCCACATTCGCCACCGTCACCGGGGTGTTCGGCCACTGGCCGCGGATCGCGGGCGAGTACATCGCCTCGACGCGGGTCGGCGGCAGCGAGAAGCGGCCCGAGCCATTGAGTCGGACGACATATTCGACGGCATGGGTGCCCGCGGGCATCCAGCCGAAATAGCCGCGCCAGCTATCCTTGCCGCGTTCGACATAGCTCGGCTGCGCGCCCGATCCGCTCGCCTGCTGGCCAAGCATTTCGGACTGGCCGCCGAGGTTGCCGACGATCGTCGCGCCCGGCGGGACCGGATCGTTGATGACGACCCATGTCCGCCCGGCCGCAGCAACGACCTCGATGCGGATCTTCACCACATCGCCGCGCGTCAGCCGGTCCTTGTTCGCCGCCTTGACGATGCTCATCGAGCGCTTGATCCGGTAGCCGGCGTTGAGCGGCTCCTTGAGCGGTACCGCGGCCTTGACGCTGACCGTCGCCCATGGCGCGCCGGTGCCTTCATGGCTGAGGCTCATCGTCGCCGCGGCGAGCGCGACACGCAGCGGCGAGGGCGCCTCGGCGGGCAGCGGCCAGCTTTGTGACGCGCTGTTCCCCGCGAGGGCGATATTGGTGACGCCGGTGATCGCGCTTGCCGGATAAAGCTCGGCGAAGCGGCGGACGGTGGTGGCGCCCCATGCGTTGGCGGGGGTGGTGTCCCAATGCCCCTTGCGCTGGCGCTGCGCCACGCCGACCATCAGCTTGCCGGCGTCGTCTTCCCAGCCCTGACGGCCGAGCACGGCTTCGAGCGCCTTGACCGCCATTTCGTCGCCGCTGGTCATCATCCACCAAGGCGCGCGCGCGTCGTCGACAAGGTCGAGGCGCGTGCCTTCGTAGACGAGCCGCTTGCGAAGCTCGGCTTCGGCGGCGGTGCGCAGGCCGGCGGCGTTCCGCACGCCGGGCGTCTTTTCGAGCGCGACGAGCCAGTCGGCGAGCGTGCCGGTGGCCATGTCGACTGGCGCGACGTCGATCGCCGCGACGAGCGCGGGGCTCGACGCATTGTTGCGCGCGAGCGCCGCCAAGGCCGCGATGCGGACCGGGCGGATGTCGTAAGGGCCATAGCCCTTGCGCGTCAGCCGCCCGTCGACGACCGCCTGCAGCGCCTTGATCATCTTCGCTTTCGACGCCTCGGGGATCGCGTAACCGTTTGCCGCCGTGATCGCGAGGACATAGGCGGTGAGTTCCGCCGAGCCTTCGAGCCGGTCGTTCGGCCAGTAGCGGAGCAGCCCGTCGTCATCGAGATAGGTCGGCATTGCGCCCGCGAGTGCCTGCCAGCGGCCGATATCCCCCAAGGCGATGGCGCGCGATGTCGACTGCTCGAAGCAATTATAGGGATAGATCGCCATATAATCGCGCACCCCCGACAGCGGCGGCGCGAGCGTGCCGGCGAGCGCGACGTCGACATAGCCGCCGGGCAGGGCGCCCGCCGGGATGGCGATCGGCAGCGTCGTCGCGGGGCCGACACGGAACAGGCTGGCGGCCCAGGTTTCGACCGGCACCGCGGGTTCGACGACCTGCTGCGCGACGAGGCGGTCGCGCTGCTTGCCGTTCTTCGACACTGCCTCGACCGTCCATTCGATCGGGCCGGTCTGTTCCGGCGCGGTCATCGACCAGCTGATCGGCACTGCGCCGCCCGCTGGAATGGTAACCGTCAGCGGCGGCGCGGTCGCGACCGCGGGCGACAGCGTCGCGCTGGCGGTGACCGTCATCGCCTGATCGGTGCCGTTGCGCAGCGTGAAGCGCGCGTCATAGCTGTCGCCGGTGCGGACGAGTTCGGGCATGCCGGCGAAGACCGACAGATCCTGCACGGTGCGCACGCTGGTCGACCCGGTGCCGAAATATTGCGATCCGTCGGTCGCGATCGCGACGAGGCGGAAGCCCGACAGATTGTCGGACAGCGGCACATCGACGAGCGCGCGGCCCTTGCTGTCGAGCGGGACATTGCCCTTCCACAGCAGCACGGGGCGGAAATCCTCGCGGGTCAGTCCCGAAAGGTCGCCGCCACCGCCGCCGCCGGGTTCGAGCGCCTTGCGGCCATAATGGCGCTTGCCGACCACCTGCATCTGCGCGGTCGAGGTCAGCACGTCGAGTGTGCGTTCGCCCATCATCGCGTCGAGGACGTCCCAGCTTTCGTTCGGGGCAAGCTGGAGCAGCGCCTCGTCGACCGCGGCGAAGGCGACATCGGCGTTGGCGGGCGCCTTGCCGTTCGGCGTCTTGACCTCGATCGCGACCTTTGCGGTTTCGCGGACGGCGTATTTTTCCTTGTCGGCCTTGACCTTGACGCCGAGCTGATGGCCTTCCCAGCCGACCTTGATGCGCGCGACGCCCATCCGGTAGCTCGGCTTGGCGAGGTCGACGAGCGCGGTCGGGGGGGCGCCCTCGCTATTCTCGATCTTGAAGCCGACCGCGCGTTTCATCTTGCGGAACCAGCTTTCGCCGCCGGTCACGCGCCCGCGTACCGCCATCACCGAGACATAGACGTCGGGCGCGTAGGTGGCGGGCAGCTTGACCTTGACCACCGGGTTGGTGCCCTTGAGCGGCACGACGAAGCTCGACAGCACGCCCTCGCGTTCGACGGTGACGAGCGCGGTCGCCTCGCGGAACGGCATGCGGACCTGGAAGCTGGCGGTATCGCCCGCCACGTAGCGCGGCTGTTCGGCGATCACGTCCATACGGTCGCCATTGTCGCCGCCGAACCACCAGTCGTCGTCGCCCGCGAGCCAGACCGAACGCACCGCGCGCGCTTCGTTGCCGTCGGCATCCTGGGTCGTCGCGACGACGGTCACCTCGCCCGAGACGCCGGGCGCCATCGCGCAGCTCGCGCGGCCGAGCTTGTCGGTCGTCGCCGAACAATTGGCGGCGAGCCGGGTCGTCCGCATCTGGTTGTCATAGGCATAGAAGCCGCCGATCAGGCGGCGCCGCGCGGTGATGATCTCGCGGTTGTAGACCGCGACCTGGACGCGCTGGCCGCGGATCGGCTTGCCGTCCAGATCGAGCGCGATGAAATTGAGCCGGAGGTCGTTGTCGCGCATCAACCAGCCGTCGGTCTTGAGGCCGAGGCGGACGGCGGACGGGAAGAGGGTGATGCGACGGCTGGCGGTCAGCGTTTCGCCATTGGCATCCTCATAATCCATTTCGGCCGCCATCACCGTCGGTTCGGTAATCGGCTGGTCGACTGCGACGTTGGCGGTTGCGGTGCCATTGGCGTCGAGCAACAGCGGCACCGAGCGCGCGAGCGGCATCTCGGCACCGGGTTCGTCGCCGCTGTCGTCGAGCTGGACGGTGCCTTCCTTCACCGGCTGGCCGTCGAAATCCCAGTCCTTATAATCCTCGGGCGGCGACCAGCTCGGGCGGAAATTGGTGCGTAGTTCGACCGGCAGGCTCGCGGCAGGGCCGCCCGAGAGATAGCTGACGAACAGCGACAATGGCACCGCGGTCGGGCGCACCGGCGCCATTTTGGGGCCGGTCACCGTCGCCTTCATCGTCGGCAGGCGATATTCGTCGACCTTGACCGACTGGTTCGACCAGATCGTCTTGTCCTCGCCATCCTTGTCCTTGGTGACGAAGACGAGCTCATAATCGCCCATCGGCGCCGAGGCCGGGACGTTCCATGTCGTTTCGCCGCTGCCGGTCGCCGCAATGCTGAACGGCATCTCGAATTCGGTGTCCGATCCGCGGTGGACGAGGCGGAGCTTGCCCGCCAGCGGCTCGGGGGTCTTGAAGCCGGTGCCGACCGGGCGGCGCAGCAGATGCTTCATATGGACGGTCTCGCCCGCCTTGACGAGCGCGCGGTCGAAGACGGTGTGGAGGATATCCTCGCGGTCCGACCAGCCGTAAGGAAGGTCGAAGTCATAGGGGCGGATGCCATTGCCCCAGTCGGTGAGGGTGAAGCTGAAATCATCGCCGCTGCGCGCGGTGACCATCAGCGCATGGCCTTCGCTGCTGTTCGGATCGGGATCGTCCTCGCAGCTCGAATAGGTTTCGGGCTGCGGCAGCCCGTTCGGGAAGGCGAGACGGCCCGACTTGTCGGCGGTGCCGCGTGCGAGCAGGCGGCCGGTGCAGCTATCCGAAACGCGGATTTCGGCGCCCGCGACGGGGAGGCCGGTATCGAGCGAGGTGACCCAGGCGAGCGAGGCTTCGCGGCCCCATTTGAAATGCACCGCCATGTTGGTCACCAGCGCCGCGGTCGCGACATAGCGCGTCGCCTTGCGGCCGAGCAGTGCCGCGCCGAGTTCGGGGCTGGCGATCTCGACGACGTGGAAACCCTTTTCCGACAAGGGTATACCGACGACCTCGAACTCCTTGCCGCCCGCGGGGGGCGAGAGCTGGAGGTCGCGGCGTTCGCCGCCCGCCGGCGCGCCGTTGAATACCGATTTGGTGCCGGTATAGTTGACCGTCACTTCCTTGCCGGTGCGGTCCTTTTCCTCGCGATAATCGGTATCGTCGGCGTCATCGACGCGCTTCAGCCAGCGCGCGATCGCGGCATCGTCGTCGCCGACCTTGAGCGCGGTGGCGGGCATCTTTAGGTTCGCCTGGACGAGCGACGATTCGACCCCGCGCACGGTGACCGGCAGTACGCCGCCCTCGCTCGCTTCCAATATGCCGAACTCGGCGGCGAATTTGACCAGCGGCGGCGCGCGGTCGATGTGGAATTTGAGCGGGAAGTTCGACTGGTTCTGCAAGCGTCGGCCGCTCTGGTCGGTGACATCGGCGGGCAGGGTCAGCGTCGCGTCGACATTCTGCGGCAGCGGGCCGATGAAGCGGACCTGCGTCAGATACGCATCATTCTTGTCGTCGTCATCGACCTTCGGGATCAGCCGCTTGCCGTCGGCGGTGGAGAGCGTCGCGGCGAGTGCGGTCTCGCGCGCGACCGGCGAGGCGAAGCTCAGCGTCACGTCCTTGATCGGGTTGCAGCCCGCCTGCGGATTGACGCGGCTGCACGACATCTTGGCGGTAAAGGCGGGACGGATGTCATAGTCGAAGCGCTGGTCGCGCCCCGCGGTGCGGCTCGGGACGCCAGCCTGCGAAATGCGCGCGTCCCAGACGAGCGCCATGTCGCGGCCGGGGGGCAGCGGGCGGCGGCACTTGACCGGCACGACGCGGTCGAGCGCCGCCTCGCGATCGGCGCCCGCGGCAGGTAGGCGCAGCGGCAGGCCGGCGTCATAGGCGAAGGACTGGCGCGACCAGTTGTTGTCGCCGAGCCCGGTCAGGATTTCGGTTGCGGTCTCGCGCGGCAGGACGTCGAGCGGAATCTTCTCGCCGATCCCGTCGACGGCGCAATAGCCGAAGCGGCCGACCGAGGCGCGGTCGGCGGCGACATTGGTCGCGACGAGGAAGATCTGGTCCTCCTCGATCCCGTCGTAGATGCCGCCCGCGAGCACAGCACGCGCCGACGGGCCGCCGGTGTCGAGCGCGAAGCGGTCGTTGCCGCCGACCGCGACGCCGCGCGCGGTGGTGAGGTCGGAGCGAAGCTGGACGTGGCAGCTCAGTCCGCCGGGCAGCGGCTTTTCGAATTCGAGCACCCAGGTGCGCGTGTCGACCCAGCGGCCGTCGGCGGGGAGTTTGCAATCGTTGGTCGCGGGGGCCTTGGCGCGGGGGTCGCCGAGCGGCACCATGTCTTCGGAAAAGCGCAGCGTGAAGCGGGTAATCGTGCCGTCGCCGGTGCCCGAACTGCCGGGCGCAGCGAGGGTGACCTGCGGGACGGTATCGGCGGCCGCGGTCGCCGCCATCGCGAGGCTCAGGGGGATGATGAGCGCCAGTTTCGCCTTGCCGGCCAGCCGCTCCGCCAGCGCGCGCCATCCCGTCTTCATCGCACCGTCTCCCCGCTTTGACATGCGCGACTATCCTGCTGGAAACAGGGACAAGAGTCCACCGCGCATCGCGCACGCTTAGTCTTATCTGCGCGCGGCGCTGTGACCGCGATCATAGACAGGCGGAAAAGTCGGAAGATGCGCGGCACAGGATCCCCAATATTCTTCATCCCGAACTTGATCCGGGATCCAGACACGGTGGGTCGAATGGACCCCGGATCAAGTCCGGGGTGACGAGTAGGAGAGGGTTGCCGTCAGCTTAGCGGACAAGCATCGGCCCGAGCGGCTGTCCGGCGAAAAGATGGACGTGGAGATGCGGGACTTCCTGCCCGCTGTGCGGCCCGACGTTGGCGAGCAGGCGGTAGCCGGGGACGACGAGGCCATTGTCGCGTGCGACGGTGCCGACCGCGCGGACGAAGCCCGCAATTTCCGCTTCGCTTGCGCGCTGCGAAAAATCGTCCCAACTCACATAGGGTCCCTTGGGGATTACGAGGATGTGTATCGGCGCCTGCGGGTTGATGTCGTGGAAGGCAAGCGCATGCTCGTCTTCATAGACGGTCTTTGACGGCAGTTCGCCGCGCAGGATGCGCGCGAAGATATTATTGTCGTCATAGGGAAGCGTCGCGTCAATCGCCATGAAGGATACTCCTGTTATCGCGCGCGGCTGGCTTTTTCGGCGTGACCCGAGGTGCCGTGGCGCCGGGCGAGCTCGGCGGCGACGTCGCCCCAGGCGATGCCGCGGTCGGCGAGCAGCACGGTGAGGTGGAAGATCAGGTCGGCCGCCTCGCCGGTCAGCGCCGCATCGTCCTCGGTGAGCGCGGCGATGACGGTCTCGGTCGCTTCCTCGCCCAGTTTCTGCGCGATCTTGCCACGGCCTTTGGCGGCAAGGCTGGCGACATAGGAGGCGCCCGCATCGTTCGCGGCGAGCCGTTCCTTCACCACCGCTTCGAGCTGCGCGAGCGCGCCGCCGATATCCTGTGCCATGCCCCGATCCTTTCGGGAGCGTGCCTAGCCGCCCAATAGCCGCTGGACAAGGCGTGGCGGCTCCGGTCAAAGGGCGCGCATGGCCGAGGTCAAACTCCATCCCGACTGGCTCGCCCGTATCGGCGGCGAGTTCGAACAGCCCTATATGGCGGCGCTCAAGCAATTTCTCGCGGACGAGCGGGCAAAGGGCAAGGCGATCTATCCGCGCCCGCGCGACTGGTTTGCCGCGCTCGACGCGACCCCGCCGCACGATGTGCGCGTCGTGATCCTCGGGCAGGATCCCTATCACGGGCCGGGGCAGGCGCACGGCCTGTGCTTTTCGGTCCAGCCGGGGGTGCGCACCCCGCCGAGCCTCCTCAACATCTACAAGGAGATGGAAAGCGACCTCGGCATCGCCCGCGCCCGCCATGGATATCTCAAGCATTGGGCCGACCAGGGCGTGCTGCTGCTCAACAATTGCCTGACCGTCGAGGCGGGACAGGCGGCGTCGCATCAGGGCAAGGGTTGGGAGAAGTTCACCGACGCTGCGGTCGCGGCGGTCGCGGCCGACCCGGCGCCGAAGGTCTTCATCCTGTGGGGCAGCCATGCGCAGAAGAAAGCGGCGAACGTACCGGGGCTGGGGGCGGGGAGCCCGCACCTGATCCTGCGTGCGCCGCATCCGTCGCCGCTGTCGGCGCACAACGGCTTTTTCGGGTCGCGGCCGTTCAGTCAGGCCAATGCCTTTCTGGAAGCGCATGGGCGCGGCGCGATCGACTGGCGGCTTCCCGACGACCCCGGGCACGCCCCGGGATGAGCATTTTGGCCGACCCGGCGACGCTCGCGGTCCTGATCATCGCGGTGGTTCTGGTCGGCATGGCAAAGGGCGGGCTTGCCGGGGTCGGCGCGCTTGCGACGCCGCTGGTCGCGCTCGTCCTCCCGCCTGCAACCGCGGCGGCGATCCTGCTGCCGATCCTGATCGTGCAGGATGTGATCAGCGTCTGGTCGTTCCGCCATACGTGGGACGGCTGGATCATCGGCTGGATGCTGCCCGGCGCGGCCGCCGGCATTGCGGTCGGCTGGTATTATGCCGAGCGGGTGAACGAGGGGCAGTTGATGATGGCGCTCGGCGCAATCACGCTGGCGTTCGGCGTTTATCGGCTGTGGGTCGAACGCGGCGGGCGGATCGTCGCGCCGTCGACGTCGCCCGGCTGGGTCGGCACGATCTTCGGCGGCATCATGGGGCTGACCAGCCAGATCGCGCATGCCGGCGGACCGCCGTTCCAGATGTGGGTCACGCCGCGCAAGCTGCCGCACCTGACCTTCATCGGCACCAGCGCGATCCTATTCGCAATCGTCAACTGGATGAAGGTGCCCGCCTATCTCGCGCTCGGCGCCTTTCCGCACGAGGTGGTCGTCGCGGCGCTGCTGCTGATGCCGCTCGCGATCGTGTCGACGCTGGTCACGGTGCGCTGGATGAAACGGATGAACCCCGCGCGTTTCTATGTGCTCATCTATGTTTTGATGGTGCTGCTCGGCGCGAAGCTGCTCTGGGACGGGGTGTCGGCATGAGCGCGATCCGGATATTGGTCGATGCCGATGCCTGCCCGGTGAAGGACGAGGTCTATCGCGTCGCGTGGCGGCACGAGGTCGCGGTGACGATCGTCAGCAACAGCCGGCTGCGCGTCCCCGACCACCCGCTGATCGAGCGGGTCGTCGTCTCCGACGGCTTTGACGCCGCCGACGACTGGATCGTCGAAGCGGCCGATGCGCGGAGCATCGTGATCACCTCGGACATCCTGCTCGCCGACCGGGCGCTCAAAGCCGGCGCGACGGTGCTGGCGCCGACGGGCAAGCCGTTCACGCTCGCCTCGATCGGCCCCGCGATCGCGACGCGCGCGATCATGGCCGACCTGCGCGCCGGGGGCGACCAGATCGGCGGCCCGCCGGCCTTTTCGAAAGCCGATCGCTCGCAATTTTTGCAGGCGCTCGACGCCGCGCTCGTCCGCCTGAAGCGCCAGGCGTAATTTCTTCCGTTTCTTTCCAAGGCTTTGTGAAATTGTTTCGCGCCAGTGACGGCGATCACCGCCGCGCGCGCGGCGTCGCGGCATAAGCGGGGCATCGGGAACGACCCGAGCCAGTTTCGAACAGACGAACCGCTTTGAAAGGAATGACGATGACCCGGAAGATGTTTCTCGCCCCCGTACTTGCTCTCACCGTTCTTGCGTCGGCGACCCCCGCGATGGCGCAGTCGGCGCAGCCCTCGCAGGGCATGACGATCACCACCAACCCGGTGCAGATTCTCATCGGCCTGCTGCTGCCCGCGGTGCAGAAGGTGCGCGAAGCCGCGAACCGCTGATCCACATTTACCGATTTCGGGCCGGTCCCTCCGGCCGGTCCGGATGACCCTCCCGCCGATGCGACCCCGGCGGGAGGGTCTTTGCGTCAATTGCCCGCGCGGCGGTGCATGACGAAAGCGAGCAGCATGACCACCGAGCTGAAGCCCACCAGCGCGCCCGCGCCGGTCGAGATCATCTCGATCGATGCCACCGGATCGTTCGAATTCCAGGCCCCGCTCTTCGTCTGCGCGACCATATACCAGGCGCCGATGAGGATGATCGCATCGAGCAGGACCAGACCGAGCAGCGCGCGCGTCGATTTCTTCATATGCTCCTCTGTATAGAGCCTCGCCAGTCTATCACGATGGGGGGCTCGCGTCTTCAAGGGCCGCTTGACCTCGCCGCCCGCCCGCCGCATCCTCGCGCCATGCCGGGACGCTACACAAGCTTCGCCGAATTCTGGCCCTTTTATCTGCGCGAACACAGCAAGGCGCGCACGCGGGCGCTGCATTATGTCGGCACCAGCCTGGTCGTGCTGATCGCCGTCGCGGCGGTGGCGAGCGGGCGCTGGGGCTGGCTCGCCGCGCTGCCGCTCGCGGGCTATTTCTGCGCGTGGGTCGCGCATTTCGGGGTCGAGAAGAACCGGCCGGCGACCTTCACCTATCCGCTGTGGAGCCTCGCCGCCGACTTCCGCATGTGGGCGCTGTGGCTCACCGGCCGGCTGGGCCCCGAGCTCGACAAAGCAGGAGTCGCGCGCGGCGCGTCCTGAAAACGGTTTTGGCCAAGGAGACATATCGATGACCGTCAATCGCGCATCCGCCCGTTACGAAGGCTTCGGCAAGGAAGGGCGGGGATCGATCACCACGAAGTCGGGCGTCCTCGACAAGCAGCCCTATGGTTTCGGCACCCGCTTCGAAGGGCAGCCGGGAACGAACCCCGAGGAGCTGATCGCGGCGGCGCATGCTGCCTGTTTCACCATGGCGCTGTCCTTCGGGCTCGCGCGCGCCGGCTATTCGGGCGACACGCTGGAGACGAGCGCGGCGGTGACGCTCGAGCAGCAGGACGGCGGTTTTGCGATCGTCAAATCGGCGCTGACGCTGACCGGCACGGTGCCGGGGATCGGCGCCGACGAGTTCGCGAAGATTGCCGAGGAAGCCGAGAAGAATTGCCCGGTGTCGAAGCTGCTGAACTGCGAGATCACGCTCGAGCACAGCCTCGAAAACTAGGGTCCTAGGCGGCGCGGCGCAGCGGCGGCGGCAGTTCGTCTTCCATGAAGGCGAAGGCGCCCTGCGCCGGCGGAAGCAGCGACCAGCTTTGCAGCACGCGGTGGCGGCGATGGCCGACATGGCTTTCGATCAGGACGAGCTCGCGCGGCGTCCACCGCCAGGCCATGGGGACAGGGTCGAAGGCACAGGCACCATAGCCGAGCGTGATGTGAGGCCGCAGCCCCGACTTTCGATGCATCGGTTCGATGCCTTGCGCCGCCAGGAGCGCGACGATGCCCTCATAGAGATGGCGTATGCCGCCGATGCTGCCGACCGTGGTGAGTTCGGCCCCCATTTCCCGGCTCATGATCCGACCGAAGGGAATGTGACTCGCAGCGGGGAGCCCCGATGCGAACGCCGTCGTGACGCGCTGCCGCAGGAAAGGCTGCGGCTCGGCTGTTTCGGCGATCGTGCAGAGCGTCAGGTGATAATTTTGCGGCTTCAGCCCCGCAAACAGGTCGCCCGCGACGGGCGGCAACTGGCGCGCGAGCCAGCCCGCACGGTCGGCGGCAACCTGAAAGCCCAGGAAATAGCGGAACATCGGGTCCATCGTCCTTCCTCCGAATCGGATCAATGTTTCTATTATGTTCTCATTTACCGGAAGAGTCGAATCGCAAGGGACGGGGAGGGCGTGCCCTCCCTCGGTGCGGTCAGCCCTTTTTCGCCGCGCAATCGCCGTCGCGCTTTTCCTTCTTGCCGTTCGCGAGGAACCAGCGTGCATCGTCGACCATCGCCGGGTCGTTCATATAGCAGACGTCGGTGGCGCCGGTCTTCGGATCGACAAGGACCATCCACTGATGCTCGCCGCATTTATGCTGCTGGCACGACCAGGAAGCGATCTTTCCGTCGATCGCCTCGATCGGCGCCGAGGGGCCCTGCGTCGTGGTAATGGCGGTGCGGATGCGGGCGTCCTTCACTGTTGCCGCAATGCCCGCCTTGACCAGCGGATGGTCGCCGAAGGCGATGCCGTCGACCTTGTCGAACGGGTATTTGCCGACATAGGCGGCAAGGTCGGGGGCGCCCGCCGCGGGTGCCGCAGCGGCCGGGGCGGCTGCCGGCGCTGCGGTTTCGGGCGTAGCCGAGGCGGCGGGCTGTTCCTTCGCCTCGCCGGCCGGCGCCGCGGCTGCCTGCTTTTCCGGGCTGGCGCCGTCGCATGCCGCCAGCGTCAGGACGGCCGCGCCGATCAGGGCAGCAAGGGGCAGGCGGGGCGCGCGAAAGATCATGTCATATCTCCTGTGGAATGGGCCGGGTGATGGCAAAGCGGGATCAATCCTCGCCAGCGTCGCGGGCGGCGCCGACATGCAGGCGCACGACGCGCGCGATCGCCTTGCGCTGTTCGTTCGAGCGAAAGGCCGGGTCGAGCCGGTAAAGCCCGGCGAGGAAGCCGAGATCCCAGTGGGTCAGGCTGGGCGGCGCGGCCTCGGCGCCGCCCGGGCCGAAAAGCGAGAGGATCGTCGGCATCGCCTGCGCGGCGCCGCGACCGTCATCGGTTCGCGCGAGCGTCCGCATCGCGGCATAGTCGGCGAGCTGGGTCAGCGTCATGTCGCGGAGCGCCGATGCCTCGACGAGCAGGAAGGCGCCGCTGAATTCGAACTGGATCGTCGTACCGATGCGCGTCGGCACGACCTGGTTCTGGACATAATAATCGACCGCGCCATCCTCGGTGCGGCCGACAGGGCGGCGGTCGGCCCCCTTCAGGCGGACGATCTGCCACGCCGCGACGGGACCGTCGCCGTTCGCCAGCGCCGCTATCTCGGCTTTCGGGAGCGTGTCGAAGAAATCGGGGCGCGTCTTTTGCCAGTGCGCGATGGCGCGGGCCCGGTCATCGACGACGAGGATGACGAGATTGGGGCGGCAGTTCTCCCTCGCGGTGCGGATGTCGGCTGCCTTGGCGACGGCGCGGATACGGCGCGCGACGATCGCGGCATCGCGTTCGGCGAGCCCGATGCTGGTCGGGCACAGCGGATCCTCAAACCGGGCGATCTGGTCCTTTTGCGAGGACGTGGCGATGGCGTCGACGAAGGTTTCGCTTCGCCGGTCGGGACCGCGCTGACCGGTTACGACGAGCTCGCGCGGATCCGTGGGGGCCGGGGGCGGCACGACGGCGGGAGCGGGCCCGGCGGACAGCGCCATTGCCAACAGGATCGTCGTCGTCATCCGGCATCATGCCGACCGTTGCCGGCCAATGATAGGCCGGAAACAGCCGGGTTCCAATAGTTTGATGACCACTGCCGGCAGGCAGGCCGCGCGTTACCGCGGCCTTAGCGGCAGCGCACGCCGTCCTTTTCCTTGCTGGCGCTACGATCGATTGCCCGGCCCGCGACGGCGCCGCCGACCGCGCCGAGCACGGTGCCGAGGGTCTTCGAATCGCCCGGCGCGATGACGTTGCCGGCAATGCCGCCGACCACCCCGCCGACGATCAACCCGGTCGACCCGTCGCTGCGGCGGCAATAATATTGGCCGTTGCGGCCGCGATAGACGCGGTCGTTATTCGACAGGCGGCGTTCCTTGTAACGGCGGTCGCTGCGATAATAATCGTCGGCATAATAGCCGCCGCGCCGCGGATCGGGCCGGTCATAGTCGTAACGGCCATTCTGGTCGTAATAGCCGCGATCATAATAGCCGTAGCCGCCGTCGTCATAGGCGCCATAGCCGCCGGTCGAGGCACAGCCGCCGGCGAGCATCGTCGCGGCGATGAGGGGGGAAAGCATCAGTCGGTTCATCTGCTTCACTCCTGATGGGGGCCGGCGAGCCGGCGTGCCCGCCGGGTTTGGCGCGGCATGCGGGGAAGCTTATGCCGGATAGACCCGCGAGACCGCCCGCAGGTTCCCGCTTATCGCTTGATCTCCACCAAGGTTGAGCTTTCATAAGATGCGGCGAACGATTCGCGAGACCGGAGAATGGCATGCCGCACGACCCCCGACCCACCGCAGATTTTGCTGCCCCGCCCGACGTCGACCTGCCGCGCTACCTTGCGCGGATCGGCTATGACGGACCGCTGGCGCCGACGCTCGAGGTGCTCGCTGCGCTCCAGGCAGCCCATATCGCCGCGATCCCGTTCGAGGCGATCGACGCGCTCACCGGCGCCGGCGTCGATATCGGCGCCGAGGCGGTCGATGCCAAGCTGATCGCGGCGCGGCGCGGTGGCTATTGCTTCGAACAGAACGGGCTGTTCCTGCGCGTGTTGAGAGCGCTCGGCTTTGCCGCCGAAGGCCTGATCGCGCGCGTCCGGTGGATGCTGCCCGACGATGCGCCGCCGACGCCGCGGACGCATATGGCGGTGCGGGTCATGCTCGACGGACGCGCGTGGCTCGCCGATGTCGGCTTCGGCGCCGCCGTACCGCCCGCGCCGCTCGCGTTCGATGTCGCCGCACCGCAGGAAACGCCGCACGAAACCTATCGCATCGCGCGGCGCGGGGCCGAATGGCGGCTCGCGGCGCTGATCGACGATGAATGGCGGACGCTCTATGCCATCGAGGACGCGTCGCCCCCGGCGATCGATTACGAAGTGGGCAACTGGTACACCGCGGCACACCCCGATTCGCATTTCCGCCACCAGCTGATCGCCGCGCGGACGACCGCAGAGGCGCGTTACGGGTTGCGCGACAACCGGCTGTCGATCCGCTTTGCCGACGGGCGCAGCGAGCGGCGCTATCTTGGCGCCGACGAGATCGAGGAGGCGCTGGCGTCGATTTTCCTGCTGCCGGTGCGGCCGCACTGGCGCACCGCGATCGAGCGGGCCGCGACCGCGGAGATAGCCGTGCCGGCCTGAGCGGCGGCTCATTCTTTCGCCGGCGGGACGCTTTCGAGGTCGCGGACCATCGCCCTGCCGATTTCGGCGCGCTGCTGCGGTGCGAAGCGGTCGGTGCTGATCGCGTTATAGCCGCGCAGATAGGCGAGGTCCCAATGGGTCAGGGTGGGCGGCACCTCGCTGCCCATCGGCGCCTCCAGCACCGTCAGGATCGTCGGCGCGTTCAATTTTTCCAGCCGCTCGGGATCGGCGCGGGTGAAGGCGCGCATCGCGGCATAATCGCCGACCTGCGTCGTCGTGAGCCCCGCAAGCGCGCGATATTCGACCACGACAACCGATGCGACGATCATCGGCCGCGTCGTCGGGGCGATCCGCGACGGCGTATCGGTCGAGCTCAATATGCGATAGCCGCGCTGGTTGTTCATCGGCACCGACGTCCCGTTGCGATCGACCACATCCTCCAGATACCAGGAGACTGCAGGACCGGGGCGGCTGGCGAGTTCGACCGGCCGGTTTTCGTCGCCCTTGAAATAGGCGGGATGCGCGCGAAGCAGCGCGCGGACCAATTCTTCCTTGTCCTGCGCGAAGATGACCAGCGCATTGGGGCGGCAGCCGGGGACGGCGACGCGCATCTTCGCCGACATGGCGACCCGGCGCATTCGTGCGGTCACCGCGGTATCCTGCGCTTCGCTCAGCCCGACCGCCGCCGGACACACCGCGTCGCGGTCGAAGCGCGCGACCGGATCGATCCCCTGTGTGTCGGTGAGGTCGCGGACAAAGGCGCGGATCTGCCGCTCGCGCTGCTCGCGGTCGTTCTTGCCGATCACGACGATGTCGGATTTGCCGGTTGCCGGCGCGCTTTCCTGCGCCGCCGCTCCGGCGAAGCAGGAAAGCGCGAGAATGAGGGTCGTCAGCGGACGCATCGTCGATTCTTCCGTGCGGCAGGAACCCGTCGCGGCAGTTTAGGTGCGGGCGCGCGATACGCAAGCCGCTTGCCGTTACGGATCGGCGGGAAATACCGGGATACGCGTGCAATCGCTCGCCGCGCCGTCGAAGGGCAGGGTCGACGAACTGCACGTCCAGCCCTTGTACCAGTCGTCGTTCGCGTCGCGGACGGCGCCGACATAGGGTGTGGTGTCGAAGAAGGCGTCCACCGTCTTGGCATCATAGGCGGTCAGCGCGGTTTCGGTGACACCGTTGACGAAGCCGCCGATCAGGCCGGGCGTGTAAGACGCGCTGTTGTTGGTGCCCATGTTGAAGATCGCCTGCACGTCGGCGTCGCTTACCCCGTTCGACCCCGCGAAGCGCGGGCTGCCGCACTGCATCGATACCGAGAAAATGCGCGGCGGGCCCAGTTCGCCGATCGCCGGGTTCGCGGCCTGGATCGTCGCTGCGCCGCCGATGCCGAGGCACGGCGCGCCCGGCGAGACGAGCAGCCCGTTGACGAGCGCGGGGTCGGCGCCGCCGCGGATCGAGATCGCCGCTTCGCCGGCCGGCACGCCGTTGCGCTGGAGCAGGGTGAAGTTCGACATCCGGAGCTGCGAGCGCAGCGTTACATCCTCGTTGCCGTCCGAATCGATCTTCAGGATCGGGCCGGCGGGACCGCCCGCGCGCTGCGCCGCGACGACATATTGCAGATTGCCCTGATATCCGACGTCGGCATAGAGGCGGTCGTTCCCTGTCAGCAACAGATGCTGGAAATTGCCGCGCCCGCCGAGCAGCGACATGCCCTGGCCGCTGTTGTGCACCTGGATATGGTGCTGGGTCCGCACCGGCTGCGAACCCGCCATGACGAGGCCGCTGAGGTCCGAACCCGGAATCGGCGCGCCCGCATAACGGATCTGGACGTAGCGCAGCAGGCTTTCGCGATAATTGACGATGTTGCTGCCATAAGGGAAACTAGGGAGAAGCTCACGCTTGCAATTTCGCGAACCGGGCACCGCGGCCGGTGCGTCGCAGTCGCTGATCGGCGCCCAGTTCGCTGTCAGGATGCCTCCCCACTGCTTCGAGCTGACGTCGGTCGCTGTACCCTCGACATTCGCGCGGCTGGTGAAAATGATTGGCCGCGTCGGCGTCCCTTCGGCAATCAGCCAGGCGCCACGTCCCACAACCAGATAGGAATCGGCGTCTTCCGCCATGAGGATGGTCCCGGGCGCAAAATTTATGGAAGATTCCACGCTATCTTCGAGTTCGGGGTCAGCGCCGTTGATCTCGACGCGTCCCTTGATCGTATAGACGACGCCCGGCGCGTAAACGAGCCCGACGCGACGCAGGCCAAGATCCGAAGGGAGTCGGCACATACGCCACGTTCCCTCCGGTCCGGTGACAGTGCCGGCATTTTCAAGCGTGAAAGCAGCCGCGCCGCTGACAAAGGGGCAACTCGGTGGTGCCACGACCGGTGTAGGCGTCGGAGTAGGTGTCGGGGTCGGTGTGGGCGTCGGAGTGGGTGTAGGCGTCGGCGGAACAACCACTACTCCGCCGCCGCTGTCTCCACCGCCGCATGCCGCGAGCATCGAACAGGCTGCGGCACCGAGCAGCAGCCGGTGGATGCGCTTGACCGTCGCCATCGACTTTCTCCCTTTTGCGAGAGATAGATAGCGTGGTCGGCGGCGCGTGCCAATCGCATTAAGCCGCGCTCAATCGCAGCCCGCCCCTTCTGCCCGAGCCGCCCAGCCGATCGCGCCGTCGAGCATTTCGAGATGCGTGGGGTCGGACCAGGCCTCGGCCCGGTGACCCAGCGCCGAATAGAAGATGCGGGCGCGGCCTTCGCAGCGCCACCAGACGAGCGCATGGCCATCGCCCATGCGATATGCCGCATCGAGCCGCAGGCTGTCCTCGTCGAGCCGGGCGAGAATATGCGCGTCGGCGGCGGGCGGGGCGTCCCACGCATAATATTCGTCGGTCCAGCGCCAGCGCGGCGGCAGGTGGCGCGTCGCGGGATGGCTCCGGTCGGTCAGCACCAGATCGGCGGGCTGGAACTGGTCGGCGCCGCCCGGATGGCCGGTGAAATTCCCGTTGCCGCGCATCCGCACGAACCAGCCGGGGTGGCTGCCGTCGCCCGCGCTGTGAAGGCCGACGAAGCCGCCGCCCCTGGCGATCCACGCCTGAAAGGCGGCGCGCTGGCCGGGGGTATAGATGTCGCCGCTGGCATTGGCGAAGACGATGACGTCGAAGCGGGCGAGCTGTTCGGGGTTGAAGATCGCGGCATTTTCGGTGGCAAAGCTGCTCCAGCCGCGCGAGCGCACCAGCGCTTCGATCGCGGGAACCGCCTCGGCGATGCTGTCGTGGCGATAGCCGTTGGTCTTGCTGACGATCAGCACGGCGGGGCGCGTCAGCGCGGGCAGTTCGGGCGGGACGCTGTCGAAAACCGGTGCGGGGTGCCGGGGGCCGGGGGCGGCCGCCGTGCCCGACGATTGGGCGGCGAGCGCCAGCAGCAGCGCGGCGGCGAATGGGGCGGCGATCATGATCGTATCTCCCTGCTCTTGCCTCTTGCTACTGCTACCGGTGTCTTTTGCAAGCGCCGGATACCGGGATCGTCATGCAGGGGCGCTCAATCGATGATCGGCGCGCCCTCGGCCTTCAGCCTGGCGAGATTTTCCTTCATCGCTTGCAGCACCTCGGGTGCGTGCGGCTCCCAGCTAGCGACCTCGCCGACGATGCGCAGCGGCGCGCGGCTGCGATAGCTGCGCGTCGGATTGCCGGGGAATTTCTTGTCGGTGAGGTTCGGGTCGTCGAACCAGTCGCCGGTCGGCGCGACGATATAGATGCGCTCGCGGCCTTCGCCGCGCGCCAGCTCGCAGCCCCAGATCGCGGCGTCGAGCGTCGCCGAAAAATAGATCCACGACAGCGGTTCGGAACGGTAATTGCCCGTCCAGCCGGCGACGAGCAGGTCGCCCGCCTTCAGGTCGGAACGCGTGCCGTGATAGAAGATGGCGCCGGTATCGGGGCCGGTGGGGGTGTCAGTCATGGCTTGGCTCGCAGCGGGGTCGGGGCAGGGAAAGCGAATCGGGAGACGATGTCAAACGCGCCGGGCCTTGATCCCTATGGTGACTTGGTCCTCTTCGTCACCCCGGACTTGATCCGGGGTCCAGGCAACGGCCGTCGTCATGGACCCCGGATCAAGTCCGGGGTGACGAGATTGGGGAGGTGCCTTGAGTCCAGCTTAGCGCGCCGATTCGAGGATCGTTTCCATCGCAACGAAGGTCGAGGTGCTGGCGACGTGCGGCAGGCTCGATATTTTTTCGCCCAGCACGATGCGGTAACGGCGAATGTCAGCGGTGCGCACCTTGAGCAGATAGTCGAAGCTGCTCGCGATCATGTGGCATTCCTCGACCTCGGCGATCTGGCGGACCGCCGCGTTGAACTGGCGCAGCGCTTCCTCGCGCGTGTCGGAAAGTTTGACCTCGGCAAAGGCGACATGGTCGAGCCCGACCTTTGCGGGGTCGATGATCGCGCGAAAGCCGATGATCAGCCCGCTTTCCTGCAGGCGCTTGACGCGCTGCTGGCACGGGGTTTTCGACAGGCCGACGCGCTGCGCAAGCTCGGTGAAGGTGATGCGGCCGTTTTGGCCGAGAATCGCGAGAATCTTCCGGTCGAATTCGTCCATATCGACTGTCGAAGATTCATTTTTCATACAAATAGACTAAGATTATACGTGAAATAGGTCAAATCATAAACTTCAGGACGAATATGAAGTCGGATCGACCGACCGATATGCGCTATCATGCGCCATGACCCAGACCAACGATCGCGCCGCGCTGCGCACGCTCGCCCGCCGTCCCGAAGCCGATATCGTCGCCGATCTGCGCGCCGCGCTGGCGACATCGTCCGCCAGTGTCGCCGCGGTGACGCAGCGCGGACTGACGATCATCCGCCGTGCCAAGGACGAAGGCGAGCGCGAGACGCTCGTCGCGCAGTTGATGAACCGCTATCGCCTGTCGACCGAAGAGGGCGTCGTGCTGATGTGCCTTGCCGAGGCGCTGCTGCGCGTACCCGACAATGCGACCGCCAACGCGCTGATCCGCGACAAGATCGCGGGGCGGCACTGGGCCGAGGGCGACGATGAAGACAGCCCGCTGATCGTCGCGCTATCGGCGCGCGGCCTGTCGCTGGGGTCGGCGACGCTGATGCTGGGCGCGATGGGCAGCAAGGCGAATCCGCTGAGCTTGCTGAAGTCGATGATCCGCCGCTCGGGCGAGCCGGTGATCCGTCAGGCGGCGCTCGCCGCGATGAAATTACTCGGCCAGCAATTCGTGATGGGCGAAACGATCGACGCGGCGGTCAGGCGCGCCGACAAGGAAAAATCGGAACTGGCGAGTTTCGACATGCTCGGCGAGGCGGCGCGCACCGCCGAGGATGCCGCGCGCTATTATGACAGCTATGCGGGTGCGATCGCGCGGATCGGCAAGGCGGCGAAGCCGGGCGACCCGCACGCCAATCACGGCATCTCGATCAAGCTGTCGGCGCTCCACCCGCGCTATGAATATCTGCAGCCGGCGCGTGTGCAGGAAGAGCTGATCCCGCGCGTTATCGAACTGGCGCGCGCCGCGCGTGCGGTGAACATCCCGCTGATGATCGACGCCGAGGAAAGCGACCGGCTCGAACCCCATATGGACGTGTTCGCGGCGCTCATCGACGCCGGAATCGCTGACGGCTGGACCGGGCTCGGCATCGTCATCCAGGCCTATCAGAAGCGCGCGCCGGCGGTGATCGACTGGCTCGCGGCAAGGGCGCGCGCGCGCGGCGTCAAGCTGTCGATGCGCCTCGTCAAGGGCGCCTATTGGGATACCGAGATCAAGCGCGCGCAGGCGCTCGGGCTCGGCGATTTCCCGGTGTTCACCGAAAAGCTCCACACCGATCTCAATTACCTTCGCTGCGCGCAGTTGCTGCGCGACTGTCAGGATTGCATCTATCCGGCTTTTGCCAGCCACAATGCGATGACGCTGGCGTTTGTGTCCGAACTGTTTGCGGGCGGCGATTACGAACTGCAGCGGCTGCACGGCATGGGCGAAGGCGCGCATGATGCGCTCGTCGCGCTGTTCCCGCCGCGGCGCCCGGTGCGCGTGTATGCGCCGGTCGGCACGCACCGCGACCTGTTGGCTTATCTTGTCCGCCGCCTGCTCGAAAATGGCGCGAACTCCAGCTTCGTGCACCAATTTTCCGATCCCGACGTCACCGCCGAACAGCTTGCGGTCGACCCGCGCAGCGTCGCGAGCAAGCCGGCATCGACGATCGCGACCGGCCTCCAGCTGTTCGGGCTCCACCGCCGCAATTCGCGCGGTTACGACTTGGGCGAGCCCGGCGTGCCCGAGGCGCTGGTCGCCGCGATCGCGAAGGCGCGGCGGAGCGATGCCGTTGCGGCGCCGATCGTCGGCGGCAGCCCGCGCAGCGGCAAGGCCGAACCAGTCCGCAACCCCGCGACCGGTGCTGCAGTCGGACAGGTGATCGAGGCCGACACCGCGGCGGTCGCCGACGCGGTTGCCCTTGCTCGCGCGGCGCAGGACGACTGGAGCCTCGCCGGCGGCGCCTTCCGCGCCGAACGGCTCGAACGCGCCGCCGACCTGCTCGAGGAACGCGACGCGCAGTTCCTCGGCCTTGCGATCGACGAAGCGGGCAAGACGCTCGTCGATGCGATCGCCGAGGTGCGCGAGGCAATCGACTTCCTGCGCTATTATGCGGGGCAGGCGCGTGCCGATTTCACTTACCCCGTCGCGCTCCCAGGGCCGACCGGCGAGCGCAACGAACTGATCCTCGAAGGCAAGGGCATCTTTACCTGCATCAGCCCGTGGAACTTCCCGCTCGCCATCTTCCTCGGGCAGGTGTCGGCGGCGCTCGCGGCGGGCAACGCCGTGCTGGCCAAACCCGCCGAGCAGACGCCGCTGATCGCCCATGCGGCGGTGGAACTGCTGCTCGAAGCGGGCATTCCCGGCGATGTGCTCGCGTTCCTGCCCGGCCGCGGCGAGACCGTCGGGGTCGCGCTGACCGGCCATGCCGATATCATTGGCGTCGCCTTTACCGGCTCGACTGAGGTTGCGCGCGCGATCAATCGCGGGCTGGCGATGCGCGACGGGCCGATCGCGACGCTGATCGCCGAAACCGGCGGCGCCAATGCGATGATCGTCGATTCGACCGCGCTCCCCGAACAGGTCGCGCGCGACGCCGTCGCCAGCGCCTTCCAGTCGGCGGGGCAGCGCTGCTCGGCGCTGCGCCTGCTCTGCGTGCAGGAGGATGTCGCCGACGGAATGATCGAAATGGTCGCGGGCGCGATGGCCGAACTCAATGTCGGCGACCCGGCGCTGCTCGCCACCGACGTCGGCCCGATCATCGACGACGAGGCGCAGGCGAATATCGCCGCCTATGTCGCGGAAGCGCGCGCGGCGGGGCGCGTCATCGCCGAGGCGGGGCGGACGAATCTGCCCGCCGACGGCCATTTCGTGCCGCCGGTGCTGATCCGGCTCGACCATGTCGCCGACCTGAAGCGCGAGATTTTCGGGCCGGTGCTCCACGTTGCGACATGGAAAGGCGGCGAGCTCGATCAGCTGATCGATGCGATCAACGCCTCGGGCTATGGCCTGACCTTGGGCGTCCACACGCGCATCGACGGGGTGGCGGCGCATGTCGCGGCGCGCGCGCAGGTCGGCAACGTCTATGTCAACCGCAACCAGATCGGCGCCATCGTCGGCTCGCAGCCCTTCGGCGGCCGCGGGCTGTCGGGGACGGGGCCGAAGGCGGGCGGGCCGCATTATCTGCACCGTTTCGCCGAGGAAAAGACGATCAGCACCGATGTCACCGCCGCAGGCGGCAATGCGGCGCTGATGGCTGGATAGCATCCGCCGGTTGTCCGGTGGGATAGCAAGACCACGAGGCCCGATACAGAGTGGACGGCTGTCCCGGGCAATACGTCCGAAAGCGTCCCGCGGCTTTGTGCCGCGGCGACCCTTTGTTATGGTTCCCCCCGCAGCAACGGGAGCTGTATATCTGTTTCCCGGTCGTGGGCCAACGCGCAAATCACGCGCCGGGCACGCCGAGCAACTGGGCCTGCGCTTTCAGGCGTCCCGCCGCCGCTGGATTGGCGGCGATGCCGTCCTTCAGCGCCTGTGCCGCCTTCGCGGTTTCGCCGAGCGTCATCCGGCTGCGCATCAGCATGATCCAGCGGTCGACGTCGGCGGGATTGGCCTTCAGCTTGGCTTCGAGCCCGCTCACCATGCCCTCGATCATCTGGTCCTGCTGACCCTTGGGAAGCTGCGATGCGGCTTCCATGTCGGCGCGGCTCGGGCCGGGGATCGCGCGCGCGGCGACCGGCATTTCGTTGGCGGTCAGCGGCCGCGCCTGCGTATTGGTCAGCCGGGTGGCGACGTCGATCTTGTGGATCGCGCCGACCTGTTCGATCGTGCGGCGCAGGTCGGCCTCCCACGGTGCGCCCTGCGGCGTGTCGGCGAGCAGCGCGAACCAGTCGTCGATCGCGCCCTTGTGATCGCCGCCGATGTCCTTCTTCACCGCCATGAAATAGCGCGCGCGCGGATCCTTGGCGTCGAGTGCGATCGCCTTTTCGAACGCCGTCAGCGCCTGCGGCGGCATCGGGTCGCGGTCGCTCGCCATCACGCGCGCCTCGCCGAGCGCCGACCAGAGCCCCGCCGATTCGGGCGAAATCCCGACCGCTTTCTCATAGGCAGCGGCCGCCCCCGCAAAATCGGAGAGGTCGAATCGCGCCGCGCCGAGCGCGGTCCAGGCCTCGGAGCTGTTCGGTTCGCGCTGCGTTCGCGCCTCGAGCGCGGCGAGCTGGTCGGACGGCGCGGCGGCGGCTTCGGCGACCGCACCGGGCGCCGCTGGCGCGGAATCGCGCCACACCGCATAACCGATCGCCCCCGCCAGCAGGACGAAGGCGGCGGCCAGGATCGCCCGGTTGGTGCGCGTGATGCCGCCGGTCATCTTGTTGCTCTCGCTCATTTTTGCCCCTCTTGTGCGCCGCCGAAAAAATATCGTCCGTGCGCGCCGTCATATTGCCTTTGCTTCGCGATGGTGTAGCCTTGATCGGGCAAGGTCGGTCAACGACTAAATCGTTAACGGGGTCGCACCGGCTTTCCAGTCATCAGGGGAGGGGTGCATGGCAGTATCGGATCACGTCGATTTTCCGACGTTCATGGAGGGTGTGAAAAAGCGCAACCCGGGGCAGCCCGAGTTTGCGCAAGCGGTGCAGGAAGTCGCCGAGGACATCTTCGATTTCATCAAGGACAAGGAAGAATATCACGCGCAGCAGATCTTGCGGCGCATCGCCGAGCCCGACCGGGTCGTTTCTTTCCGCGTCTGCTGGGAAGACGATAACGGCAATATCCGTGTCCAGCGCGGCTGGCGGGTGCAGAACAACAATGCCATCGGCCCGTACAAGGGCGGCATCCGCTTTCACCCGTCGGTCACCGAAAGCGTGCTCAAGTTCCTCGCCTTCGAACAGACGTTCAAAAATGCGCTGACCGGGCTGCCGATGGGCGGCGGCAAGGGCGGGTCGAACTTCAACCCCAAGGGCAAGAGCGTGCGCGAGATCATGCGCTTCTGCCAGAGCTTCATGACCGAGCTCTATCGCCACATCGGCGCCGACATCGACGTGCCCGCGGGCGACATCGGGGTCGGCGGGCGCGAGATCGGCTTCATGTTCGGCCAGTATAAGCGGATCACCAACGAATTTACCGGGGTGCTCACCGGCAAGGGCCTCGAATGGGGCGGCTCGCTGATCCGTACCGAGGCGACGGGTTATGGCGCGGTCTATTTCCTCGCCAACATGCTCGCCGCGAAGGGGCAGGATTTGGTCGGCAAGACCGCGGTCATTTCGGGCTCGGGCAATGTCGCGACGCATGCGGCCGAAAAGATCGTCCAGTTGGGCGGCAAGGTGCTGACCCTGTCGGATTCGGGCGGTTTCATCCACGATCCCGACGGCATCACGCAGGAAAAGATCGACTGGGTGAAGACGCACAAGACGCACCGCCGCGGCCGGATCGAGGAATATTGCGACGAGTTCAAGGGCGCGACCTTCACCGCGGGCAAGACGCCGTGGGGGGTGAAGTGCGACGTCGCGCTGCCGTGCGCGACGCAGAACGAGTTGCTTGGCGAGGATGCGAAGGCGCTGGTCGCGAACGGCTGTATCGCGGTCAGCGAGGGCGCCAACATGCCGACCAATCTCGACGGCGTGCACATCTTCAAGGACGCGAAGATCATGTTCGCGCCGGGCAAGGCGGCCAATGCCGGCGGCGTCGCGGTTTCGGGGCTGGAAATGAGCCAGAACAGCGGCCGCCGGAGCTGGAGCGAAGCCGAACTGCAGCAGATGCTCAAGGATATCATGGACGGCATCCACACGCGCTGCCTGACCTATGGTGATCAGGGCAACGGTTATGTTGACTATGTGAAAGGCGCCAATATCGCTGGCTTCAAGAAAGTCGCCGATGCGATGCTGGCATTCGGGGTGGTTTAGGCTAGTGAGATCAGGGGCCAAGGCGCAAAAGCGCCGGGCCGGGGTAAAAGGGGACTGCGGATGACGACGAACGCGGGTTCAGGGCGCGGCGATCGGCCTTGGGCGGCATTTGCCGCCCTCGCGTCGATGCTGTTCGTGCTGGCGCTCGCCGCTGTCGTCGCCGCGCCGCCCGCGCGTTCACAGGGCGAAAGCGGCGCTCGCTATACCGGCGTCGCCTCGTGCGCCGGATCGACCTGCCACGGCCGGATGGAAGGCGACGGGGTCGTCGTTCGCCAGGACGAGCTGATGAAATGGCAGGAGCCATCGACCCCCGGCGGCGCCCACAGCCGCGCCTGGGCGGTGCTCAGCAACAGCCGCAGCCGGTTCATCGCGCAAAATCTCGGCATCGGCGACGCGGCGACGGCGCCGATGTGCCTCGGCTGCCACAGCACCAAGGGCGCGATCGACGCGGCGGGCGGCGCGATGCGCGGCACGGTGCCGCTCGAGGACGGCGTCGGCTGCGAATCGTGCCACGGCCCCGCCGGCGGGTGGATCGCGAGCCATTATGCCGGGGTCGGCACCAACGCCGATCCCGACGCCGAAATGCGCCAGAAGCATCTCGCCAACCTGTCGGCGGGGCTGAAAAAGCTCGAAGACCCGGTGGTCCGCGCGGGGGTCTGCGTCGATTGCCATTTCGGTTCGGCCGGCGAGGGCCAGTTCGTTACCCATCGCATCATGGCGGCGGGGCATCCGCGGATCAGCTTCGAACTCGACCTCTTCTCGTCGCTACAGGCGCATCATCAGGAGGATGCCGATTACGGCTGGCGCAAGTTCGGCGCCCCGGCGGGGCGGACCGACCATGTCCAGATGTGGGCGGTCGGGCAGGCGACCGCGATCGAACGCAGCCTGTCGCTGTTCCAGTCGCGGCGCGGGACCGAGGGCATGTTCCCCGAATTTTATTTCCTCGATTGCCATAGCTGCCATCGCCGCATCTTCGATCAGGCGAAGCCGGTGAAGACGAGCCTCGGCAACCCCGGGCGCAACATTCCCGAAGGCATGCCGCCCTATAATGACGAGAATCTTATCATGCTCGCCGCCGCGGCGCGGCTCGCCTCGCCGGCGCTCGCGGACCAGCTCGCGGCGCGCACCGCGGCGTTCCACAAGGCGATGGCCACCGACCGCGCAAGCGCGGTCAAGGCCGCAGCGGAGCTGTCGCAGACGGTCGCGGCGCTCAAGAGCGCCTTTGCGTCGCGCGGCTTTTCGGGCGCCGATGCCTTTGCGATGGTCGATGCGATCTCGGCGAAGGCGATCAACTACCGTTTCACCGACTATTCGGGTTCGCAGCAGGCGGTGATGGGGGTGGACACGTTGCTCAATGCGATGGTGTCGTCGGGGCGCGTGACCGTCGGCGCGGCCGCCGGCATCCGCGGCGACATCGATCGTGCCTATACCGCGGTCAAGGACCCCAACGCCTATAAACCCACCGACTTCCAGACCGCGCTCGGCAGCGCGGTCCGCTCGATCAGGGCTTTGCGCTAACGATATGAAAACCCGGTCCTCTCTGTTCCGCTCGGCGACCTTCGCGGCCATCGGCGCGCTCCTCCTGACCTCTTGCGGCGGTGGCGGGGGCGGCGGCACGCCGACGCCTACTCCCACGCCGACGCCGACCCCCACACCGACCCCGACGCCGGGCGGCCTCTATACCCCGCCCGCCGCGCAATCGCTGAGCGTGACCGAGGTCCAGCAGATCCTGGCCAATGCCGTTGCCGAGGCGCAGGCTCGCGGCTTGCCGTCGGTGATCGCGGTGACCGACCGCGTCGGCAACGTCCTCGCGGTGTTCCGCATGAACGGCGCGCGCGCCACCGCGACGACCGCCGCGGCGCCGAACGGCGCCAATATCGACGCGCAGAATGTGCCCTTTCCCGCGGCGGCCGGGGCAATCGCCAAGGCGGTGACCGGCGCCTATCTGTCGAGCGGCGGCAACGCCTTTTCGACCCGCACCGCCAGCCAGATCGTCCAGGAGCATTTCCCGCCGGCACCGACCACTGTCGGACTGGAGAGCGGGCCCTTGTTCGGGGTGCAGTTCAGCCAGCTCCCGTGCAGCGATTTGAGCAGCCGTTTCGGCGCCGCGGGTTCGGCGGCGCTGATCGGGCCGAAGCGCTCGCCGCTCGGGCTCGCCGCCGATCCGGGCGGGCTGCCGCTGTACAAGAACGGCGTGCTCGTCGGCGGCATCGGGGTGATGGGCGACGGCGATTACGGCATCGACACCGACACGCTCGATATCGACGCCGACCCTGAGGAGTTCATCGCGCTCGCCGGGACGCGCGGGTTCGAGGCGCCCGCGAGCATCACCGCCGACAAGATCACCGTCGACGGGACGAGCCTGCGCTTCTCCGACGCGACCTTTGCGGGGGTGATGAGCGGCGGCGGGACAAGCTTTGCGAGCATCAACGGCAGCGCAGGCAGCCTTGTCGCGGTCACCGGCTATGCCAATGCCGCAGTGATCGCGGGAACCGCCTATGGCAGCGAGGCGTCGGGGATCCGCGCCTCGACCAGCGCCGAATTCTCGAACCGCGACGCCTTTGTGCTGACCAACGGCAGCGGCACCAACCGCTACCCGATCCGCGCCGGAACCGACGGCGCGTCGAACAGTGCGCCGCTGACCGCCGCCGAGACGCGCGCGGTGCTCGAGGAAGCCTTTGCGGTGATGAGCCGCGCGCGCGCGCAGATCCGCCGCCCGCTCGACAGCCGCGCGCAGGTGACGATCAGCATCGTCGACACGCATGGTTCGGTGCTCGGGATCGTCCGCTCGCCCGATGCGCCGATCTTTGGCACCGATGTCAGCCTGCAGAAGGCGCGTACCGCCGCCTTCTTCTCGGGCGCGCAGGCGGGCGCCGAACTCAGCGCCAATGCGAGCGCCGATGTCCGCCAGTTCGTGCCGGCGACGCGGACTTTCCTGGGTGATTCGACTGCGCTCACCGGCAAGATCGCCTTCGCCGACCGTTCGGGCGGCAATCTGTCGCGGCCCTATTTCCCCGACGGCGAAGTCGGGCGGCCGCACGGGCCGCTGTCGCGCCCGATCCAGCAGTTCAATCCCTTCTCGACCGGGCTGCAATCGGCGCTGATCATCAGCAATCTCGGCGCGCATCTGGGTTTTGTGGGCGGCAGCAGCGCGACCGACACGCCGCAGCGTTGCACGACGCTGCCCGACGTCGCGGCCGGTCAGAACCGGCTTCAGAACGGCATCCAGATCTTTCCCGGCTCGGTCCCCATCTATCGCGGCGACCGCCTTGTCGGTGCGATCGGGGTGTCGGGCGACGGCATCGACCAGGATGACATGATCAGCTTTTTGGGCACGCATAACGGTGGCGCACGGGTCGGTGGCATCGGCAACGCGCCGAAAGCGATCCGCGCCGACACGATCGTCGTCAATGTCGGTGCCGGGGTGCGGCTGCGCTATATCAGTTGTCCTTTCGCGCCCTTCCTCGACACGGCGCAGCAAAATGTCTGCGACGGGCTATAGACGATGATGGCGGGGGGCAGCCTTTGGCCGATCATTGCGAGCCTTGCGGCGCAGGGCGCGCCGGAGGCTGCGGCCGAACCCGCGCCGCCGCCTGCTGCTGAAGAGCCTGCGCTCGACGAACTGACCCCGCCGCCGCCGCCGGTCGACTGGAAAGAGATGATGGACGACGACCTCGTCACCCAGATCATCGAAGGCCGCCGCCGCCCCGGCTACACCCCCGACCTGCCCGACCAGTTGACGCAGGATAATGTCGGCGCACTGCGGCCGCCGCCACCCGAAGCCTTTCCGGGGATCGAGGACCAGCTTCCGGTCCCCGACCGCTGGCGGCTGATCGAAACGCTGGGGGTGGTCAAGGAACGCTGGTTCGACCCCTATCATCAAAATGTGCTGAAGGGCGACCGCGCGATCGATCGCAGCAAGGTGCCATGGCTGCCGATCAAGGGCGACGATTGGTTCTTCGTCGCCAACCTCGTTTCGGACTCGGTGTTCGAACCGCGCACCTTCCCGATCCCGAATGGCGTCCAGACCACCGAGCGGCCGGGCAGCCTCGATGTGTTCGGCAAGAACCGCAGCTTCGTCGCGGCGCAGACCTTCATCGCGGGTTTCGCGCTGATCAAAGGGTCGACGGCGTTCAAGCCGCCCGATGTCGAATATCGCCTGACGCTTGCCTATCAGGCCAATTATGTCGACGTGCCCGAACGGCGCGTGCTCGACGTGCGCCCGTCGAAGGCCAGCCACCGTTTCGATCATTTCATCGGGGTGCAGGAAGCGTTCATCGACAAGCATCTCGGCAACACGTCCGACCGCTATGATTTTTATTCGATCCGGCTCGGCATCCAGCCGTTCCAGAGTGATTTCCGCGGCTTCCTGTTCAACGACAGCCAGCTCGGTATCCGGCTGTTCGGCAACCGCGACAACAACCGCTTCCAATATAATCTCGCCGCTTTCTGGCGACTCGAGAAGGATACGAACAGCGGTCTTAACGATATCACCCAGACGCCGCGCGACGATTTCATCTTCACCGGCAATCTCTATCGCCAGGATTTCCCGTTCGTCGGGCTGACCAGCCAGGTCAGCGTGACCTACAATATGAACCGCGAAAAGAACGATATCCACATCGACCATAATGGTTTTCCGGTGCGGCCTGCGCTGCTCGGCGACCTGCGCGGGCGCGAATATGACGTCGTCTATCTCGGCTATAGCGCCGACGGGCGGATCGGGCGGATCAACCTGACCGCGAGCTTCTACGCCGCGCTTGGCGAGGACCGGAACAGCTTCTTCACCAGCAAGCCCGCCGAAATCCGCGCCGGCTTCGGCGCGGTCGAGCTCAGCTACGACCACGACTGGATGCGTTTCCGCCTGTCGGGGCTCTATGCGACCGGCGACGGCGACCCCTATAACAACACCGAGGGCGGCTTCGACGCGATCTTCGAAAACCCGATCTTCGGCGGCGCCGACACCAGCTACTGGATCCGCCAGACGATCCCCTTTGCGGGCGGCGGGCGCGTCATCTCGATCAACGGGCGCAACGGCATTTTGAACTCGCTGCGCTCGTCGAAGGAAGAGGGGCAGTCGAACTTCAACAACCCGGGTACCATCTTCCTCGGCGCGGGGGCCGATTTCGACCTGACGCCGGAGTTTCGCCTCAGCACCAACCTCAATCATTTGTGGTTCGAGAATACGTCGTCGTTGCAGGTGCTGCGCAGCGAGGGTTCGATTCCGAAGGATATCGGCTGGGATCTGTCGCTGGCGGCGATCTGGCGCCCGAAGGCGACGCAGAATATCGTCGGGCGCTTGAGCGCGGCGGTGCTGCTGCCCGGCAAGGGGTTCAAGGACCTGTTCGAAAACAAACAGCGCGACGACGCCTATCTGTCGATCCTCGCCAATGTGATCGTGAGTTTCTAGATGGTGGCGCGCAAACTCTTCGCTTTCCTCGCCTTCGCGCTGATGACGCTGGCCTTCGGCGCCAGCATCGTGCGCGCCTCCGAAGAGGAAAAGCCGCTCAAGATCGAATATCGCTTCACCCCGCCCGCGCCGCGTGAGCAGACCGAAGCCGATGTCGCGGCGAAGTCGGAGGGTTGCTATAGTTGCCACACGCGCACCGACCAGCCGTCGATGCATACGACGCCCGCGGTGCGGCTCGGCTGCACCGACTGCCACGGCGGCGACGCGACGACCCCCGCCGCCTTCGGCAAGCCCGAACTCGGCTATAAAAATCCCTATAATCTCGCGGCGATGAAGTTGGCGCACCCGCAGCCGACGCTGCCCGGCGCCTGGCACGACAGTTCGGCGAACCCCGAGCGGAGCTATACGCTGCTCAACAAGGAATCGCCCGAGTTCATCCGTTTCGTGAACCCCAGCGACTATCGCGTCGCGCGCGAGGCGTGCGGGGCGTGCCACCTCGAGGTGATCGAGGCGACCGAGCGCTCGATGATGTCGACCGGCGCGATGCTGTGGGGCGGCGCAGCGTATAACAACGGCATCGTCCCCTACAAGAATTACATTTTCGGCGAGGCCTATACGCGCACCGGCGAATCGGCATGTATCCTGTCGCCATCGTCGCGGCTGACCGCCGAGGAATATAAGGAGGCGTGCAAACCGGGCTTCCCGTCCGACAAGATATTGACCGAGGACGAGAAGAAGCGCGGCGCGCTGGCGAAGATGTATCCGCTGCCGCGCTGGAGCGTCATTCCGCCGGGCGACGTCTTCCGCGTCTTCGAGCGCGGCGGGCGCAACATCAATACGCAATTCCCCGAGATCGGCCTGCCGAACCCGACGGGCAGCATCCAGCGGCTCGAGGAACCGGGACGCCCCGACCTCAAGCAGTCGAACCGCGGCCCCGGCACCGGCCTGCGCGTCTCGATCCCGGTGCTCAACATCCACAAGACGCGCCTCAACGATCCGCTGATGTGGTTCATGGGGACGAACGACCAGTCCGGCGATTATCGCCATTCGGGCTGTTCGGGCTGCCACGTCATCTACGCCAACGACCGCGAGCCGCGGCACAGCCTGACCTATGCGAAGTTCGGCCGCGATGGCGAGACGGCGACGGTCGACCCGACGATATCGGAAAAGAAGCGGAAAGCCGGTGACGGGCATGGCGGCGACGCTCATGGCACCGACGATGGCCATCAGGCCGGCGGCGGCCATGGTTCGCTGATCGACCCCGCCGATCCCGAGGTGCCGGCACGCCCCGGCTCGCCCGCACGCGGCGAATCGGGGCATCCGATCAGCCATGCGTTCACCCGTGCGATCCCGACCTCGCAGTGCATGAGCTGCCACATGCACCAGCCGAACATCTTCCTGAACTCCTACCTCGGCTACACGATGTGGGATTATGAATCGGACGCGCCGCAGATGTGGCCGGGGCCCGACAACACCGCGCCGCGCCCGCCGGGGATGAGCGACGAGGAATATCAGAAGAAATACAAGCAGCAGCGCTATCCGACCGCCGCCGAGGTGCACAAGGTGCTCGAACGCAATCCCGAGGCGGCGGCAGCGCGCGGCCTGTGGGCCGATGTCGAGTTCCTGCGCGACGTCTATGACGTCAACGACAGCAACAAGGATACGCAGTTCGCCGACTATCACGGCCATGGCTGGAATTTCCGCGGCATCTTCAAGCGCGACCGCAACGGCAATCTGCTGACCGCCGACGGCAATATGTCGACCTATGGCACTGACACCGCGAACATCGTCGATCCCAAGGATCCCGAGAAATGGCGCAAGAGCTGTAGCCATTACAGCGATCCGAAGCAGCGCGACCTCTGCCTGATGAGCGCCGATCCCGGCAAACCGGGGGTCGAGGGCAAGTTCGTGCCGCCCGGCATCAACCCCGGCAAGGCGGTCCATATGATGGACATCCACGCCGAAAAGGGCATGCAATGCGCCGACTGCCACTTCGCGCAGGACAGCCATGGCAATGGTTATATCCAGGGCGAAGTCGCGAATGCGGTAGAGATAAGCTGCAAGGACTGCCACGGCACCGCCGACGCGCTGCCCAACCTCTTGACCTCGAACGTCGCGGCGCGGCCGCAGGGCACCAACCTCGCGCTGCTGCGCAACCCCGACGGGCGGCGGCGCTTCGAATTCCAATATGACGACAATGCCGAGGTGGTCGGGCTGATCCAGCGTTCGATTGTCGACCCCAAGCTCGAATGGCAGGTCAGCCTCGTCAAGCAGGCGGTGACACCGGGGCCGCATTTCAACGCCAAGGCGGCGCGCGCCAAGCTGATGGCCCGTTCGGGCGCCGACGACGGAAGTTTCGCCTGGGGTCCCGGGGTGGCGAAGGAGGATCGTGCGCACGGCGACGACAAGATGACCTGCTTCACCTGCCACCTGTCGTGGACGACGAGCTGCGGTGGCTGCCATTTGCCGATCGAGGCAAATTGGAAGACCAAGATGCACCATTTCGAGGGCGAGGAGACGCGCAACTTCGCCACTTATAATCCGCAGGTGGCGCGCGACGAAATGTTCCAGCTTGGCCGGCACCAGCTCACCAAGCCGGGCGAACCCGGCCCGAACGGCGAGGTGCGCGGGATCATCACCCCGGTGCGATCGACATCGGCGCTTGTCCTGTCATCGACCAATATCAACCGCGAGCGCATCTATGTGCAGCAGCCGCCGATCAGCTCGGCGGGCTATTCGAGCCAGGCCTTCGCACCGCATTTCCCGCACACAGTGCGCCGCTCTGAAACCAAGCAATGCACCGACTGCCATTTGTCGGCGGCCGACGACAACAATGCGATCATGGCGCAGCTCAACCTGCTCGGCACCAATTTCGTCAATTTCGTCGGGCTCAACGTCTGGTCGGGACTCGAGGGCGGCTTCCAGGCGACGCGCGTTACCGAATGGGACGAGCCGCAGGCGGTGATCGGCAGCTATCTCCAGAAATATGCCTATCCCGATTACTGGAAACTGCACGTCGAACAGAACGGCCGCGAGCTCAAGAACTGGGTGCGCGGCAAGACCTTCGACAAAAAGGGCTCGGGCGAAACGCACGCGCTCGAAGAGTTTGCCAATATCGTCCAGGGCACCAGCGGACGGGTGAACTGCTTGCAGCAACGCGGCGAATATATGTTCGTCGCGGAGGGCAAGGGCGGTTTCCGCGTCTATGACGTCGCTTCGATCGGCAACAAGGGCTTCTCCGAACGCATCGTCCGCGCGCCCTTCTCGCCGCTCGGCCACGACACGCATGTGAAGACGAAGAATGCGACCTGCATGGCGCTCGCGACGACGCAGCCGGTCAGCGTGTCGCGCAACGAAAATATCGTGAAGAATTTCCCCGAGAACCATGAGCAGAAGATGCACGACATCTATCGCTATGCGGTGATCACCGACAGCGTGGAGGGACTGGTGCTCGTCGATATCGACACGCTCGCCGACGGCGAATTCCGCAACAACAAATTCACCCGCGCGCTGACCTGGAATGAAGGCAATGTGCTGGCGGGGGCGCGGCATGTGACGCTCGCGGGCAGCTTCGCTTACGTCACCACCGACGCGGGGCTCGTCGTGCTCGACCTCACCACCCCGCTCCAGCCGAAGGTGACGGCGCAATTGCCGCTGACCGACGCACGCGCCAGCGCGGTGCAGTTCCGCTACCTCTGGGTGACCGACGGCGAGGGGGTGAAGCTGTTCGACGTCACCAACCTTGCGCAGCCGGTCGCGGTGCCATCAGGCACGGTGCGGCTCGCCAATGCGCGGAAAGTCTACGTCGCGCGCACTTATATGTATGTCGCGGCGAAGGCGGATGGCCTCGTTATCGTCGACGTGACGCGGCCGGCGGCGCCGCTCGTCTGGCCGGGGCTCAATTTCGGGGGGGCGCTGAACGATGCCGAGGATGTGATCGTCGGATCGACCAACGCCTCGCTCTTTGCCTATGTCGCCGACGGCCGCAACGGTATCAAGGTGCTCCAGCTCACCAGCCCCGACAATCCGGGTCTCTACGGTTTCTCGCCGAAACCGACCCCCGAACTGATCGCCTGGGCGAAAACGCCGTCGCCGGCGCTTGCGCTGTCGAAGGGCCTCGACCGCGACCGCGCGGTCGACGAGACAGGCGGGCAGATGGCGGTGTTCGGCCGCGTCGGATCGCGGCCCTTCACGCGCGGCGAGATGGAGAAGCTGTTCCTGAACAGCAAGGGGATCGTCTACAAGGTCCGCGACGCAGTCGATCAGAGCGGCTGGCGGCCGCCGCTGGCCTATCCGAACTAGTTCGTAGTCATTGCAAGAAGAGAAGCACCGCTCGTAAGGGCGATGAGCTAGAGCCGTTCGGCCTGCACGACATTGTCCGACGCGCGCAGGGCCGACAGGATCCGCATGACATGGTGGACGTCGCGCACCTCGACGACAACGTCGTAGGTGTGGAAACCGCCCTCGCGGTTCGACAGGCGCAAATTGGTGATGTTCGCCATATTGGCGGCGAGGATGCCCGACATTTCGGCGAGCGTGCCGGGTTCGTTGAGGATGACGACGCACAGCCGCGCATTGCCGCCCTCGCTATCCTCCTGCCAGCGGAGGTCGATCCAGTCGGCATCGACCCCGTCGGCAAGGCTGGGGCAGTCGATGACATGGACCTCGATCCCTTCGCCCGGCCGCGCGAGACCGACGATACGGTCGCCGGGGACGGGGTGGCAGCAATCGGCGAGCTGGTAGGCGACGCCCGGTGTGAGCCCGGCGATCGATACTGCGGCGCCCTGCGCGAGCTTGCCGGGCTTGCTCTTCATCTCGGCGGTGATGCCGGGGACCAGCGCCTCGAGCACCGCATTATCGGTCAGCCTCTGTTTGGCGATCGCTACATAAAGTGCGCTGTCGCTTTCGAGCTTCAGGCGGGTCAGCGCTGCGGCGCGCGCCTTGTCGCCGACCTTGTTCGGCAGGCGCGCGACGATCTCGTCGTACATCTTGCGGCCCAGCGCGGCGAGTTCGACCTTTTCCTTCGAGCGGACGTGACGGCGGATCGCCGCGCGCGCCTTGCCGGTGACCGCAAAGCCGAGCCACGCCGGTTGCGGCGTCTGCTTGTCCGACGAAAGAATTTCGACGGTGTCGCCATTGGCGAGCTGGGTGCGCAGCGGCACGAGGCGGCCGTTGACCTTGGCGCCGACGGTGCGGTCACCGAGGCCGGTGTGCACGGCGTAGGCGAAATCGACCGGGGTCGCGCCTTTCGGCAACTGATGCAGGCTGCCCTTCGGGGTGAAGGCGAAGATGCGGTCCTGGTACATCGCGATCCGGGTGTTCTCGAGGAACTCTTCCGGGTCGTGCGTCTGTTCGAGGATTTCGATGAGGTCGCGAATCCACCCCGCCTGCCCGTCGGGCGTGCCGCCACCCTGCTTGTACGCCCAGTGCGCGGCGAGCCCGAATTCGGACTGCTGGTGCATGCCGAGGCTGCGGATCTGGATTTCGATCCGCATATTCTGTTGATGCATGATCGTCGTGTGCAGCGACTTGTAGCCGTTGCGTTTCGGGGTCGAGATATAATCCTTGAACCGGCCGGGGACCATTTTCCACTTGCGGTGAAACAGGCCCAGCGCGGCATAGCAATCGGCATCGGTCGGGGTGATGACGCGAAAGGCGATGATATCGGTGACCTGTTCGAAGCTGACGTGCCGCTCCTGCATCTTGCGCCAGATCGAATAGGGATGCTTCTCGCGCCCCGACACCTCGGCCTCGATACCGTTTTTGGCGAGCAACTCCTTGAACTCGCGGCTGATCGCGGCGACCTTGTCCTTGCCGCCGGCGGTCAGCTTGGCGAGGCGGCCGGTGATCGTCGCATAGGCCTCGGGCTCGAGCTCGCGGAACGCAAGGAGCTGCATCTCGCGCATATATTCGTACATGCCGATCCGCTCGGCGAGCGGCGCATAGATATCCATCGTCTCCTTGGCAATGCGGCGGCGCTTTTCGGGGCTCTGGATGAAATGGAGCGTCCGCATGTTGTGCAGCCGGTCGGCGAGCTTGACGAGCAGCACCCGGATGTCGTCCGACATCGCAAGCAGGAACTTGCGCAGGTTTTCGGCGGCGCGCTCATTCTCGGTCTGCGCCTCGATCTTGCTCAATTTCGTCACGCCGTCGACCAGCCGGCCGACATCGCGCCCGAACAGGCGCTCGATCTCCTCGGGCGTCGTCAGCGTGTCTTCGAGCGTGTCGTGGAGCAGTGCCGTGACGATCGTCTCGCTGTCGAGGTGCAGATCGGTCAAAATTCCCGCGACTTCAACCGGATGGCTGAAATAGGGGTCGCCCGACGCACGTTTCTGGCTGCCATGCTTCTGGACGGTGAAGACATAAGCGCGGTTGAGCAACGCCTCGTCGACGTCGGGATCATAGGCGCGCACGCGCTCGACGAGTTCATATTGCCTCAGCATCTGTTCCAATGTCGTCCCAGACGCAGCAATTGCAATGCGAAAATGACTTGCACATCCTCACAAACCTCCCGCAACTTGGTAAAGGCGGTTGGAAGCACCGGCCCTGCACACTAGGACCGGCACGATGGGGACCCATATTCTTGATTCGACGTCATCGGTTGCGGAGCAATCTCCCGCCGCGAAGCGTCTCTGGATCTTCAGCTACTGGTTTCCCCCGGTCAATGAAGTCGGCTCGTCGCGCGCCGTCGCGATGGCGCGTTATTTCACCGCGCGCGGCTGGCAGGTCACGGTCATCGCCGGCGCCTCGGAGGCGGTTCCGCAGACCTTCGTTACTGACCTTTCGGGTTTCGACGTCCATTATGTGCCCGATAGCTGGCTGACCCGCTCGTCGAGTTTCAAGCCGGGCCGGGGCAGTATCGCGCATCGGCTCAGTACGGCGCTGCGCCTGCTCTCGTGGCCCGACCATATCCGTCCGGTCGCGCAGGCGATGAAGCGGCGGGCTCGCGACCTTCTCAGTAATCTCCCGGCGCCTGATGTCGTGTTGTCGACCGCGCTGCCCTTTTCGGTCCATGCCGCCGCCCGCGATACCGCGCGGCAATGCGGTGCGCTGTTCGTCGCCGACAATCGCGACATCTGGGCTCGCAATCCCTACAAGTTGACGGCGCCCTTCTATCAGTCGCTCGACAGCAGCTATGAACGCCAGATGCTTGCCTTGGCGGATCTGGTCGTCGCGGTGAGCGAGGGGATGAGCGATTATTACCGGGCGACCTATCCCGCGCTGGCGGACAAGGTTCTCACGGTGATGAACGGGGTCGATGCGGGCATCGAGGATTGCGATCGCTACCGCCGCGACCCCGCCCGTCTGCGTCTCGTCTACACCGGCATATTATATGGCGAACGGCGCGACGTGACGCCGTTGCTGCGCGCCGCGCAAAGGCTGGGATCGCCGGTCGGCATCGACTTCTATGGCTCGGAGCCCGAGATCGTCGCTCAGCTCGCCGCCGACTTCCCCGGCATCGACATCGTCGATCGCGGCCGGGTACCGCGCGCTCAGGCCCTTAACGCGCAATGCCACGCCGACGCCCTGATCCTCGTCGTCGGTACTGCGCCGTGGGAAGACACGCTGCTGCCCGGCAAGCTGTTCGAATATATCGGCTCGGGCCGTCCGATCATCGCGCTGGCGAACCCGGGATCGGATTCGGGCAAGGTCATCGCCGGTTATGAACTGGGTATCGCGACGACGCAGGAAGACGCGATCGCCGATTTCCTCGCGCGCCTCGCTGCCGACGGCATGGCAAGCAAGACGGCGGTTCCCGCCGCTCTCGAACGGGCGCACCAGCTTCGCATCCTCGAAGAACGGTTGGAGGCGATGCGGTTCTCCTGACGCGTGGTCCCGCCGCAGAGCTCGGCGCACAGCAGGGGTTGCAGATCGCCGGCGCCGCGCCATTTCCTTTAGGGCAAGCTTGCCAGCGCCGTAATTTTTTTTGGCGCTGACGCATATTATCGGATAGTGCTCGACCCATGGGAAAATTACGCGAACCGCTGAACATTCTTTACGGGGACAATTGCGCCCTGCCGCTCGCGCTCGAGGCGATGGGCGAGCGATGGTCGTTCATGATCCTGCGCGCCGCCTTCAATGGCGTTCATCATTTCGAGGAGTTCCAGCAGGAACTCAATATTGCGCGCAACATCCTGTCGAACCGGCTGTCGCGGCTCGTCGACCATGGCATCATGGCGCGCGAGGTGATGGCCGAGGACCGGCGCAAGGTGCGCTACGAACTCACCGAAAAGGGTGTCGAGCTGCTCCCGGCGATGATCGCGCTGCGCCAGTGGGGCGAAAAATGGGGCGCGGGCGTGCCGTCGACCCCGGTGCTCGTCGATACGCGCGACGAACAGCCGATCGGGCCGGTGACGATCACCGCGCACGACGGCCGACCGCTCGGGTACAAGGAACTGGTGTGGATGCACCGCTCCGAACTTCAGCCGCTCGGGCAGGCGCGCGCGCGGATGGCCCCGGTCGCGGCGGAATGATCGCCTCGCTGCGACGCGCCCAGCGCTGATCACATAGGCCGCCATGTCGCTGTTCGGACTGTCCTCGCCGGGCCCCTTTTTCGGCAACAAGGTGCGCGCCTTTTGGAATCTCCAGATATTGGGGTGGACCGCGTGGCTTGGGCTGCGCGGCGTATCGGGGCTCGCCAACGGGCAGAGCTTTTCTTTCCTGATCCCGCAGATGATCTCGGCGATCACCGGCTTCTCGCTCTCGCTTATCCTGTCGGTCTGCTATCGCGCGCTGATCAACCGCCGCCCGCTGCTCATGTGGGGGGTCAGCTTCGGGCTCGCCGGGGTGGCGACCGCGCTCTGGGCGTTCATCGACGCCTGGGTCGCGCAAATCCAGAACCCGGCGAGCGAGGCGGGGTTCACCAGCCTGCTGCTCGGCGCGGTCTATATCGATGCGACCTCGCTCGGCGCCTGGTCGGCGCTTTATTTCGCGATCAACTATTTCCTCCAGCTCGAGGAGCAGCAGGACCGCATGCTGCGGCTCGAAGCGCAGGCGGCGTCGGCGCAGCTTGCGATGCTGCGTTATCAGCTCAACCCGCATTTCTTGTTCAACACGCTGAACAGCATTTCGACCCTCGTGCTGCTTAAACAGGCCGAGCCCGCCAATGCGATGCTGTCGCGCCTGTCGGCGTTCCTCCGCTACACGCTCGCCAACGAGCCGACCGCGCAGGTGACGCTGGCGCAGGAGATCGAGACGCTCAAGCTTTATCTCGATATCGAGAAGATGCGCTTCGAGGAGCGTTTGCGCCCGCATTTCGCGATCGATCCGGCCGTTGCGCGGGCGCGATTGCCCTCGCTTTTGCTCCAGCCGCTGATCGAAAATGCGATCAAATATGCGGTGACGCCGCAGGAAGACGGCGCCGATATCACCATTTCCGCACAGCTTGCCGGTCAAAATGTCCGGATCACCGTGTCCGACACCGGGTCGGGATTGTCAGCCGACGGTACCGACCCCACCACGGGCTTTGCAACGGAATCGACCGGTGTGGGTTTAGCCAACATCAGGGACCGGTTGGCGCAGGCTTTTGGCGACCAGCACCGGTTCGATGCCCAGGTGGGCGCTGAGGGCGGGTTCACGGTGGTTATCGAGTTTCCGTTCCAGCCTGACGGTCAAATGACGATTGGAACCGAACGCACATGACGATCAGAACCATCCTGGTGGATGATGAAAAACTGGCCACCCAAGGCCTGCAACTGCGGCTCGAAGCCCATGCCGATGTCGAGGTGGTCGACACCGCGCTCAACGGCCGCGAGGCCATCAGAAAGATCAAGACCCACAAGCCCGACCTCGTCTTCCTTGACATCCAGATGCCGGGGTTCGACGGCTTTTCGGTCATCCAGGGGCTAATGGAGGTCGAACCGCCGCTGGTCGTCTTCGTCACCGCCTATTCGGACCACGCGATCCGCGCGTTCGAGGCGCAGGCGGTCGATTATCTCGTCAAGCCGGTCGAGCCCGAGCGGCTCGCCGACGCGCTCGATCGCGTCCGCCAGCGCCTTGCCGAGAAGCGCGGCGTGGCCGAGGTCGAAAGGCTGAAGACGGTGCTCGCCGAAGTCGCCCCCGAAGCGGTCGAGGAATATGGTGCTGAGGTCCAGCCAGATGCGCATGCCGCCGACCGCTATGAAAAGATGATCAACATCAAGGATCGCGGCCAGATTTTCCGCGTCGATGTCGATAGCATCGAGCGGATCGACGCCGCGGGCGACTATATGTGCATCTATACCGCCGACAATTCGCTCATTCTGCGCGAGACGATGAAGGACCTCGAAAAGCGGCTCGACCCGCGCAACTTCCAGCGCGTCCACCGCTCGACGATCGTCAACCTCAGCCAGGTCAAGCAGGTCAAGCCGCATACCAACGGCGAATGCTTCCTCGTACTCGGATCGGGCGCGCAGGTGAAGGTGAGCCGCAGCTACCGGGACGTGGTGGCGCGCTTCGTGCACTGAGCCAGCAACAGCAAATATCGTCATTGCGAGCGTAGCGAAGCAATCCAGGGCGGGTTTACGCCGCTCTGGATTGCCGCGTCGCCTTCGGCTCCTCGCAATGACGGTTAACTAAAGTTGGTGCCCCGTCCGGTCGCGCTTTGTCGCGAGATATTGCTCGTTATGCGGGTTCGTCGGCAGCGCCAGCGGAATGCGTTCGGCGACCTCGACGCCCTCCTTCTCCAGCCGCGCGACCTTCTCCGGATTGTTGGTCATCAACCGGATGCGCGGGATGTTCAGCAGTTCGAGCATCCGCCCGGCAATCGCGAAGTCGCGCGCCTCGACCGGGAAGCCGAGCCGCAGATTGGCGTCGACCGTGTCATAGCCCTGATCCTGCAGCGCATAGGCGCGCAGCTTGTTGACGAGCCCGATGCCGCGGCCTTCCTGCCGGAGGTAGAGCAACACCCCCCATGGTGCGTCGGCCATTGCGTGGAGCGCGGCGTGGAGCTGCGGTCCGCAATCGCATTTGAGGCTGCCGAGCACGTCGCCGGTCAGGCATTCGCTGTGCAGCCGCACCACGGGAGGATTGCCGTCGCGCTTGCCGATGACGAGCGCGACATGATCCGAGGCCTCTTCGGGCGAACGAAAGGCGACGATCTCGGCGCTTTCGCTCGCTTCGACGGGCAGGCGCGCGCGCGCCGCGACCTGCAGCCGGGCGGGGTCGAGCAGCAGTGCGACGTCGTCCGCCGAACAGGCGGTCTCGGTCGCGCCGGTAGCTTCGCGAACGAAAAAGGCGGGGAGCAGTCCGGCGTGGCGTGCCATCGTCATCGCGGCCGACGCGGCGGTCTCGCCGCCGATGGCGACGGTGCGGAAGGGCCCCTTGAGCGGATGGGCGAGGTCGAGTGCGGGGTCGGCGATTGCCAGCGCCGCCGCAACCCGGTCGGCCGCGCCGGCGAGCCGCACCGGCCCCGGCGTGGCCGCGACGCGTTGGTTGGTGAGTTTCAGCGTCACGGCGCGCTCGCCCGAAATCAGCACGTCGCCGCTGCCGAATTCGGCGAGCGCGTCGTCGCGCGCGCTTTCGACTGCCAGCAGGTCGAGCGCCCCGTCGGGGCCCGTCACCCGGAACGGCCACCCGCGGCGCAGCGCGTCGATGGCGCGCGCCGCCTGGCGGGCGCCGGCATCGCTCGCGCCGTCGGTCAAAAAGCGAACTCCGTGACGAGCGGGATATGGTCCGACGGGCGTTCCCAGCTGCGCGCCGGCTGGACGATGCGGTGCGACAGCGCTTGCGGCAGCAGGTCGGGTGTGATCCACATATGGTCGAGCCGGCGGCCGCGGTTCGACGCTTCCCAATCCTTCGCGCGATAACTCCACCAGGTGTAGAGTGGCGTCGGCGCGGCGATGAAATGGCGGCCGAGGTCGACCCAGTTCGATGCCGCCTGCAGCTTGCCGAGGGTTTCGACCTCGATCGGCGTGTGGCTGACGACGTCGAGCAGCGCCTTGTGGTTCCAGACGTCGCTTTCGAGCGGCGCGACGTTGAAGTCGCCGGTCAGGACCGTCGGCTGGTCGAGCGCGCCGGCCCATTCGGTCATCCGGCCAAAGAAATCGAGCTTTTGCCCGAACTTCGGATTGAGATCGCGGTCGGCGATATCGCCGCCGGCGGGGATATAGACATTGTCGAGCCGGACGCCCGAAGGCAGCGTCACGCCGACATGGCGCGCCTCGCCATTCGCCTGCCAGTCATATTTGCGCACGTCGGTCAGCGGCACCTTGCTGACGATCGCGACGCCGTGGTGCATCCGCTGGCCGTGGGTCTCGATATGCTCGTAACCGAGGGCGCGGAACATCTCCTTGGGGAAGGTGCCGCACTCGACCTTGGTTTCCTGCAGGCACAGGATGTCGGGAGCCTCCTCGCGCAGCAATTTTTCGACGATGCCGATGCGCGCACGGACACTGTTGATGTTCCAGGATGCGATGCTTGTCATGCGGTGGCTCTATCGGCGCAGGCGGACCGGTGCAACGGTGGCTTTCTTGCTTTGCAGCAGCCGCCCGCTCCCCCCGCGCGGCCTCCCATTCCAGAATACGCTGTTGGGAGGCTGGGCGGGGGAGCGGGCCGGTGCCGCCTGCCGCGTCAGCGGCAGAACGTAAACGCCGGACAAATTAAACCCCCGTCCCAGGGGCGGTGGAACGGGGGTTCAAGGTCAGCGTTCGTCACGCTCTTGAATGAAGGCACCGGGCGTTCCGGATGGGGCAACAGGGGGAAACCCAAGTCCGGGTGCCGTGTTGGCGCCTTCGAGAAGTGAAATAGCCGCTCCTCCCTGTCGCCAAGCTGAACGAAAATGAACGGTTTTGGACGCGTCATTGCAGTTCGTCGATACTGGGCGGCGGTTCGGCGGAAAAACGGCGCCGGTTTCGTTCGTGAAACCGGCGCCGTCTCAACAGCTTCGCAAAGGACGGCAGCTCAGCCGGCGCGGCCGCGCTGTTTCGGCCGCGGATCTGTCCATTTGAAGGCCGAATCGGCGACGGCGACGTTGAACTTCTGGTTGGCGAGATCGATTCGCGTCCGGTTGTTCTGCGAATCGAGCGCCACCCAGCCGCGCAGCCGGAGGCCACCGGGCGACGCGCCGTCGCGGATGAACACCATGGTGATCGTGCCATATTCGGGCCGCTTCGGATCCTTGACCTCGACGCTGAGGACGCCGTCGTTACCCGTCGGCAGCACCTTCGCATATTTGCTGAGGTCGCGGTCGGGGTCGAGCAGCGCGCCGAGCGGCGAATTCTTCACCGGCCAGCGCTGCACCTGCTTCACCTCATAATCGATCATGGTCAGCGAACTGCCGTCGCCGACGATCAGCAGCGGCACGCCCTTCTGATACTGGAAGCGGATCTTGCCGGGGCGCTTCAGGGTCAGCTTGCCGGTCAGCCGCTGGCCGTTGCGGTCGGTCTGCGTGAAGTCGGCGGTCATCGAGCTGGTCGATTTGAGATGCGCCTGCACCGAGGCGAGCGCGTTCGACGACTGCGCGACCGCAGGCACGGCCAGCGCGAGGCCGGCGGCAGCGGCCGGAGCGAGGAGGAACGCGGCGGCGCGGGTGAGGGGATTCTTCAGGGTCATCGGGCTCTCATTCTGTTTGTTCCGGCCGGTTCATGGCGTCCGGGCATTGAACATGCCCTGAACCCGCCGGTTAGATGCTGTTCAAGTCGCGGGCGCGGCGATGGTTCCGAACCGGGGTCAGCGCTGCTGCCCATATTGGTCGGTCAGCACGTCGCGGCGGCCGACATGGTTGGGCGGGCTGACCAGCCCTTCCTCCTCCATCCGCTCGATCAGGCGCGCGGCGCTGTTGTAACCGATGCGCAGTTGCCGCTGCAGCCAGCTCGTCGACGCCTTCTGGCTTTCGATGACGATCTGGCACGCCTTGGCATACATGCGGTCCTCGGCGCTGTCGCCGCCCGCCGGGGCGCCCTCCATCGCGAAGCCGCCATCCTCGGGATCCTCGGTGACGCTCTCGATATAGTCGGGGCGGCCCTGACCCTTCCAGTGATCAGCGACCGCGCGCACCTCGTCGTCCGACACGAAAGGTCCGTGGATGCGGGTGATCTGCTTGCCGCCGGGCACGTAGAGCATGTCGCCCTTGCCGAGCAATTGTTCGGCGCCGGCTTCGCCAAGGATGGTGCGGCTGTCGATCTTGCTGGTGACGTTGAAGCTGATGCGCGTCGGCAAATTCGCCTTGATGACGCCGGTGATGACGTCGACCGAGGGGCGCTGCGTCGCGAGGATCAGGTGGATGCCCGCCGCGCGTGCCTTTTGCGCGAGCCGCTGGATCAGGAATTCGACCTCTTTGCCCGCAGTCATCATCAGGTCGGCAAGCTCGTCGACGACGACGACGATCTGCGGCAGCGGCGCGTAATCGAGCGTTTCTTCCTCATAGACCGGCTGGCCGGTGTCGGGGTCGTAGCCCGTCTGGACCCGTCGCCCGAGCGACTTGCCCTTGGCGAGCGCGCCGCGGACCTTGTCGTTGTACGAGGCAAGATTGCGCACCGACAGCGACGACATCATCCGGTAGCGGTCCTCCATCTGCTCGACCGCCCATTTGAGGGCGCGGATCGCCTTCTTGGGCTCGGTCACCACTGGGGCGAGGAGGTGCGGAATGTCGTCGTAGACGCTGAGTTCCAGCATCTTGGGATCGATCATGATCATCTTCACCTGATCGGGACCGAGGCGATAGAGCAAAGAGAGGATCATCGCGTTGAGGCCGACCGATTTACCCGAGCCGGTCGTACCCGCGATCAGCAGGTGCGGCATCGGGGCAAGGTCGGCGATCATCGCATCGCCGCTGATATTCTTGCCGAGGATGATCGGCAGCGCGCCGGTCTGGTCCTGGAACAGCGCGCTGCCGATGATTTCGTGCAGGACGACCGATTCGCGATGCGCGTTGGGCAGTTCGATGCCGATCACGGTGCGGCCGGGGATCGGCGCGATACGCGCCGACAGCGCCGACATGTTGCGCGCGATATCGTCGGCAAGGTTCGACACGCGGCTCGCCTTGGTGCCCGGCGCGGGTTCGAGTTCGTACATGGTGACGACGGGGCCGGGGCGCACCGCGGTGACGACGCCCTTGACCTGAAAATCCTCGAGCACCGATTCGAGCAATCTCGCGTTGCGTTCCAGCCCTGCCTTGTCGATCTGCCCGGTCGGTCCGGGCGGCGGCGGCGCGAGCAGGTCGATCGAGGGGAGCTGGTAATTGGTGAACAGCTCGGTCTGCGGTTTCGGCCGCGGTTTCGAGGGCGCGCTACGCTGCGCGGGATCGGCGATTTCGGGCGGGGCACGGTCGCTGGGTTCGGCGAGCGGACGCGGCTTGACGACGCGCTCGGCCGGATCGACGATCCTCGCGTCGGTTTCGGCGGCCCTCGCTGGCATGGCGACGCGGCCGCTCTCGGCCGCGGGCAGCCGGAAGCGCGAGGCCCAGCCCTTTTCGAGCCGCAACGCCCGCCAGCCGAGCCACAGGCCGACACCGACGAGCAGGAGGATCGTGGCGAAGCGGATCAGCGCCGCCGCGGGATCGCCGGCGCGTTCGAACAGCGGGTCGATCGCCCCGCCGACGATCAGCGCGATGATCCCGCCCCAGCCGGCGGGCAGCGGCGCATTGCTGTCGGGTGCCCAGAGCTGCAGCCCCAGCCCGACGAGCAGGATCGCAACGAAGGCCAGGGCGAGCTGGCGCTTCCAATAGGGCTGCGGCGTCGCCGCCCACAGCCGCCATGCGACGACGCCGAACAGCGGCAATAGCAGGACGATCGCGGCGCCGCCGACGAACAGCATCAGGTCGGCGAACCACGCCCCCGCGCCGCCCATCCAGTTCGACGGGTTGCCGCCGGCAGCGGTGTGGATCGCGGCGTCGGTGCCGTCGTAGGTGACGAGCGCGAGGGTCAGGAACAGCGTGAAGATGCCAAGCGCGACCGCGGCGGCGATCACCAGCGATCGTGCGATGCTCTGGCGGAAAACGGTGCGCCAGTCGGCCTTTGCGGTAATGGCCTTGCGGCTTGCCATGCTGAGTTCGGGTCCCTGTCAGTTAACCACGGCGATATGCGCATGGGCCGGACTCGCCGTCAAGCAGGGCCCCGCCGGTTGCGCACAGCCTTTCCAATGATCGTGGCCCGCGCTAGGGCAGCGGCATGAGCGAAACCCTGCGCAGCGATGTCCTGATTTCGGGCGGCGGCCTCGTCGGCCAGGCGCTGGCACTGGCGCTGGCGCATCATGGCCTGTCGTCGCAGGTCGTCGATCCCGCCGATCCGGTGGCGACGATCGCGCCGGGCTTCGACGGCCGCGCCTCGGCGATCGCCAGCGCGACCTGGCAGATGTTCGAAGTGCTTGGCCTCGCCGATCGTCTTGCCGGTCACGGCTGCCCGATCCGCGCGATCAAGGTCGGCGATGGCGCCCCGGGGCAGGGGCGCGGCGGCGAACTCGATTTCGTCACTGCCGAAGACAGCGCGCCGCTCGGCACGATGGTCGAAAATCGCCGGCTACGGCTGGCGCTGGCGGCCGCGCTTGCCGACGCGCCGCTCGTCCGGTTGCACATGCCGGCGCGGGTGACGGCGCGCGACATCGGCGCCCATGGCGTGACGTTGACGCTCGCCGACGGAGCGCAGCTCGCCGCGCCGCTGCTGATCGTCGCCGAGGGCCGCCGCTCGCCGACGCGCGACGCGGCGGGGTTCAGCATCGCGAACTGGTCCTATCATCATCATGCGATGATCGGTGCGGTTGCCCACGAACGCCCGCACGGCCATGTCGCGCACGAAATCTTCTATCCCGCCGGGCCGTTCGCGCTGTTGCCGCTCGTCGACGACGAACAGGGCCGGCATCGCTCGGCCTTTGTGTGGACCGTCTCCGAAAAGGATGGACCCGGTTTCGCCAAGCTCGGCGACCGCGGCTTCACCGCCGAACTCGAAAAGCGCGCCGGCGGTCTGCTCGGTACGATGGAGCTCGTCGCGCCGCGGATGACCTATCCGCTCGGCTTCCACCACAGCGCGTCGATCGTCGCGCAGCGGCTGGTGCTCGTCGGCGACGCCGCGCACGGCATCCATCCGATCGCGGGGCAGGGGCTCAACCTTGGCCTGCGCGATGTGGCGGCGCTGACCGAAGTGCTTGTCGAAGGGGCGCGGCTTGGCCTCGATCTCGGCGATGCGGCGCTGCTCGCGCGCTACCAGCGCTGGCGCGGGCTCGACAGCCTGATGGTCAGCCTTGCGACCGACGGGCTGACGCGGTTGTTCGGTATCCCCGGCCGCACCGCCGCGGCGGTACGCCGCACCGGGCTCGGCGCGGTGCAGCGGTTGCCTTTGCTCAAGCGCTTTTTCATGGAGGAAGCGCGCGGTGAGGCGGGCGACCTGCCGCGCCTGCTGACCGGCGCCGAAGTCTAGGTGTAAATGCGTAGGCGGCCGGCATGCCGGCGCTAACCATGACGTCCTAACCCCGCGCTTGCGGCAATCGTGCCGCGCGGTCGGGGGAATGATCATGTCGGCGAAAAGCGATACGCTCGAACAGGCGGTGACGGCGTTGATCGCGGCGCGCACCGCGCTCGACATTGCGCCGGGCGCCCGCGCGAGGGCCCGGGTCGACCGCGCCTTCGCGCGCCTCGCCGCGTTGCTAACGCCGCGGATCCGCTATCTTATCCGCGTCTATGGGCTGACCGGTGTCGCCGACGATGCCGGGCAGGCCTGTGCGATCGCGATTCACCGCGCCGCCGATCATTATGATCCGGCGCGCGCGCGGTTCACCACCTATGTCACGTGGCAGCTCCGCGCCGAATTGCAGGCGCTGCGCCTTCGCCTCTACGGCGAACACCGCAGCGCCGGGCGCCGCCAGGTGACGACGATATTATCGCTCGACGCGATGATCGACGCCGGCGCCGATGCGTGGTTGGCCGATCCCGCGGCGGAGGCGGCGGCCGAACGCCGCGCCGCCGACTGCCTGGCCGGGCGGGTGGCCGACCGCCTGGTCGCGGATTGGGCCGACCGGCGGGGCGCGCGGCTCGATGCGCGCCGGAGCGTCGCCGAACAGACGCTGGTTCGCCGCCAGCTCATCGGCGCCGAGGCGGCCGAGCGGCTCGGCGAAAGCGACCGCCATATCGTGCGCCGCGCGTTCGCTGATATCGTCCGCCATGCTGGCGGGAAACTGCACTGAGCGTCTATTGCAGCGTCGCGCGCCCATCGTCGCCATCGAAGCGACCGAAGAACTGCATCATCTGGACGACCAGTTCGGCGCGGGCGTCGATCGGCGTCGCTTCGAGTAGCGCCTGTTTCGCCGCAGCGTCGAAGGGCGCGACCTGCGCGATGCCGTTGACCAGCGTCGCGTCGTCGAGCTGGCCGACCGAATCCCAGTCGACGACATAGCCCTGCCGCGCCGCGAAGCGCTTTGCTTCGCGCTCGAGGCTGGCGCGTTCGATGCTCGACAGCACCGCGTCGTCCTCAGCCTCGATCTCGATTTCGGCCTCGACCTGACGGAAGGGCGTCGTCACGTCGAGCTCGCGGCGAACGCGAAAGCGCGCGACGCCTTCGAGCACCAGGTTGAAGCGCCCCTCGTCGAGCGCCTCGACGTCGATAATGCGGCCGACGCAGCCGATGTCGTACAGCGCGGGGGGCTCGCGATATTCTTCGCCGGGAAGCTGGCGCGGCTGGATCATCCCGATCTGCCGGTCGCGCGCGAGCACCTCTTGCACCATTGCCGAATAGCGCGGCTCGAAGATGTGCAGCGGCAGGTGCAGCCCCGGAAACAGCACCGCGCCGGGCAGCGGAAAGATCGCGATCCGCTGGATGGTCAGGGGCGCCGCTTCCGTCATCGGCCTAACCGAACAGGATCAGCGACAGGCGGCGGCGCTGCGCCGCTACCCACGGGTCCTCGAGCCCGACCGCCTCGAACAGCGACAGCAATTTGGCCCGCGCGGCACCGTCCTGCCATTCGCGGTCGGCGGCGACGATGTGGAGCAGGTTGTCGGCGGCGGCATCGCGCTGCCCCGCGCCGATCTGGGCCGCGGCAAGGTCGAAGCGCGCCTGATGGTCGTCGGGGTTCGCCGCGACTGTGGCCTCGAAGCCGGCAAGCTCACCCGCGTCGGGGGCGTCGGCAGCCAGTGCCAGCGCGCTCTTCGCCTGCGCGACGGCCGGGTCTGCGGCGATTTCGGCGGGGACCGCGTCGAGTGCGGCCTGCGCGCCGTCGATATCGCCCGCGAGCAGCAGGGCGCGAATCATCCCGCCATGCGCGGCGGCATTGTCGGGCGCCATGTCGAGGATCTGGGCAAAGATGCTCGCGGCGCGCGGCCCGTCGCCTTCGACGAGGATATTTTCGCCCATCTCGATCAGCGGCGCGATCTCGACCGCGCGGGCACTCGCCGCGCTCTCGATCGGGAGCTGGGCGAGCAACTGGTCGAGAATCGCCTTGAGCTGGCTTTCGCTGCGCGCGTTGGTCAGGTTTGCGACCGGCTGCCCCTGAAAGATCGCATAGACGGTCGGGATCGACTGGACCTGGAACTGGCCGGCGATGAACGGATTGGCGTCGACGTCGACCTTTGCCAGCACGACGCCCTTGTCGGCATAATCGGCGGCGACCTTTTCGAGCGTTGGGGCAAGCTGCTTGCACGGCCCGCACCATTCGGCCCAGAAATCGAGAATGACGAGGCTCGTCATCGACGGTTCGACGACGTCGCGGCGGAAAGCTTCGACGGCTTCCTTCTCTTGCGGGTTCAGACCCAAAGTGGCCACGTGGGGATGCTCCTTAAAATCTGCGGCTCCGGCATCGGCCGGAAAAGACTCGCACCCGCTTATGTGGGATTTGCGGGCGATATGCCAACCCTTCGGCCGTCATGTTGCGGGAAAAGCATGAAGGGGGTTGCCGACTCCGAAAGCCGGTGCTAATCGCCCGCCTCACCCGCTGGGAGCCACCCGTTTCCAGCCGCCAGAGCGGGCGTAGCTCAGGGGTAGAGCACAACCTTGCCAAGGTTGGGGTCGAGGGTTCGAATCCCTTCGCCCGCTCCAGATTTTCCAGCAAAATCAATGGTCTGCGAGATTTCAGGTTGATGCCTGAAGCCGCCTTTTTCTCCGGGCTACCACCGGGCTACCACCGAAGAAATATTCTTCGTCCTTATTTGCTGCAGTTTGCCAACGGCTGCGCATGGATTTGTATCGGCATGCGATCAATGCCATGGTGTGATCTCGCGCTAGGAGAAGATCGTGGACGATCGGAAGGAAGTGTTGCCTCTACGTATCGTCGCGGCCCGTTTCATCAGCGCGGACGAACAGGCAGGCCTTGTCGAACTAGACCGCATTGCGGCGGATGCCTCGCGCGTCATTCAGAAACGCTATTGGCTACTATGCCTGGCCCTAGTCTCCACTGCTTTCGCGACGATAATTACCCTCGGGCCCGGTATCTTTCTGACCGTCAGCGACACCTCTGGCGCAGATACCGTGGTTTTCATCGGGCTGGTTTGCTTCGTGCTAACGATGGCCGTGTTCGCGTCATGGCGCGTGTTTCAGTATGGCGGGATGAAGGCTTCGGCGCCGCAGACGGCTCTTTATGCCAATGCTGACGACCCCGCGGCGCGGAACCTTGAACGGCTCTTCTCCCTGCTCCAACGCGAGTCGACTTTGCGCGCCTTCTATCGAACCACGAATGGGGCGCGGCGCTATATCGATCACCGCTATTTCTTCGGCAAGCTTCGGGCGGCTCATGTTGCGAGGGACGGGACAATTCGCAGTGCGCTCTTCGGCCCGGTCGGTTTCTGGTTCGACCGCGAACTATTTCTGGATGCGGACGTCCTCAAACTGATCGCGGATGCCAAAGCTGAACCGAGCCGTGTCGGAGCGCCCAGAAAGTACGATTATACCGATGCCGTGATGTCGCTGATCGAACATCCCGACGTGCGGAAGATCGACATTGCCAAGAAGCGCGGTAATCAAAAGCTAATCGTCGGGCTTCTGGAGGATTGGTATCGCAGCAGGCGCCGCGAAGTACCCGGCGAAACCCAGCTTTCGAGTTACGCCAAGCAGATTCTGGAAACGATCGCGAAAAATCGCTCCGCTTAATCACGACCCCAATTGCCGAGGAACGGCGCATTTACGCGGATTCCTCCCAAGCGCAATTACCGGGAAACGTCTGCAAACGGCGGAATCCCTGATCATCCGCACTCCGTTGGAACTCGGAGCACATAACTGCAACTGATCCTGTCGCCCGCCGCATCGCGGCACTCGGAAGGAGGCGACGATGGAAGAAATCGCATACTCGATTAACCGCACGGCCAAGGCGCTCGGCGTCGGCCGGAGCACCATCTACAAGCTCATCAAGACCGGCCAGGTCGATGCGCTGAAGATCGGCACGCGAACGCTGATCACGACCGCATCCATTGCGCGGCTCACCGAGGCTCGCCCCGAGACTTGATACCGACGCGGCGAATTGCCGCCCGCGCATCCCGATCACTTCTCGATTCAGGAGGACAAGACATGTCCGTTCTTCGCAAGGCTCTCGCTCGTCTTTTTTCTTCGGGCCGAAAGCCCGACATGCACATCGAAGCCGATGTTCAGACCGCCATCTACATGTGGCCGATCATCGAAAAGTTGCTCGCCCATGGCGAGGATGGCGACACCTACCGCGCCGCAGTCAATTTCTGGCGCTACGCCGAGCGACCGCCGCTTGCCACATACGACGGAGATGGGAGCCGCTGTCACATCGATGGTCCGCTTCAAATGGCAGGCGATTTTGATCTTCCTTTGGGCGGAGAAATCTTCAGCCGCGGCGTCACGATTGATCTCGACCCCTTCGAGGCGAACGACCTTCGCGAACATATGCGGGCTGCTATCGACCGCGCTATTCTCGCTTGGCTTGCGGACAATGGCCGCCGCAAATCTCCATCGGCAAGAAATCCTTACGATCGCGAAACAGCCGACCGCGAAGCCAAGACGATGATCGCCGACTGGGTCGCTCGCAAGGGAGCTAGGCGCCCCGTCACGGAGGGCCCGGATCATGCCTGAATCGGTCGTCTTTGACGCAAGGTCGCAGGGCCGCGATGCTACGCATCGGACCCGTAATTTGCATACACACCTCACGCACGGGTGCATCCAGCTTTTCCGCCACTTTTCGAGGGTGCGATCAGAGTGCGCCCCGCAGTCGCTTCGCCAAAGCGACGCTTTCTCACCAAAATCCGAGGGTGCTATCCGCACCCTCAGGGAGGCGGCGCGATGAAGACTGTCCAACATTCCGTCCGCCTGCCCGCGGCGCTCGACACGGCGCTTCGCGCACTCGCCGACCAGCAGGGCAAGACGGTTTACGCGATGCTTCGCCGCTGCGTGAAGACAGGGATCGACGGGCAGACAAATCCCATCGCCAGCCATGCCGACGATCGCGAACTGGTCGCTGAGGTGGCGTCGATCAGCACGCGCCTCGCCGACGTCGAAAGCATTCTGGACCGTACCCTGCACTCCGCGTGCGCCGCCTATTGCTATGCGCGCAGCGCGGCGAAGGGAGGCGGCAAGAGCGACGACGTCATCACCGCAGAGACGCAGCGGGCTTATGACCGGCAAAAGGCGGCAGCGGAGGAACGGTCATGAGCGAGCCTCACGATCTCCGGCTTCATGCCGAGACGCTGCGGCGTCATCTTCGCTACAGCCAGACCCGGCGGTTCAAAAGACAGCTTGCGATCATGGTCTCGTCGATCGCGCTCGGCGGTTTGGCCGCGCCCTATCTGACGCTCGACCCGAGCATCCTTCGGGACACCGGCACCCATTATCATGCGAAGATGCTGTCGTGGTTTGCGGGGAGCGGCGGTGGCGATCCCGGGATAGTCGTCCGCTACCAAGGGACGGACTATCTGACGCCCGCTCGCACGGTTGCGACCGATCCTTATTTCGTCCGCCGGGCGAGCATCGCCAAGTCGTTCGTCATGCGCGGCGCCATGCTGGGGTTTGTAGCGTGGCTGTCAGGCTTGTTCCTGCTCCGCGATGTCGCCGCGCGCAGGCGCGAACGCGCGCTCCGCGATCGCGTGATCGACGGCACCAAGGTGACGAGCGAGAAGGAGCTTGTGAAGCTGGCGCGAGCCGACGCCGGTTCGCATCCGCTGACGATCGGTCCCGTTCCCTTTCCACGCCGCCTCGAAACCCGGCACATGGCGATGGTCGGCACGACCGGCAGCGGCAAGACGACGGTGCTGCGCCAGATGCTCGACGGGATCGCCGCGCGCGGCGAAGCCGCGCTGGTCTATGACACCAGCGGCGAGTTCATCGCCCATTACTTCCGGCCCGAGTGCGGCGACATCATCCTCAATCCGTTCGATGCCCGCTGCGTCTATTGGTCGCCCTTCGCCGAGATCGCCCACCCCGCCGATGCCGATCGCATCGCGCAGCAACTCGTTACCGAGACCGGGAAGCAGGACGACGACGTGTGGCTGGAAACGAGCCGCATCCTCGTCGCCAACATGATCCGGGAACTCTGGAAGGAGCAGAAGTGCACGCTGCCCGACCTGCTCGAAGCGCTGCAGAAGATGGACAAGGACAAGCTCAAGACCTGGCTCAAGGATACGTCGTCGGCGCGCACCTTCTCGGACGACGCCGACCGGGCCACCGGCAGCGTGCTCTTCATGCTCGCGAAGGCCGCGAACCTGATCCAGTTCCTGCGGATGCCCGAAGAGGGCGAGAAGGTCTTTTCGTTCCGGGAGTTCATCGCCGGTCTCGACGAGACGAAGGGCGCCAAGCCCTGGATCTTCGTGCCGCGGAAGGAAGAGCAATTTGCGGCGCTGAAGCCGCTGCTGGCCTGCTGGCTCGAATGCGCCGCAAGCGCCATGCTCGGCCTTGCTCCGTCCTCGGACCGCCGCGTCTGGTTCCTGCTCGACGAGCTTGCCGACTTGCCGCGTGTCGACAATCTGACGCGGTTGCTGCCCGAGGGCCGCAAGTTCGGGGCGGCAGTCGTCCTCACCTTCCAGGGCGTCGGGCAGATGCGGCATCGCTATGGCGACGACCTTGCCGAATCCATGCTCGGCTGCTGCAACACCAAGCTGTTCCTCCAGATGGGCGATGGCGAGTCCCGGCGCTGGGCCAGCGACACGATCGGCACCTGCGAGGTCGAGGTCCAGACCATGACCGGCGCGCTCGGCGACGGCGACGACAAGCCGCGAATAACGCTCGGCCGCCAGCGCAAGACCCGGCCGGCCGTGTTCGAAAGCGAACTCCGCCTCGCACGCTATGAGGGCTATTTGCTGTTCCCCGATGGGCTCCCCGTCGCGCGCATCGCGCTCACCGCCGACCATATCGAGAAGCGGGGCGAGCCGCGCCAGCCCGCCTTTGTTGCCGCGAACCCGGATACGACCCTTTGGCACCGGTCGTTGAAGGAGGCGCCCAAAGACGAGCCCGACAGCGCGGTCCAATCCCCGGTCGAACAGCAGGTCGTCGAAAAGCCGAAGGCAAGGAAGAAGCCGCCGGCACCCCCGCCCGCAGACGATGGTGGACCGATCTGATGGTCGCGTCGGTATCGGCGCTGACCAGTTCAGCGCAGGCGAGCAGTTACTATGAGGCCGACGATTATTATGCCGAGGGCGGGCTGTCGCCGTCCGAATGGCACGGCAAAGGCGCGGAGGAACTCGGCCTGTCGGGTGACGTCGATCGCGATACCTTCCGCGAACTGCTCGACGGCAAGATCGCGGGCCAGCAGCTCGGCACGGTCCGCGACGGCGAGCTCGAACATCGCCCCGGTTGGGATGTGACTCTGAGTGCGCCCAAGTCGGTGTCGGTCATGGCCGAGGTTGCGGGCGACCGGCGGTTAATCGAGGCACATGGGCAGGCGGTGAAGACCGCGCTCGCGCATGTCGAGGCGCATATGGCCGCGACCCGGGTCCGGCATGGCGGAACGGTGAGCCGCGTGGCCACCGGCAATTTGATTGTCGCGAGCTTTCAGCACGGCACCAGCCGGGCGCAGGACCCGCAGCTTCATACCCATAATGTCATCATGAACGCGACGCAGGGTGAGGATGGAAGCTGGCGCAGCCTCGAACCGCGCGCGATCTATCAGTTACAGAAGCAGATCGGCGCGATCTACCGGCAGGAGCTGGCCTTGAAGGTCCGCGAGCTCGGCTATGAAGTTGTACCGGGCAAGGAGTCGATGTTCGAGATCAAGGGTGTCTCGGCGGACGTGATGGCGGCGTTCAGTACGCGCAGCGCCGAGATCGAGGTGGCGCTCGGCGAACGGGGCACATCGCGCGAGGAAGCCAGCGCCGCCGAAAAACAGGTTGCCGCGCTCGATACGCGGCAGGCGAAAGTCGCGACCGATCATGGCGCGCTCGTCGCCGACTGGCGCGAAACCGCCGACCGGGCGGGATTCGATGCCGAGGCCCGGCTGGCGCTAGTGCGCGAGGCCGAGGCCAATGCAGCGAGCGGCCTCCACCTTCCCGATCCATCGATCGCCGATGGCGCCGTCGGCCATGCCGCCGACAAGCTTGGCGAGCGGCAATCGGTGTTCTCGGTCGCGGCGCTCCACGAAGAAGCGGGGCGGGTTGGACTTGGGAAGGTCGGCTATGCCGAGATTGGCGAAGCGATAGGGCGGGCTGCGCAGGAGCGCGAGTTGGTCGACCGTACCTTCCTCGATCGGCGCGGTGCGACGTTCGCCGGGTTCACAACTCGCCAGAATATCGCGGCCGAGAAGACGCTGCTTCGGATCGAAACCCACGGACGCAGTGCGCTAGCGCCGATCGCCTCGCCGCTTGCCGCCGCCAAGGCGGTTGCGGCAGCGGCGGCGCAATCGGAGCGGTCCGGCTTTGGCTGGAACCATGACCAGAAGGCCGCGACCGAGCAGCTTCTTACCAGTCGCAATCGGATCACCGCCGTGCAGGGTTATGCTGGCACTGCCAAGACGACGACAGTGCTCGCCACCTTCGCGCGCGAGGCCGAAGCGCGCGGCGTGTGCGTGGTCGCCCTCGCGCCGACGGCATCGGCGGCGATGACACTCGGCGAGGCGCTCGGCACGCGCGGCGATACCGTCGCGCGCCATCTGCTGGCGCCGGAACAGTCGGTGCCCGGCCAGACGGTCGCGTGGATCGTCGATGAGGCCTCGCTCTTGTCGGCGCGCGATACCGCGCGGCTGTTCGACTTGGCCGAGCAGCATGATGCCCGCGTGATCCTGGTGGGTGATGTGAAGCAGCTCGGATCGGTCGAGGCCGGCGCGGCATTTGCGCAGCTTCAGAGTGCCGGCATGCAGACCGCCACGCTCGGCGAAATCGTCCGGCAGAGCAATGCGGTCACGAAGGAGGCGGTGCTCGCCTCGATCGAGGGCGATGCGAAGAAAGCGCTCGCAGCGCTCGATCGTGGCGGTGGCCAGATCGTCGAACAGGCCGATCGCACTGGCCGCTTCGCCGCCATCGCCGAACGCTATGCCGGGCTCGACAAGGCGGCGCGGGCGCGAACGCTTGTCATCGAACCATCGCGCGAAGGGCGCGATGCGCTGACAGCAGACATAAGGGCGGCGCTCGTCAGGTCGGGCGCGCTTTCCGGCCCCGCCGTCGCCGTGGAAAGCCTCGTCAACAAGGGGCTCACCCGCGCCGAGGCGCGCGACCCGCTGAGCTATGACCGGGGCGATGTCGTTCGCTTTACCCGCGATTATGCCGACAAGGGCGTCGTCCGCAGCGAGGCCTATCGTGTCGAGGCGGTCGATCCGGCCAAGGCCGCCATCGCGCTGAGGTCCGGAGATGGGCGTGAGGTTGACTGGCGGCTCCGCCAATGGGGCGCCAGCAAGGCGCAGGTGTTCGCGCCCCAGAATATGGATCTCCGGACCGGCGACAGTATCCGCTTTACCCGTAACGATCGTGAGGCCGGGCGGATCAACGGCGCGCGCGGCGAAGTCACGGCCATCGACGAGCAGGCGCGGACGGCGACGGTGCTTAGCGCGCGTGGACAGGTACAGACTCTCGACCTCGATGCCGCGCGCGACCGGCATATCGCCCACGCCTATGTCGACACCGCCTTCGCCGCGCAGGGGCGCACCGCCGATCATGTGATCATCCACGCCGACAGCAAGGCGACCAATCTGGTCAATCAGAAAAGCTTCTATGTCGGCATTTCGCGCGCGAAGGAGTCGGCGACAATCGTCACCGATGATCGCACGAAACTGACCTCAGCGATCAAGGAACGCGCCGGGGTCGTCCAGACCGCGCTATCGCGTGCGCCGGTCGCGGGGGCGGCCATATCGCAAGCAGCCATCGCGACGCCCGCCGCCGACAAGGCGATCAGCGCAGCGGTCTCGCAAGCGGCGGCCTCGCTGCCCGGCATGGGGCTTTAGCTCTTGCCAAAGCAGCCGATCTTCCCGAAGATTCCGCTGCATGCGTACCGATCTCACCCATCTTCCCGCCGCCAAGCAGCGCGAGCTTGAACGGATCGTCGAGACGATCTTCGAGGAATTTCGGGGAGCGACCGAGAATGCGACCGGGCCGCGCAAGGGAGCGCGCATCCTCAAGATCATCCTTTTCGGTAGTCATGCGCGGGGCGACTGGGTCGATGCTCCGTTCTCGGCGAACCAGTATAAATCCGACTATGATATCCTCATCATCGTCAGCCAGAAGGAGATGACCGACCGCGCCGCCTATTGGGCCACGGCCGAGGAACGTCTCATTCGCGCCTACACGATCGAGAAGACCCTGCACACGCCGGTCAACTTCATCGTCCACAGCCTCCATGAGGTGAACGACGGACTCTCGCATGGCCGCGTTTTCTTCATGGAGGTCGCGAAGGACGGTGTCGCAATTTACGAAGCGGACGATCGAGAGCTGGCTACGCCGAAGCCGAAGACACCTGAGCAGGCGCTCGAAACGGCGCGGGAATATTTTGAGGAATGGATGCCAAGCGCAGCCGGTTTTCTCGATACCTCAAAATATGCGCGGAGCCGCGGCAGACTAAAAGAATCTGCTTTCCAAATGCACCAAGCGACCGAACGGCTTTACGGATGCTTATTGCTTACCCTAACCTTCTACACGCCGTACAATCATAACATCGCGTTCCTGCGGTCACTCGCCGAAGGACTTGACCGTCGTCTCTTCGGTATCTGGCCCGAAGCGACGCATCGCGAGCGAGCGATGTTCCAGAAGCTGAAAGAAGCGTACACGAAGGCAAGGTACTCAAAACACTATCGGATCAGCGAAGAAGAACTCGCGTGGCTTGGCGATCGCGTCGAGGAACTTGGCCGCGTCGTCCATCAGGTCTGCTCGGACAAGATCGCCGAGCTTGAGGCGGCGGCGCGCCGATAGGCGCTGGGCCGGACCCGCTTGCCGGGACTCTCGGATTCTGGCATAATCGTCGGCACGGAATGGAACGACTGGCGGCCATTCCGGGGATTATCCTGCCAGGCATCATGTAGGTCCGGCCGCGTGTCGGACGGTTGCTGATAGCCGCTTCGGCGGCACCACAGCGAGCACCGCTTGCCCATCCGCGCCCAATCGCGCGGACCGCCGTGGTGCGAGCTGCAAATGACACCCCCAACACCCGACGTTTACGCGCGCGAAGTCGTAATGGTGCGCGTCGGCCATCTCATCCAGCGCAAGCAGCGCGAAATCGAGCGCATCACCCGCATCCTGCGCGGCCTCTTCGACCCCTCGCAGGTTCAGGCGCCCGAGCCGGGACGGATCAAGCGGATCATCCTCATCGGCCCCTATGCGCGGCGATCCTGGTACGAAGACAGCCGGACGATCGAATTTTCCGATTATGGATTCTGGGTCGTCGTCAATCATCCGCTCTTCGCCGACGAGCGTTGTTGGCGGCGCGCGCGGGCGACGATTGACCGCGAGCTGGGCAGTCGCTGTGCGGTCGATATCGAGGTTTATTCGAAATCTGACATCCGCACCGCGAAGGCCGAGCGCGACACCTTCATTCTCGATCGGATCGAGGCTGGGATAGCACTCTATCGTGCGTCGCGCGATGCGCCGCTGCCCATGGGTGAGCGCCGGGGAGACCGGCCATGACCACCGTTGGACCCTACCCTACGTTCGACGCCTTCTATCTGGCGCAGCATGATCGGATGTTCCATTTCTTCCGGAGGAAAGTTGGGCGTGATGAAGCGCCTGATCTGGTGCAGGAGGCATTTACCTGTGTGCTACGAAGCGGGGCTTTCGATAGGCTCGAAAATCCAAACGGCTATTTGACACGGACGGCTCATAATCTGGTAATCAACCGGGCGCGGACTTGGCAACGGAAAGGTTGCGTGCTCTACCCGTTGGACGAGGCCCGTGATGCTCCACTCGCTCCGGAACAGGAATGGAAGCTCGAGGGGCGGGAGATTCGAGCAGCCTATCGGCGAGCGCTACTTGCCCTCCCGCAACGGACGCGGAGGATATTTCTGATGCATCGGTTGAAGGGCATGTCTTATCGAGCGATAGCGGAAAGTCTCAAGCTCGGGGAAAAGGGCGTTGAATATCATATGATGCGCGCACTCTCACGATGCCGAAAGACCGTTGCATTTTATCTATCGTAATTGGGAGGCGCGCCGAGACGATGGCTTCGCACTCGAGGGAGGCGTACACGGCCTATCGATCCCGTTCTAGCGAATGATCACAAGATGTAGATCGACCCGTTATCAATCGGACTGCTCGAAGCGGGAGGCATCGAATCCCGACTTGGGAAGAGCAGCCGCCGCTCAATGCCGTAACCCGGCAGGCGAACTGGACATCTATCGTATGTTTCAAGCAACGTGGCGTTCTTGCGTTGATGTCGGCCATTGCTGATCAGGCCAAAGGCCGCGCGTGTCGTAAACGATCTTACCACTGCGTTCCTCGAGCGGCACCGATTTGAAGACGTCATGATCGACAAGCACAATCAGGAGGTCGCAGTCGGTTAACGCATCGTCCAGCTCGACAAGTTTGGCCCCGCTGTCGGCGAATTCGACCGGCAGACTTTTGGCATATGGCTCAACGATCTGGATGCGCGCGCCGAACTGGCGCGCGAGGGCCGCAGCAACCTCGACCGCCGGGCTTTCGCGGAAATCGTCGATATTGGGTTTGAAGGCGAGGCCGAGAACGCCGACCTTCGCTTGCGGATGGCTCGCGACAAGCGCGGCGGTCGCGGCAATAACATGCGAGGTCTTTGCCAGATTCACTTCGCGCGCGGTACGGATCAGGCGGCTTTCGTCGGGAGCGCCGTGAACGAGGAACCACGGATCGACTGCGATGCAATGGCCGCCGACGCCAGGGCCGGGCTGGAGGATGTTGACGCGCGGATGGCGGTTCGCGAGACGGATCACGTCCCATACATCGACGCCCATCTTGTCGGCGATCATCGACAACTCATTGGCGAAGGCGATGTTGACGTCGCGGTAGCTGTTTTCGACCAGCTTGACCATTTCGGCGGCGCGTGCCGTCGTGGTAACGCAGGCGCCGCGGACGAACTGGCGGTAAAAGGTCATCGCACGGCGCGCACAGCGCGGAGTGATGCCGCCGATGCAACGGTCGTTATCGACCAGTTCGACGAGAATCCGGCCTGGCAGCACGCGTTCGGGACAATAGGCGATGAAGATGTCGGGCGTGCCGGAGCAGCGTCCCGGAATCTTGAGATCGGGACGCTCGGCGGCGAGCAATTCTGCAACTTTCTCGGTCGTGCCGACGGGAGAGGTCGATTCGAGGATAACCAGATTGCCGGCTTCGAGCACTTTTGCAATCTTGCGCGCGGCATCAAGCACATAGGTGATGTCGGGACGATGCGCCTCATCGTGCGGTGTCGGAACGGCGATGACGAACGTGTCGGCGGCGGCGGTTTCGGTCGAGGCGACCAGCGCGCCGCGCGATACGACGCCCTGGACGAGGCCGTCGAGATCGACTTCCTCGATATGGACGCGGCCGCTGTTGACCGTTCCGACCACATGCGCGCTGACGTCTATGCCGGTGACCTTGCAACCCGAACGGGCGATGAGTGCCGCGGTCGGAAGGCCAATATACCCCAGGCCGACCACGGTAACTTTCTGTTCGATATCAACTGGCACGCGCGACAATCTCCGCAATCTGGGTCCCCGCTGTACCGTCACCAAAGGGATTATGGGCGCGGGCCATGGCGGCATAGGCGCCTTCATCGTCCAAAAGGCTGAAAATTTCGGAAACGATCCGGTCGCGGTCGGTACCTACCAGCCGTGCAGTGCCTGCGGCGATGCCTTCTGGACGCTCAGTCGTCTCCCGCATCACGAGCACCGGCTTGCCGAGCGAAGGCGCTTCCTCCTGCAATCCGCCGCTGTCGGTGAGCACGAGTTCGCTGAGACAAAGGAGACGAACGAAATGCGGATAGTCGAGCGGATCGATCAGCGCGACGTTCGGGAGATTGCCGAGAATCGGCTCCATTGCGCTGCGGACATGCGGATTGGGGTGGACGGGGAAAACCACCGCGACGTCGGGGCGCGCGGCAAGCGCGGCAATCGCCTCCGCAATTGCCCTCATCCCATCGCCGAAATTCTCGCGGCGGTGCGACGTAACCGCGATGATGCGCTTGCCGGTGAACCGTGCAGCGATCGGATCTAGCCCCGCGGCGAGCGCGGGCTCCTCGTCGATCCGCGCCTTGGTCGCGAGCAGCGCATCGATCACCGTATTGCCCGTCACATGGATACGGTCAGCGGCGACATTTTCAGCGCGCAGCGCAGCGGATGCGGTTTCGGTCGGCGCGAAATGCATGTCGGCGACCGCGCCAGCGACCTTGCGGTTCACCTCTTCGGGCCAAGGATGATAAATATTGCCGCTGCGCAGCCCGGCCTCGACATGTCCGACCGGTATCTTGCGGAAATAGGCCGATAATGTCGCCGCCATCGTTGTCAGCGTGTCGCCATGCACAAGGATGCGGTCGGGCTTTTCGGCGTCGAAGGCCTCGCCGAGCCCGATCACCAGCCGCGCGAGAAGACCGTCTAGGGTCTGATTCGCTTGCATCACGTCAAGGTCGATGTCGGGCACGATGCGCGCGATGTGGAGTACCTGATCGAGCATTTCACGGTGCTGCGCAGTCACGCAGACGCGAACATCGATATCGGATCGGTCGCGCAGTGCATGCACGACGGGAAACATCTTGATTGCCTCCGGGCGCGTCCCGAAAACCGTCATGACTTTCATTTAAAAGGCTCCCGTGAAGCTAGGAAGAGGCAGGAACGGCCGGGCAAATTGTTAAACGAAAAATAGGCAGCAACGCCCTTGAGCATGAGGCTTTTTTTAAGGCTATGCTATGCGGCAGCCTGCATTGCAACAAATGCGCCCTTGTGGCGTATATTGTCACCGCGCGATTGCAGCGGTAGGGGCCGTGGTTGGCTGGGCCTTTTTTGGGCGATTAGAGTTTTGATCTAGAAGCGGATTGGTAAATATTTTCATGTTCTGGAAGCGCAAAAGCGAGCCCATCGAGGCGACACCTCGCGGCTATGCGATCCCCGAAGGACAGCGCGTATATGCGATCGGGGATATCCACGGACGCGATGACCTTTTCGCCGAGATGATCGATCTTATCCGCGCCGACCATGCCGCGCGAGGTCCTGCCGATATCACGCTTGTACTGCTTGGAGACCTTGTCGACCGCGGCCCCGACTCCGCCTCGGTGGTCGACCGCGCAATGCAACTCCACAAGGAATTTGCGGATACACGCTTACTCATCGGAAACCATGAGGAATGCTTCCTTGCCGCGCTGACTGGTGATGTGCGCCGGGTGCGCTACTTTATGCGAATCGGTGGCGATGCGACGGTGCGCAGCTACTGGAATGACGACATGGATCTCGATGGCGCCAGCTTCCAGGATGTGGCCGATCGGCTGCCGCACCTTGTTCCGGCCGACCACGTCCATTTTTTGGGAATGGGCGAGGACGTCATCGAAATTGGCGACTATGTTTTCGTACACGCCGGCATTCGGCCGGGGGTGCCGCTTGACAAGCAATCGCTGGCCGATTTGCGATGGATTCGTGATGATTTCCTGGATGCTCTCGACGAACATGGAAAGATGATCGTCCACGGACATAGCATTACGGCGGAGCCGGACGAGCAAGCCAATCGAATTGGGATCGACACAGGCGCTTTCCGCAGCGGAACTTTGGCAGCGATCGGCTTGGAGGGGAGAAAGCGATGGTATCTGTTCGCGCGCGAAGGTGCGATCCGCAAGGCAGCTTAAACCACGACGGCGCGACCGGTTTTGCACCCCACCAGCAGCGGTTCAGAGCTGATTTATGGCGTCGGCCCGGCGCGCGCTTGTCTTATTATGTTTGGCACGCTAATTCAGCAGGCTAAGCGCCCGAATGTCGCCAAAATTGGATGCTTTTTCGAGAATTAGAAATCAAATTGCATGAATGTAGAATCAGGACGCACCATTTCTCAGTCCAAAACGGAGACAAAAAAATATTGGCTTTCGCTGCCGATATTTTTTCTGGTTTTTGTGTTCATTTTGGGTGGGGCGTCGCGTAGCGACGTCGCGTCGCTTCCTGTTTTGCGCGCCGGATGTTTGCTTTTTGCTTTCTGGACGGCCCTCGAACTGCAGCCGGAAGACTGGCGCAGAATTCGCATGCCACTGCTTCTCTTGGTCGCGTTGACGATATGGATGGCGGTGCAACTCATTCCGTTGCCGCCGGAATTATGGCATAGTTTGCGTGGGCGCGACACCATCGTCACTATCGACCGGCTATTGGATCAATCCGACGTCTGGCGTCCGATTTCGCTGACTCCGTCCCAGACGGCCAATAGTTTACTGGCGATGTCCGTGCCCATCTCGGCACTGCTGGTCATCGCGGCGACCGACCGGGACGATTACGCCGAATTGCTTCTCGCCTTCGTCGCAATCGCGTGTCTTAGCGTGGTTCTTGGCATTGTTCAGATATTTTCGGGTTCGTCGAGCGTCGCATACCTTTATCGTATAACGAGTGCCGACGCGATGGTTGGTCTTTTTGCCAATCGAAATCATCACGCCGTATTCATTGCCTGCTGCGTGCCGATTGTAGCGACGCTGATACGCGATGAAATGATGCGTAAGCGCCGGCGCGGACTGCACCAGAACGGACTTTTGATCGTGGGGTTTGTGCTGGTGGCAATGACGGCCCTCATCGGGTCGCGGGCGGGGCTAGGTGCGGGGATTCTGGCATTTATGGTAAGCTATATCGTTGTCCTTTCCGCTTGGCGCCTTCGGCCTGACCATGCGGGACGTTCGCAAGTCGCGCGCCGCCCGGAGCGTCGCTTTCTGACGTACGTTCCTCCTGTCCTGATGGCGATTTTGCTTGGATTGGCGCTGTGGCTCTCCAGCCGAACGACCGGATTCAGCCGACTGGTCGATGGCGACATTGCATCGGATCTGCGTGTCACGGCGTGGCCGACGGTGGAGGCCATGATCGCAAAATATTGGGTCTTCGGTAGCGGTTTCGGTTCATTTCCAGACGTTTACGAGATGTTTGAGCCCGACAAACTCTTGCAGCCCAGCTATTTCAACCATGCCCACAATGATTGGGCCGAAGTAGTGATGACGGGAGGCGTGCCGTTCGCGCTGATCCTGCTGGGTGCAATCATCTGGATCGGGCGAAGCGTCGCGGCGACAGGGACTCGCAATCTTATCAAGGGATATCGCGGAGACGTTCGGCTGTGCGCGCTGATGGTGATTTTGTTCCTAGCGATCGCTAGCATCTTCGACTATCCGCTTCGCGTGCCGTCGATCCAGGTGATGGCGGTCTTTTTCGTCGTGCTTCTCTGTTGCCCAAAGAAGGCCGGAATAGCCGGGGATTAGACGTGAAGCGGGTTGCGGCGTATCTGTTGCGCCTATAGGCCGAACTCCAACCATTGCTGGAACCATGATTCTATGAGAAAATTCGCCCTCAGCATCGCGGCCGGGACAACGGTCTTGCTCTCCGCCTGTGCGAAGGACGCTCCGCCCGTCGCGAGCGTGCCCAACGCACCTGTGACGGTTTTGGCCTCGTTGCCCGAACCCGAAGCTGGCGATGTCGTCCGGTCGACGCGGCTCGCCTACGTCGGTCCGTTTAGCGAATTGCGTGTCGAGGTCTTTGGCATCCCTGACATGCAGCGCGATATCATGACCGACGGCGAAGGGAATTTCTCCTTTCCGCTGGTGGGAGCGGTGGCCGCGGCAGGGAAAACCCCGAGTGTCGTCGCAGAAGAAATCAGAAACAGGCTGGCCGGGAAGTATGTTCGCGATCCGCAGGTGACTGTTAATTTCAAATCCTCCGTCAATCCGCTATCGGTGCAATCGATGTCGGTCACTGTCGACGGACAGGTGAACCGAGCCGGCTCCTATCCTGTCGTCGGCCGTGTCACCTTGATGCGCGCCGTCGCACTTGCCGGGGGCGTCAATGAATATGCAAAGCTCGAGGATGTGGTCGTTTTTCGTGATGTCGGAAGCAGGAAATATGTCGGCATCTATAACCTTGAGGCGATCCGCCGCGGAAATTACTCTGACCCAGAAATTTTCCCCAACGATGTTGTCATCGTAGGCGATTCTCCGGCGCGGAGACAGTTTAAGGATATTCTTCAGATTGGGCCGGCGTTGCTATCGCCGATCATTCTATTGGCTCGCGAACTGTAAATAGGACTGGCTCCGCAAATGAACCAATTGACCGAAACTCGCGAGACCCCCTTGGGCGATGCGCAACCCTTTCAGGGTGACGCCAGCGATGACGCGCTCCGGCAAGAGTTGCCGATCATTGAGCAAATATGGACCGCTGCCCTCAATCATCGCAACTTGGCGCTCGCCATCGTCGCGGCGTTCTTGGTGCTTGGTTTTCTGGCGACCTTTCTTGCGACCCCGCAATATACTTCGACGACGCGGCTCGAAATCTTGCCGGACGTTCCCGTCGCAACGTCGGTCGAGGGACAACGCGACAAGGCGCTGGTGAACGAAGTCGCCTTTTACAACACGCAGTACTCGTTGTTGCAGTCAGAATCGCTTGCCGAACGCGTCGTACGCGCAGGCAATCTGACGGCCGACCGAGAATTTCTCGGGGCTTTCAAGCTTGACGATCCTGATGCCTCGATGACTAGCGCGCAGCGTCAAAACCGGACGCGGCAGATAGCGAAAATCCTGCTGGCGCAGCAGGCCGTTTCGCCGGTGCGTAATTCCAGTCTCGTCGACGTGAGCTTCTCGACGCCGTCTCCCACGCTGTCTGCCAGGCTTGCCAACCTCTGGGCGAAGCAGTTCCTGCTTGCGAGCATCGACCGCCGTTTCGCTGCAACTTCGGATGCCCGCAAATATCTGGAGGCGCGCCTCGCATCGTTGCGCCAGAATCTAGAGGCGTCCGAGCGCGCTTTGATCAATTACGGCACCGGCAAGGGGATCGTCACGATTTCCTCGCAGACGGACGTCAATGGGCGGACGCAGACGCAGACGCTGGTCGCCTCCGACATCGAAGCCATTAGCGAGGCGCTTGCGAAAGCGCGGGAGCTGCGAATCGCAACGGAAGCTGAACTTTCGAATACGTTGACGGGGAATGCGGCGACCAACGCTACGACGATCAGCAGCTTGCGTCAGAAGCGTGCTGAAGTTGCCGCCGAACTGGCGCAACAGCAGACCATATTCGCCGATGGTTATCCCACGGTCATCTCCCTTCGCGCCGAGCTTGAAAATCTTGATCGCAGCATCGCAAAGGAAAGCACGCGTTCGTCGCAGGGAAATCGCGAAGCCTATAATGCTGCGCTAAAGCGCGAGAACGACCTGCAGGCGGAACTCGATGGCCTGACCCAGAAATATAATGTGCAGCAGCGCGACTCGATCGAGATGGCGATCCTGCAGCGTGAGGTCGATTCGAACCGCCAACTGTATGAAGGGCTATTGCAGCGCTATAAGGAAATCGGCGTGTCCGGCGTGGGCACGAACAATGTTTCGATGGTCGATGTAGCCAGACCGGGAGAATCTCCGTCTAGCCCCAATCTGTTGCTGAACTTGATCCTAGCTCTGTTTCTCGGGATTGTGGCGGCTGCGGTGCTGATCTTCATCCTTGAAAAGATGGACAGCTCCATTCGCGATCCACAAGATGTCACGAAACGGTTCGGGTTGCCGCTGCTGGGCACGATCCCGGAGATTCAGGATCAAACGCTCGCAGAGGCGATCACAGACAAGAAGTCATTGGCCTACGAAGCCTATTTCTCGCTACGGACCAACTTGACGTTCTTGACGAGTCATGGCGCACCGCGATCAATCATGCTGACATCCTCACGCCCCCGCGAAGGAAAGAGCAGTTCGTCGCTATGCTTGGCGACGACTCTCGCGGCGACGGGAAAATCGGTGGTGCTCGTCGATGCGGACGTCCGCAATCCGTCTCAGGATAAATATCTGAACGTGGAGAACAAGCGGGGCCTTAGCCATTACTTGGCCGGCGACGACGATCTGGATGGCATTATCATGAAAATGCCGAGCCATGGTTTCTCGTTGATAACGGCCGGCAAGTTGCCCCCGAACGCTGCGGAACTGTTGGACAGCGACCGGCTCGATAATTTGATCGCTCTTCTCACACGGCGTTACGACCATGTAATCGTCGATGCGCCACCATTGCTGGGGTTGGCCGATGCGCCGCTCATCGCCCGTCGTGTGGAAGGCGTGCTTTTCACCATCGAAGCCAATTCGACGAAGACCCGCGCGTTGGCGACCGCGCTTGCGCGACTTCGGATGGGCGGAGCCAAAATATTCGGGGCGATCGTCACCAAGGTTGGGGCCAAGAATAGCGCTTATGGCTACGGCTACGGCTACGGCTACGGCTACGGTTATGGCTATGGTTCCAGTGCTGAAAAGAACTGAAGCATGGATGGCGACTTGATCACAGCATGAACATTCGGCGTATATTGGGCTGGTTCGTGACCATTGTCCTCGCTGGAGGCGTGGGCCTGTGGAGTCATGCGATCGGGAACGAGATCCGGATGCCCACTCCGGCACCGCTGTTCGGATACTCGCTTAACCCGCAAGCAGGCGGCAATTTTGCCTTTGCCTCTTTTGCCACTCGTGAGGAGCAAAAGCGCGGCACGCGCGTAACCCGGATCGAGCGGACCTTGGCTGATCGGGCCTATCGTACAGAGCCGCTATCGGCTCCCGCGCTTGCCATTTTAGCCAAGGCGATGATGGCCGAAGGCGCACGTGAAAAGGGCGTGGCGCTGCTCACGCTGGCGGGAAAGCTTACGCGGCGAAACCTGCTGATCAGCAGGGAACTGATCGCGGCATCGGCGGAGCGCAACGATTCGCGCGGTTTCTTTACTTGGCTTTCCCGATCAGTGCTGACAAATGAGCAAGCGCGGAAGACCTATATTCTCGCGATGGCCGATGCGACCGCCCGCCCCGATGCGGTCGAGGCGCTTCTGTCGGTGCTCGGCGCCAAGCCCCGCTGGGCCGATGATTATTGGCGGTCGGTAGTTACGCGACCAGCCAGCCTCGCCAATGCGGCCGCGTTGCGCATGAAGCTCGCGCGCGGGCCTTGGAGCCAAGGCGCATTAACTCCGACGGATCAGACGTTGATCGCGCGACTTGTGAACCAGCGCCAGTTCAACACGGCAGAACGATTGGCGCTGTCGCTGGGACTCGGCCACAGCAACACCCAATTGGTGCGCAATGGCGACTTTGCGCGATCTCCTTTGTTCGCCCCCTTTGACTGGGAACTCGCAACGCTTGGCAATCTGGGCGCTTCGATCAATCCGAATGACAAAAAATTGGCGATTTCGGCGATCGGTGGCGCGAAAGGGCTAGCAGCCCAGCAGTTGCTGCGCCTTCCACCCGGACATTTCCAGCTTAGCTGGTCGCTTTCTGGAAACATTCCCAACCAGAATGGCGGACTTTCGATTGGCATCCGCTGCGCCGAATTGAATGTCGGCGCGATGGCACCGCTTTCGGTTCCGCTCGTCGCCGGCAAGCAACGGCGTGACTTTGTGATCGAGAATAACAACTGCCGGTGGTTTTGGTTATCGATGGAGATGGACGTTCCCGACGATGCGCTCGGGCTGGACGCCTATATAGATAATGTCTCGATATCGCCCGTAGCCGGAAATACGCCCGGCTCCTGACTGCCAGTGCGCGGCCTGCGCTGCAGCCGCCAGCCCTTTCAGCGGTCAGCCTTTGTCGATCGTTGATATCTCGACGTCATCGAGGATGAGAATACCGTCGTGGAAATGCAGCATAGGCTCTCCGCCCTGCGGCAGGCCGTTTGCGACGCGGGCGCGCCAAACGACCGTTCTCGTCCCGTCCTGGACGAAAAATGCCCCAGGATAAGGACGCGTCACGGCGCGTACGAGTCGTTCCGCTTCGTGGACCGATCCGTCGAGCGCAATCTCGCCGTCTTCGGGCTTGCGCCCCGGCCAAAACGTGGCCTGCGCCTCGTCCTGTTCGACGAGCGGCAGTTCGCCGCGGACGAGCCGGGGAATGGCATCGCGGATGAGCAGCACATGCGCGTCATTCACCAAATTATAGAGCTTCGCCGCATCGACGTCGGGCGAAAGAGGAATTTCGTGCTGCGCCACGACCGGGCCGGTATCGACGCCACTATCCAGCTTGAACAAGGTGACACCCGTCCTGTCGAGCTGCTTCAGGATCGCCCAGGGAATCGCTGCCCGGCCGCGCCCCACCGGGAGCAGCGTCGGGTGGATGCCAAGCACGCCCAGCGTCGGTGCCGCGAGCAACTCGTTGCCGGCAATCTGCGACCAGCCGATGATGAAGAGCCAGTCGATGGCATCATGCTCGATCCGATCCCGAACGGCCTGGTCGTTGATATGCCCGGCCTTCAACAACGGAACGCGGTTATTGCGACAGAAGTCGTCGACATAGACCCGTCCGGATTTGCCGACCGCTTTGTCGTCCGGAAGTGTGATAACGAGATCGAGCGTGGCGCCAGCCTCGTAAATCGCTTCCATGCAACTCAGTCCGAGCTGGACGCAGGTTACGAAACCAAATTTCATGGGCACCTCAATAGACCGGCGGAGGTTTTCGCAGATAGGCGAACGTCCGCAGCAGGATTTTGAAATCGAGACGCGCCGAGATTCGGGCGGCGTAATCGCCATCGAGCGCTGCCTTCTGATCGATCGTCATGAAGTCGAACGAATTGACCTGGGCCCATCCGGTGAGGCCGGGGCGCAGCCGAAGCGCGCCATTCGCCCCGCGCGCTGCAATAAGTTCCTCCTGCGTGCAGAGCGACGGGCGCGGGCCGATCAGGCTCATCTCGCCGCGAAGAATATTGAAGAGCTGCGGCAATTCGTCGAGGTTCGTGCGCCGAATGAAGCTGCCGACCGGTGTCAGCTGGACGTCGCCGAGCTTGTCCGACGGCAGGTTCCGCGTATCGACCGGCATGCTGCGAAACTTGTAGAACATGAAGGGTTCGCCATCGCGCCCGGCGCGACGCTGGCGAAAGATCGCCGGCCCAGGGTCGGTGAACTTTATGGCCAGCGCAACCGCGACAAGGAGCGGCGTCAGCACCAATATGGCCGATGCTGATACAAGAATGTCGAGCGCGCGTTTGCCGAACCGGGAATAGATCATATCGAACTGCGAAACACCGTCTGGAAGGATTCTGCGAGGTCGAGCCCCGACTGGCCACCGCGATAGGCGGCGAGGCCGCGCACCGCTGCGGCCGAACGTGGATGAGGATAGGGGCGCATGACGCCGCGGTACATCGCGAGCGCTTCGAGCTTTGCATCGATCGTTTCCGCGATCTCGACGAAACTGTTCGGCTGGAAGAGTTCAGACTGTCCCGGCAACGCCCAGTCGGTCGAGGACAAGATTTCCATGTAGGAAAAAGATTGCAGTCGCCGAAGGCCCGGCTGGCGCTGAAACAGCCTTGCCGCGGCGGCGCAGGCGCGTGCGACATGGACATGGTCGTCGTTCACGTCGCTGGGATGGTGCGTAACGATTCGCGACGGCGAAAATCGCCGGATCTGCTCTTCGATGAATTGCACGATCTCGATATGCGCCACGGTGTTCATACGGATGTTGGGCATCGATCCCAAGACGGGCGTGTCGAAGCCCAGCCGCCGGTTGGCGGCCAGCATGTCACTTTCCAGATCGGCATCGCCCGGGCGCGCGCCGCGCGCATCGACGTTGCCGCAAAGGATGATCGGCTGCACGCGTTCGCCCGCCGTCACGAGCTTCGCGCCCGTGGCGCCGAAGCCAAGCACTTCGTCATCGGGATGCGCCACGACCACGAGCGTGGTCATCATGTCCTCAGCCATAACGACATATCTTCCTGTTCATTGGTATCCGCCTGCGAACGCCGCGACGCAATTTTCGATTTCGCGGTCGACCGAGGTGCGGGGCGACCAGCCCAGCGTGTCGCAGCTATGGTCGATCGCGACCCGCAGCGGACTGAGCAAACGTTCGACATCGTCCGTCCGGGCCAGCAACCGTCCTCCGAGCCTGAGCGTCCATAGCGGCACCGGCAGCAGGAGAGGGCGCTTTCCCATATAATGCGCGATGCGCCGGATGAGGTTTGCGGTCGACAGATCCTCGCCGTCTGAAACCATGAATGTTCCGGATTTGGCATTCGGGGATTCCACGCACGCCCAAAGCATCTCGGAAAGATTGGATATCCCGACAAAGGATCGCTTAGCGTGCACGAGTCCGAGGGGCAACGGTATTCCGCGATCGACGACGCGCAGCAAGCGCTGGAAATTGGCCGGCGCGCCGGGGCCGTAGACCAACGGCGGACGGACGATGACGGTCTCGAGACCCGATTGCTGCGACAGTTCCGCAAGGCCCTGTTCGGCTTCCCATTTCGACCGGGCATAATCCTGAACAGGGGCGGGCGTATCGAAAGCGGAGAAGGGGCGATCCGTGGGCTTCTGCTTGCCCATCACCCCCACCGAGCTCAGAAAGACGATACGCCGAACCCCTGCCTTCGCCGCCGAATGGGCGAGATGCAGCGTTCCATCGCGATTGACCTGTCGATAGCGCGCGAGCGGATCGGCCTCGCTTTCGTCGAGGACATGCGCCCGGCCCGCGCAATGAACGACGGCGTCAACGCCTTCGAGCGCGGCGGCCCAATCGGTTTGTGGGCCGATGTCGCCGATCGCAACCCGGCCTGTTTCGCCTGCCGCGTGCCGCACGATCGGTCGTAGATTTGCCTTCGCCTGCCAGTCGGTGACGAGTGACCGCCCGATGAAGCCGGCAGCGCCGGTGATGGCGATTGTCCTCATGCGAGCATTTCCTCGATGCGTCGCGTCAAACGGTCCAGCGCCGTTTCGGCCGAAAAGCTGGTTTCCATCAGCGCACGGCAACGTCCGCGGGGAATCGGCAGCGGTGCGCCGCAGATGGCGTCGATCGTTGCCGCAATGCCGTCAGGATCATTGGCAATACAGGTCCAGCCCAGGCGATGTTCCTGCACCATCAGCGCGATCTCCGATCCTTCGTCCATGATCGCGAGCAAGGGGCGATCGGCCGCGAGGCTGAAATAGGCCTTGCTCGGGACGCCGAGACCGAACATCCCAGGCTGCAGGCATACCAGCGCCACGTCGCAGGTCGCGAGAAGCGTACTGCGATCGAGCCCCGCTTGCGAGCGGACATAATGGCTGCGGGGATGCGCGGCACAGAATTGCTCGATGTCGCCCTGCATCACCCCCGAGCCGACGAATAGAAAAGCAGCATTGTGCGCCTGCACGCGCTCGATCCCTCGTAACAGGCCGTCGATTCCCTGAAGCCGACCCATGTTGCCGTAGAATTGAAAAACCACATGGTCCTGCCAACCGAGCGAGGCGATCAGCCCGGATGCGAGCCGGTCGAGCGGTTGGACATCGCCCTGATCGACCCAGTTATGCACGAATGTCGAGCGATTGTTTCCAGCCTTCAGATCGACGAGCTTCTGCATGTCGCGCCCGATTACGATAGTGGCGTCGAAGCGCCCGTAGATCCAGCGATAGAGCGCGGATAGCAAGGCATAGGCCCGGTCCGACGATTTCAGCACCCCCGCGGGTCCGAGATTTTCAGGAAAGACATCGTGCACCAGAACGCAAAGTCGGAAGCCCAGAAGCGGCTTCAACATCACTAGCATCGGCAGCAGTATCTCTGGGTTGGTGCCCGAAAAGACGACATCGCCGCGGCGCGCGGATCGGGCCACTTTCATTGCCAATCTGAGCGAAATCAAGAGTTTCAGGCATAGACGCAGCAGGACGCTCGACCGCACTCGCGGCGTCATCTCCCGGGTGTAGGACGCGAGGTGGACAGAGATGCCCGCCGCGCGCAGATATTCGGTCGCCTGATACCAGAAATAGCCGGTCGAGTTCTGCGCCCGCTCGGTATATTCGGATACCGCGACGACCTTTGCGCCGGGCCGGGGCGAGAGCGAATGCGCGCAATCCATCATCGTTCCACGGCCGGCATGGGACGGACCAGCGCCGCGAGACGCCGACCGACCGCCTTTTCCCCATAAAGCGTTTCGACATTGGCGGCGGCATTGGCGCCCCCGGGTTCACGCGCGAGCGTTTTCCGGACGGCCTCGGCGATTCCCGCTGGCGTCTCGTCATCGATATAGGCGAAATGATCGGCGATGTCGGCCGGGATGCTTTGAATCCGGGTCGTCAGCACGGGACGACCCGTGGCAAGATATTCTATGAGCTTGGACGGGAAGGACTGGACCGCGAAATCCGTCCCGGACGGGCGTGGATTGATCAGGATCGACGCCCCGCGCATCGCATCGGCCAGCGTGCTGGCGTCGGCAAAGCCCTTATACAGGACATTTGCGGCCGTGCTGTTCTCCAGCCTCGCGACTTGGTCCCCCTTGCCATAAAAGACGAAGTCCACATCAGGAAGCAACAGCGCCGCGTCGATCAAACGGTCGGCCCCATAGGCCGCGGCAAGGCCGCCTGCGTAAAGGACGATAGGCCGCCCTCCCGTCTTGCGATTGTCGGCTGCCGGCGCGAAGCCGCGCACCCGATCGAGCCAATGGCCATTGAGAATGCCGGGAAGCACCAGCGTCGGTAGCTTCGCCGCATAGGGACGCACAAGTTCGGGCGCCAGCGCGACGACCGCAGTGGACGGCCGGATCAGGGCGCGGATGATTGCCGCATCGATCCGTTTCAGCATTGCCGCGAACGTGCCGTCGGTCGGCAGGATGACGCCCGGCGGATCGGTCAGGATCGGGATGACCCGATACCCGAGCAGGCGCAGCAGGACGCCGAAGAGCAGAAAGGGACTGTGAACCCCATGAATATAGACGGTCTGCACCCGCCAGCGCCGAAGCTGGGGCAGCGCGACCAAGCACGAGAAGAAGCGCGTCAGATGCTTCAATATTATCAGGTTGGCGAAGGCTAGCATGCGTCCATCTGTGCCATTTTCCACAAATTGGCGGCCGCCGAACCATTTGCGCGGCACGAGCGGATAATTCTGAACAGGAACCGCTGACAGCAGAAATACCGTATCATGGGCTGCGCGGATCGCGCGGACGAGGCTCCACGCGAAATTATGCGTCTGCGCTGCGGGAAGCGGGTCGGCGGCAAAAACCTCCTGTGCGATCACGTCGGGAATGGTGAAGCCCAGCAAAAGGGCAGGCTGCGCTGTCATCGCGGTCGCCCACCTTTCGCTGTTACCGTATGATAATGCGCCGTCCACGACCGCGCCATCCGGTCGAGGCTGTAATGGTCTACGATTGTTTGGCGCGCGGCTTGTCCAGTTTCGGCGCGCAACGCCTCGCTGCCGGCCATTCGCCGGATCGCATTGGCGAGCGCCGTCGGATCGTGCGGCGGAACAAGAAGCCCGCCACCATGATCTAGAACCTCGATATTGCCGCCGACCGCGGTGGCGATCACCGGGAGGCCATGGGACATGGCTTCGAGCAGGGCGTTCGACAAATTTTCGTGCCATGAGGGGAAAAGGAATATGTCGGCGGCGTCAAGATAGGGGCCGACGTTCGCCTGCTGGCCGACGAAATGCGTTCGCGACCGGGCGAGGCCCGCAAATTGCCGCGCGATCAAGCCGTCGTCGTCACCGCCGCCCACGACGATCAGGTCGAGTTCCGCGTCGTCGGCATTTCGCTCGATCCAATGCAGCGCGGCCGCGAGGTCGCCATAGCCCTTCTGTTCGGTAACCCGCGACACGATCACTGCGACGACGCGCTCAGACGCGATACCCAGCCGCGCGCGGACCGCCAGCGCCGCGGCGGGGTCGGGCGAGGGCAGCGACACGCCGTTGGGAACGGGAGACAACAGCTTGTGGCGAAAGGGATCGAGGAAATCGCGCTCTGCCGCCGAACGGCACATGGTGACGATCGCGTCGGCCATCCGCAGCGTCGCGGGCTCGAGCAGGTTGACCACCACCGAGCGCCTGAGCCCGCCATCGCCGACGAGATCGCGCTGGGTGCCGTGCACCGACACCAGAATGCGCGGGACGCGTGCGATGCGGCCTGCGAGGGCCGCGTGAAAGCCTTCATTGCCGAGCCCGCGCACGTGTAGCAAATCGGGGCGCAGTCGGCGGAGCTCGCCGATGAAATGGCGAACAAGTGGAAGCGATAATCCTCCGGCAGCTTCGCGCTGCCAGATTTCGGGATAGGGCTCTGCGCGCGTTGATTGCAGGCGCATGAGCGCCGTCGGAGGGCCGCCCGCGTGGGGCGCACCGAAGCAATGCTGGACGACCAAGGGCTCCATTGCGTCAGCGGATATGAGGACGGTGCGTCAGGAAATGGCCCAGTCCGATGGCGACCAAACTGATCACAGCCCATAATCCCTGCCGCTGCATCAGCACCTGGTTGTTCGCGGGGATGAAGGCGATGAAGATCAGCATCTGCCCCAGCGCTGCCAGCGCGAAAGGATTGTTGCCGTAGAGGCACGCAATCCACAGCCGGGCGAATATGAAGCCCATCAGCATCATGAAGATTGGCACGCCATAAAAGCTCATATCAGATGCCAGCCAGGGAAAGATCGTCGACCAATACATGCCGGCCGGCCAGCCCGTGCGCTGTTCGGACCGAAACGGGTAGGTCAGATAGCGATTGTCTTCGCCGCCGAGAAACTGCAGACGGTAGGATTCATAAGCTTGGGAAAGCCCGGCGCCGTGGGAAAATTCGAAAGGCTGTTCAAGGCTGTAGGCAAGGCCGCGGTAGCCGTGGCTGGGATAGGCGAGCGTCTGGTAAACGCCGAAAGCGGCATCTTGCCCGATTGCCCGGACCAGCAGCGTATCGGAGATGTCGCCGACGATTCCCGATTCCGAAATGCCGAACTGCTCGGCGCGCTGGACCTGGTTGACCGCCATATAGGTGAAGAAGGTAAAGCCCGCGAGGCCGATCAGAACATAGGCGCGCGTCCGGTCGATGCGCCGGACGCTGGAGATGCTCTGCCGCGCGAGGATCACCGCGACGCCCGTGGCGAGGAACAAGACGATATCGCCAATACCCTTCAGCGTACCGATGAACAGAAAGCTTGCGATATATATTACCACGCTGAAAACGACGAGCGCCTTGATATAGCGATTGATCCGCGGCCAGGACACCACCGCCAGCGGCAGGAAAACCGCGTAAAGGATGCTGAGCAGGATGAGCAGCTGGACAACGCGGCTTACCTGTTCGGTGTCCATTCGTTCGGAGAAGACGTCGAACTTTGCCTTATAGGCTTCGCCCGGCGACAGAATGGCCTCGAGAATGCTAGCGAGGCTGGTTGCGCCAAAATCGTAGAACTGGTTGATACCCCAAATGACGAAATAGATTGCGCCGGCAATTATGAGCAGCCTGTGATAGGGCTTGTCGCCGAACTGCGGTCCGCGTGAGCGGATGTAATGAGCCGACGGGCGACCGATTCCCATATAATAACCCAGATACAGAGCGGCGAAAGACAGGCTGATGAATGCGATAAGCGTCATCAGGTTGGTCACATCGCTGACGAGGTTGCTGATCAGGAACAGGCCAAAGGTCGCCAGGAGATAAATCAGCGAGAAGCGGATCGGGGCAAAGAGGGTCCGGCGCGTGCGCGATTGGATCGCCAGGCGATCGGTGACGGACTTTGTCTCGCGGCGTCTCAGGTCATCGGCCGCGCTAACGGAAGAGACGGGAAGGGTCACCTGTGCAATCTCTCTAGCATCTCGCTCATTGGCTGCGCATGGCCTTGGGGGGAAAATTGCGTTCGGGCAAGGGTCTGTGCGTTGGCGCGCCGCAAATTCCGGACTTCGGGTGTCTCGTCCGCGGCGCGCATCACCGCCGCGGCGAGCGCCTCTTCCGATAGTTCGGGGAGCAGCAATGCATTTTCGCCGTCACGCAGGAAGCGCGACAGGTCGCTGAACAGGTTGGCGATCACCGGTGTGCCCAGCATCATGCTCTCAGCAAGCTTCGATGGGAAACCGAATTGATTGGATCGGCGTAGCGGGCGTAGCAGCAGGCTGAAATCCGATCGCGATACAATCTCTTGCGCCCGGGCATTGGCCACGCGGCCATAACAAATCGTTTTGGCGGCATCGGGTCGATCCAGCCAGCCCGGGCCGCCCGGCACGGCCCGCAGATCGGCCTCGGTAATGCCGACGACATGCAGGGTGATCGCCGTGCCGCGCGCCGCCGCGATGCCCAGTCCGCCAATCAGCGTCCCGAACGCCTCCTTGTTGCCTGGCGAGCCGGCGTAAACGAGGTGCAGGCGCCCGTCGCCGGCAGACCATTTGCTTTCGGTTGCGGCGGCTTCGGCAAAGAGGGGCGGGACGGTGACGACGGGCTTGCCCGTACGCCCGTAATGATCGGCCAGGCGTTCGCTGATGACGAAGAAACCATCGGCCCCAAGCGATGCCCATCGCATGCTCAGCATGTTGGAAAAGGCATAAGGACCGAAGCGTCCTCCCGGCAGATCCTCCGCCGCATACCATTCCACCACGTCAAGGACGAACGGAATACGCCATTCGTCGCAAAGCCTGCGCAGTCGCCGGACATAGCCCAGATGTGTGCCATAAAGGATTATGAGGTCCGGCCGCGCATCCGAACGACAAAGCTGCTCCGTGATCGCATCGCCAAGAAACAGGCCCCTGATTCCGGGCGAGGATGACGATAAAAACCCTTCGGCATATTCGTCGATCGAAATGCCGGACAGGTCCGCCTGGCCGTCCGGCACGGTGATCGACCAGTTTTCGCCGCCGGACGGGACGCCGCGGCGGACATCGTAGATATGCACATCGTGCCCGGCGATGCGCAAAGCTTGCGCCGTCCCGCGCACACGCAGACTCGCCGCCGCGCTTTCGCGCGTATCGAAATGGCCGATGATCCAGATGCGCATGGGACGATCAACCGGTCTGTGATCGCAACGCGTCGTTCGCAGTCTTCCACATCGGCGGCGTTATGCAGACGGCGTACATAACTAAAGAGATCATCGGGACGACCCACAGACGTTCTGCCGTCACAAAGATCATCTTCAAGCAAATGGTCGATAAGGCGAAAAGAGACCAAGCTATGATCTGAACCCTGATGCGTCCACTAGCGTTCAAAATCATATTGAATGGAGCAGTGATCGCCATCACCACCGAAAAGCCGCCGAGAAGCCCCAGGATCAACTGCTGATCGGCAAAGCTGCGCCCCATCCACAGATGAATGATCCAGTTGCCGGCGGCGGTCAGCGCGATCGCGGCCGCTGCTACGCCGGCGCCGCCGATCCAGACCATTCGCCGGGTGTTTTGACGCACCCATTGCCGGTCGCCGCGCGCCAGGGCCTCGCCGTTGGCCGACCACAGCGGTAGATAGATGGTCGTGATCGCCAGGCCGAGCAGGGATCCGATTTTTGCCGGCACCGAATATTGCGTCACCGCATGGGGGCCTGCATTCGCAGCAATGATCACATTGTCGGCATTCAGCGCGATCGACGTCAAAACGCCGAGCAGGAGGAAGCGGAGACCAAGCATCAGCAATTTTCCGCTCGATTCCCTGCCTATATCAGCAAAGCGCGGCCGCAGTTCGGGATGGCGAAGGAAATACCACAGCGCCGAGATGAGCAGGGTCACAACCATCGGAAGCCCATAAGCGAGAACGACGGCCCAGGGCGGCAACCGCAGCCCGATCGCTCCCCAGCACGACACGACGGCCAGAGCCGCTCCGGCGATCTGCCACAAGTTGCTCAGCATGACCTGTTGCCGCGCGTACATTACACGCTGGATGATGGTTGCCGGAATTCCGGCAAAAAACGTGCCGAGCGCCGCGGCGATGATAGCGATCGAGGCGGAATCGGACACGCTTGCGATCGGAAAGCTGCCAAGGGCGAGGAGCACGCCGCCGACGACGGTAGCGAGCAGCAGCGCGACCCAAGTCAGCATGGCATAGGCGCTGGATATGTCTGCCCGGGCGGCGGCGGTGTCGTCGCGGCCCAGCGCCGCCGATAATCTGGTGAGCAGCCCGTTGCCGATGCCGAGATCGCTGAACTGCGCCATGCTGGTGATCGATACTGCGGTCATCCAGATGCCGAAATGCGCGTCGCCGAGATAGCGCAACATGACGGGCATGACGAGAAATGGGGCGATCAGGGTGACCGAGCGGCCCAATGCCCCTCCGATAACCGCCAGTATCAGCCGCCGCGTCCGATCCAGGGCGTGGTCTATGGTCGACATCGGCGTCGCCAGATCATCGGCATTGGCCTGCGCCATCGAAGATCAAACCGACCGAGAAGGGTCGCCTTCGACGGCGCGGGAAGCGTGAGGACGCGATCGGCTAAGCAAGATCATGCGTGCGAATCCCGTCCCAGCTGTTCGAAAGCCGTGCCGTCCCGAGGATCAGGCTGACGACGCGTTCCGACGTGTTGGTGATCGTATAATCGGTGGGGACGGGGTGTGGCGTGCCGGCGGCGGTGCGCTCGGCGAACATGCGGGTTACCGCGTCGATGCCGTCCAGCATCGTGTCGCGGTGAAGGCCGGTCATGATCAGGCAGCCGACGTCGAGGCCCTCGGGCCGCTCGATCGCGTCGCGCGGCGTGATCGCGGGGAAGCCGAGCATCGAGCTTTCCTCGGCGATCGTGCCGCTGTCCGAGATCGCGCAGAAACATTGCTTTTGCAGCGCGTTGTAATCGTGAAAGCCAAAGGGCTTCATATATTGAACGCGGGGATCGAGCGCGATGTCCGCCAGCGCCTCGAGCCGCTTGCGCGTGCGCGGATGGGTCGAGACGATCACCGGCATGGCATAGCGCTCGGCCAGCGCGTTGAGCGTTTCCAGAAGCGAGCGCAGCCGCGCGGCGCTGTCGACATTTTCCTCGCGGTGGAGCGAGACGATGAAATAGCCCTGCGGCGTCAGTTCGAGGCGATCCAGCACGTCCGACGCGTCGATTTGGGTGCGATAATGGTCGAGCACCTCGCGGATCGGCGAGCCGGTCAGGTAGATGCGCCGGTGCTGCACCCCTTCGGAGAGCAGATGACGCCGCGCATGCTCGGTATAGACGAGGTTGAAGTCGGCGATATGGTCGACCAGCTTGCGGTTCGTTTCCTCCGGCACATTGCGGTCGAACGACCGGTTGCCGGCTTCCATATGATAGACGGGCACCTTCATGCGCCGCGCCATGATCGCCGAAATCGCCGAATTGGTGTCGCCGAGCACGAGCACCGCATCGGGACGTTCGGCGGCGATGACGCGCTCGCTTTCGGTCAGGATCTTGCCGAGCGTTTCGCCCAGTGTGCCACCGCCCGTCCCCAGGAAATGGTCGGGCTTGCGGACGCCGAGATCCTCGAAAAAGACTTCGTTGAGCTCGAAATCCCAATTCTGCCCCGTGTGGACGATGACATGCTCGGCATAATCGTCGAGCCGCGCCATCACGCGCGAAAGGCGGATGATCTCGGGGCGCGTGCCCAAAATGGTCATGACTTTAAGGCGGGACATGTCAGGCTCCGGAAACAGGATCGGCATAGGTGTCGGGCGCGGCCGGATCGAACACGGCATTGGTCCAGAACAGGGTCAGCAACGGCTTGTCGCCGACATTGACGATATTGTGGGTGTGCAGCGTCGGCATGTCGATGGCGGCCGGGGCATCGCCGCTGACGCGGCATTCCCATATGGTTTCGCCCAGGACCGGGCGGATGCGGATGATCGCTTCGCCTTCGACGACCAGAAAGCGCTCGACCTTGTCGAGGTGGAAATGGTCGCCCCGCGTGATGCCGGGATGCGTCCAGCTGAGAAAGGTCTGGCCGCCGCCACCGCCGCGCGAAGCTTCGAACAAGGTCCCGCGGGCATCGCCGTTGAGCTTGAGCATCTTTGGATATTGGCCGGGATAGAGCGCGGCGCGATAGCTGTTGAACAGCGCAAGGTCGAAGGGATCGGTGAGGTCGGGAAAAAGGTTGGCGCTGTAATCGGTGTGGAATTGCTGAATTTTGGCGAGCAGGTCGACAACCGATGTCGGCCGCGCCGCGGGTTCGATCGTCCCCGTCGTTCCCTCGATGGCGGCATCGATCGCGATCTGCGCCGCTTCGCCTGCATGGAGCAGTGTGACGCGTCCGTCGGGGTTCACATCCGGCGTCTCGCCGGCGATGACCTGCGCGATGAACGTCGCGGTGACATTGTTATAATGCGGCCGCGCCCCTTCGCCGAATATATGCGGCAGCACGAGGTTGGTGTAGCGCCCGCCCGCCGCGGCCAGGATTTCGCCGGCGATCCGCTTGCTGTTGCCATAGACGGTGTCGTTCGCGGCATGGGTCGAATTGGCATAGACGATGTGCGGCGCCGAACCGGCGGCGCGGCATGCGTCGGCCAGCCGGCGCGCGATATCGGGATTGCCGCTCGCCAGATCGGCGTCGCTGGCGCGATTGACGCCCGCGAAGTGCAGCACGGCATCGGCGCCGTCCAGCGCGTCGGCGAGCCGCGCATCATCGGCGAAGGCGCCATGGTCGAGGCGCACGAGCCCATAAGGCTCGCTCTGCTTCTTGAAGCGCGCGGCGCAATTGGCCGCGTGCAGCCGCACCGCCGCGTGATGGCCGATCAACCCGCCGCCGCCTGTGACGACGATCTTCATTTGCGCTCGCTTTCCCAAATGTCGATTTCACCCCGCACCTCGGCAAGCGTCAGCAGCAGATCCTTCACCTGCGGCACGGTCAGCTGGTTCGTATTGTGCGAATGATAATCGTCGAAATGGCTCGTCTCGCTGTCGCCTTCGCTGAAATAGGCCTGATAGTTGAGATCGCGGGCGTCCATGCGGATGCGGTAATAATCGCCCATATCGTCGCCGCTCGCCAGTTCCTGGCCGCTCGCCAGCGTTTCATAGAGCTTTTCGGCGTGGCGCCAGCCGATGACTTCCACCGGATGATCGGGGACGCCGAACAACTCCTTGATCGCGGACACCAGGTCGGCAATCGTCGATGCGGGCGCCTTGCGAATGAACAGATCGCCCTGATTGGCATGTTCGAACGCATGGTGGACCAGCGCGACCGAATCGCGCAGCGGCATCAGGAACCGCGTCATCGTCGGTTCGGTGACGCTGATCGGCCGGCCGGTGCGAATTTGCCGCATGAAAAGCGGGATTGCCGAACCGCGCGAACACATGACATTGCCATAGCGCACCATCGAGATGGTCGTGGCGGCATCGTCGGGAAGCGAGCGCGCGACCGACTGTGCCAGCTTTTCCATCATCGCCTTTGACATTCCCATGGCGTTGACAGGGAAAACGGCCTTGTCCGTTGACAGGCAGACCACGCTGCGGACGTCGTGCGCCACCGCGGAACGGACGACATTTTCCGATCCCACGATATTGGTGCGCACCGCTTCCATCGGGAAGAATTCGCACGAGGGAACCTGCTTGAGCGCGGCGGCGTGAAAAACGCAGTCCACGCCGGCAACCGCTCGATCGACGCTTTCGCGATCGCGAATATCGCCGACATAGAAGCGCACGCGCGGATCGCGCAGTTCGTTGCGCAGCGCGTCCTGCTTTTCCTCGTCCCGGCTCAGCACGCGAACCTCGTCGATATCGCGTGAAAGCATGTCGCGCAGCATGGTCTTGCCAAAAGATCCCGTGCCGCCGGTTATCAAAAGTTTTTGCATGGGTTGCTTCGGTCCATTCCTGTTTGGAGCGCCCTTAGGGCGTCGCTGTGGCTTTGTCATCCCGGCCGTCCGCGAATTGCTTCGTGAACGCGCCATCGATCGATTCTCATTACAGTCGCAGATCGACCCTCTCGGCCTCGAAGGCATATTTTATGTCATAAAGGACATGGTCGCGGCGCCCCCATTTGCGAATGGCGTCCGGGCCGAGATCGCGGAATTTCTGGTGGGCGACCGCGACCAGGATCGCATCATAGCTATTCGGCTGCGGTTTGTCGGTAAGCGTCAGCCCATATTCGTGCGACGCTTCCGTGGGGTCCGCCCACGGATCGTGAACATCGACATCGACCCCATAGGTTCGCAGTTCCTCGACCACATCGACGACACGCGTGTTGCGAAGATCGGGACAGTTTTCCTTGAAGGTCAATCCCATGACCAGAACGCGCGCGCCGTTCACCTGCACCCGCCTTTTCAGCATCGTCTTGACCAGCTGTTCGGCGACATAGGCGCCCATGCCGTCGTTCAGGCGACGGCCGGCCAGAATGATCTCCGGATGATAGCCGATCGACTGCGCCTTGTGGGTCAAATAATAGGGGTCGACGCCGATGCAATGTCCGCCGACCAGGCCGGGGCGGAAAGGCAGGAAATTCCATTTCGTCCCTGCGGCCTCGAGCACCGCTTGCGTGTCGATTCCCATCCGGTTGAAGATGATCGCGAGTTCGTTGATCAAGGCGATGTTGAGGTCGCGTTGGGTGTTTTCGATGACTTTCGATGCTTCCGCGACCCGGATTGACGGCGCCTTGTGGGTGCCGGCCGTGATGATCGATGAATAAAGTGCATCGACAAGGTCGGCGACCTCCGGATTCGAGCCCGAGGTCACCTTGCGGATCGAGGGCAGTCGATGTTCCTTGTCGCCGGGATTGATCCGTTCGGGACTGTATCCGCAAAAGAAATCGACGTTGTAGGTCAGGCCCGAGAGGCGTTCGAGGACCGGGACGCAATCCTCTTCGGTCGCGCCGGGATAGACGGTCGATTCATAGATGACGATGTCGCCGCGCTTCAATATCCGTCCCAGCGTTTCAGACGCCCTCAGTAGCGGCGTCAGGTCGGGACGTCGATGCGCGTCGATGGGGGTCGGCACCGTGACGATGAAGAGGTTGCACGCGCCAAGATCAGCCGGGTCGCTCGAGAAGCGGAGTTGTTTTGCCGCCACCAGCTCCTCTGCATTGGTTTCGAGCGTCGCGTCGATGCCCTTGCTCAGCGCGTCGATACGCCCGCGGTCGATATCGAAACCGACAACGGGTCGGATCCGGCCGAATTCGACCGCGAGGGGAAGGCCGACATAACCGAGGCCGATGACCGCGACCTTCAATTCTTCCAGCGTCGGCACTTCTGCCGTTTGCGACGACGTCATTTTCCCGAATACTCCCTGTACCAGCGAACGAACTCCTTGATGCCGTCGCGAAAATCAGTTGCCGGGCGATAACCCGTCAACCGTTCGAGCAGCGATGCGTTCGCCCAGGTAGCAGGAACATCTCCGGTCTGCATCGGCATGTAGTTTCGCTTCGCTTTGATCCCCAGTTCCTTTTCGATCGCATCGACGAAATCGAGCAAGCGAACCTTGTCACTGTTGCCGATGTTGACGATTCGAAAGGGTGCGACTGGACTGAGCGAATCGCCTGGTTCGATATCATCACGCGATGACGGGCGTACCGGCGCTGCGTCGATCAGCAGCCGAATGCCGCGCACCAGATCGTCGACATAGGTGAAGTCGCGATACATGTCGCCATGGTTATAGATGTCGATCGGACGGCCATCGAGCATCGCGTCGACAAATTTGTAGAGCGCGAGATCGGGGCGACCCCATGAGCCATAGACGGTAAAGAAGCGGAACATTGTTGTCGGCAGATTCCACAGATGGGCATAGGCATGCGCCATCGATTCATTGGCCTTTTTCGTGGCCGCATAGATCGTCAGCTGGGTATCGGCCTTTTCCGTCTCGATGAATGGCATGTCTTCATTCGCGCCATAAACCGACGAAGTGGAAGCCATCAGCAGATGCTGCACACCGTTGCGGCGCGCCGCCTCCATCACGTTGAAGGTGCCGATGACATTACTGTCGAGATAGGCTCGCGGATTTTCGAGGCTGTATCTTACGCCGGCTTGCGCCGCGAGATGGACGATGACATCGGGCCGAGAGGCGTCGATGCTTGCATCGAGCACCTCCCGGTCTTCCAGCATTGCTTCGGTCGCGGCGAATCGTCCTGACTCCATCAATTGGCGATGGCGCGTCTGTTTGAGCCGCACATCATAATAATCGGTCATGCCGTCATAGCCATGGACCTCGAACCCTTCGGCCAACAGTAGACGGGCCAAGTGAAAGCCGATGAACCCCGCGGTTCCGGTCACGTATATTCTGGTCATAAAAATCCTGTGCTGGCGGCCTTCATCCGGCCGCGTGGAGAGTTTCTGTGGCAAGTAGTTTGGATTGGTTCCAGCTTTAATGTCGAGGTTCGGCGGCTGAAACTCCCTTCAGCGGAAAAGATGATCGGCGGCGTTGGCTATTAGCAAAGGCTTTCTTCGGCCTGATGGCAGCCGGCATACTTCCGAAATCGGCTTCCGGCGGGAATGGATGGCGGTCGCTGCCATCAATGGCATTTCGATCCCGATAGGCCTTTCGTCACCCCGGGTTCGACATCAGACGCTTCGCCCAAGACGGATCGGGTATATATTCCGGCACTAGCTTTCTGACGATCGATACTGCGCTGACCGCTTCACCGCTCTGGCGGATCATCGTATCGAGTAATTGCAGTTCGCGTTCCAGCTCTTCCCACGGCCAAAACACCTCATGCGCGCGATGAATCCGCGGATGTTTTGTCGCTTCTGGATTATTCCCTAGGAGCAATTCCTCGTATAATTTTTCCCCGGGCCGCAGCCCTGTCTCGACGATTTCGATATCGCCATCGGGATGGTCGGAATCGCGGACACTCAGGCCCGAAAGATGGACCATGGCGTGGGCAAGCTCGATGATCTGGATCGGCTCGCCCATGTCGAGCACGAACACCTCGCCGCCCTTGGCCATCGCGCTTGCCTGCACGACAAGTTGCGCGGCTTCGGGGATGGTCATGAAATAGCGCGTGATTTCCCTGTGCGTCAGCGTGACGGGGCCGCCAGCCTCGATCTGGGCCTTGAAGCGCGGGACGACCGAACCGCTCGATCCCAGCACATTGCCGAAGCGGACCATGCTGAACACAGTCTTGACGTCGGGCCGGTCGGCCCGCGCCTGCAGGATCAGTTCGCAGACGCGCTTCGACGCGCCCATGATGTTGGTCGGCCGCACCGCCTTGTCGGTGCTGATCAGGATGAAGTTGGCGACACCGACCGCCTCGGCGGCAGCCACGCTGTGCAACGTCCCCATGATATTGTTGCGCAGCCCGGAGATCGGGTTCGCCTCGACCAGCGGGACATGCTTGTAGGCGGCGGCGTGAAACACGGTTTCGGGCTTATGATAGTTGTAGATACGGAACATCGACGAGCGTTCCGAGGCGCTCGCGAGTTCGAGCACGAGCGGCACGTCTATCGCCAGTTCGCGCATCAGTTCGATCAACTCCTGCTCGATCGCATAAAGTGCATATTCGGATTGCTCGAGCAGGACGAGGCGGGCCGGGCGGCACCGCAGGATCTGGCGGCATAGCTCGCTGCCGATCGAGCCGCCGGCACCCGACACGAGAACGATCTTTCCGGCGGTCGTGCGGCTCATCAGCAACTGGTTCGCCGCGACTGTCTCACGGCCGAGAAGCTCCTCGATCTGGATTTCGCGCAAATCATTGACCGTCACCGACCCCTCGATGACGCCGGTCAGATTGGGAAGCGAGCGGACATAGACCTCCTCATTCTTCAGCGTGTCGATGATCTCGCGGCGGCGTGTGCGCGACGCGCTGGGGATGGCGAGCAGCACCTCGTCGATATCGGTATCTTCGAGCAGTTCTTTCAGACGGTTGGCGCCAAATACCGGCACGCCGTCGAGGCGCTGGCCGTCGAGCCGCAGGTCGTCGTCGACGAAGCCGACGAGATGGACCTGCGATTCATGGCGAAGCGAAAGCGCCAATTGCTGTCCAGCCCGGCCCGCTCCGTAAACGAGCACGCGGCGGGCATTGACCGACACGACCTTGAAAAGGTCAAGAAGCATGAAACGTATGGCGATGCGGCTGGCACCCAGCAGGAGCAGGAAAATGATGGGGTGCAGCATCGAGAGCGTGCGCGGCACGGAAGGAAGGCGGAAGACGACGCAGACGATGAACAGCGGCACCGCCAGCGCCGCGCAGGCGATTGCCAGGTCGGTGATCGTTCGCGCGCCGGAAAAACGGATCAGCGAGCGGTAGACGCCTGTTTTCCAGGCAATGGGATACCAGAATAGCAATGCGATCGCGGCGAAGGTCAGGATCGGTTGGGAAAACAGCTCCCAGACGCCGAGACGGAGCGAAAAGGCGATCCATACGGCCGCGATGCAAAGCGATCCGTCGATGGCGACGGCGGCCATCTGGCGCTGGATACGCGGCCGGTCGACCACGAAGGCCAGCATCTTCGCGCGCCAGTCGCGCCACCGATCATCTTTTGCCGAAATCATCTATCGCCAACCGCTTTCTATGGATCCCTGCCGGAAGGCGCGGGATAGAGTATAGCAGATTGCAGGAATATTTCCCTGCGGCGACCCTGCGTTCAATCGAGACAAGTTCACGACGAACAATGCCCGTCCCATAAACGGGACGGCAACATAACTCAATATGTAACGGTAAACCTTGCCCCCGCATCCCGATCGCCTTCTGCGGCGCTTACAACTCGCGACGGGGAAAAACGATCCCGCTCCCGATGTGTTGCCGCGAACAATTCCTGCCCGATCCTCGTTTCGTCGAATCGTCATGAGATGGGGATTACTGCCATGCTGTGATCTCGCGCACAGCTGACCGGTTCATTTGAAAGGGCTATGAGCTCAGTTGTTCTGGGAACCGCCGCAGATCGCGACGGAGCGGACGCGTTCGTCGTCGTCGACTTCGACGTGCACTTCGGCGCCGAATATAGCTGCCGCATTGGCCGTCAGCGCCGCGGGCTCGGGGGGCGTTTCGGCCTCGATGCGCCCGCCCATCATCCAGACGATCCGATCGGCAAACTGCGCGGCGAGGTTGAGATCGTGGAGCACAACGGCGATTCCGCGGCCGTCGCGCCTCCGCTTCGCAAGCCGCGCCATCGTGTCGATCTGGCGTTTTGGGTCGAGTGCGGCGGTCGGCTCGTCCAGCAGCAACAGCGGCGTTTCGGCAGCGAATGTACGGGCGAGCGCGACCAGCGCCAGTTCGCCCCCCGAAAGCGTCGCGGTCGAGCGGCTTGCCAAGGCTTCGCAGCCGACCTCCTCCAGCCAGTGCCCCGGCGCAATATTTCGCTTCATGTCTTCCGCGCCGAAGGCATAACGGCCGAGTGCGACCATGTCGGCGACGAGGATCGGCCACGCCACCTCGGCGCGCTGGGGCAGATAGGCAAGCGCGCGTGCGCGTGTGAGCAGATCGAGGCTGTCGAGGGCCAGATTGTCGAGCGAAACCGTCCCGCTGTCCGGGCGCAGCAGGCCCGCGAGAATGCGAAGCAGGCTGCTCTTTCCCGAACCATTGGGGCCAACGATGGCGACCAGTTCCCCTGGCGACAGGGTGAAGTCGGTGCTGCCGAGCCGCCCGGCGATCGCGACGTTGCGTGCGGCAAGATCAGTCATGGCGCACATTTCCCCGTCGCAGCACGATGAGCAGGAAGATCGGCGCGCCGGCCAGCGCGGCAACCACGCCGAGCCGCAATTCGGTGTCGGTCGGGAGCAGCCGGACGAGCATGTCGGCGGCGATCAGCATGATTGCGCCGGCCAGCGCCGCCGGTACCAGCGTCCGGCCGGGATCGTGTCCGGCCCATGGCCGCACGAGATGTGGGGCGACGATCCCGACGAAGCCGACCGATCCGGCAAGCGCGACCGACGCTCCCGTCGCGAGGCCGGTGGCGATGACGACGATGAGCTGCGTGCGGCGATAGTCGAGACCGTGCGCGATCGCGGCCTCCTCGCCGATCGAAAGCAGCGAAAGCTGCCGGCGCTGGGTCAGCAGCAGCGCCATCCCGGCCGCCATGAACGGCACCGTCAGCCCGAGATCGGACAGCGAGCGGTTGGCGACCGACCCGAGCGTCCAGGTGACGAGGTCGGACAGCGAAAAAGGGTTGGGTGCGAAATTGAGGATCAGCGCCATCAGTGCCCCGGTCAGGCTCGACAGGCCGACGCCGATCAGGATCAGTGTCGCCATGCCGCGCGTTCGCACCGCCGCCGAAGCGAGCAGCGCGGTGACCAGCCCGGCGCCGACGATCGCGCCAACCGGCAGCGCCCACGACCAGAGTGCCGACAGGCCGAAATAGAGCGTCAGCGTCGCGCCGAGCGTCGCGCCCGATGATACGCCGAGGATGCCGGGTTCGGCGAGCGGATTGCGCGTCAGTGCTTGCAGCGCGGCGCCGCAAACCGCCAGCGCCGCTCCGACGATCGCCGCGCTCAGCACGCGCGGCAGGCGGATGTCGGCGACGATGGTCGCTGCTGCCGGGTCGCTTCCCGTCGCCCAGTCGAACAGCAGGTGCGGCGTAACGCCATCGGGGCCGGTCATCAGCGCCGCCATGGCGATGAATACGAGCAGCGCCGCGAGCAGGATGTTGGTGCGCCGCATCAGCCTTCCTTTCGCGCCTTCGCAAGCCTTGCGACGGCATGACCCGCAAGCCAATTGCCGCAGGCGAGCCAGCTTCCCGGCACTTCGACCTCTTCTGCCCGACGCGACGCTTGGGCGACGACGGGATGGAGGGACGATGACCAGCGATCCTGCCGGTAACGGGCGCTGTCGTAGAAGGCGCGGAAGACCACATCGGGCGGACGGCGAACCATCTCCTCGAGCGGCAGCGTGCCCCACCCCGGCTGTTCGCGATAGGACTTCAGTCCCGCAGCGGCGATGACATCCGCGACGAACGAACCCGGGCCGGTGGTGACATCGCCGGGCGTCACATAGAGCGCGCTCTGTGTCGGTGCCGCCGTGCCGCGCGCCGCCGCCAGTTCTGCATCATAGCCGGCAAGCAACGCCGCCGCCTTTGTTTCCGCATCCAGTTCGGCGGCGACGCGCCGCATGTCGCCTGCGACGTCGCCGAGCGTTCCGGCATAGCCGAGCTGGACGACGCGGATTCCCATCGCGCGTAGCTGCCGGTCGAGCCGGGCGTCGCCGCGGAAGGAACGAACGACGATTGCGGGGCGAAGTGCGGCGATATCCTCGATTTGCGGGCGCAGCCGCGAGAGACCGCGAGCGCGAGGCGCCGCGAAGCCGGCGTCGCTTTCCGCCTCGAACGACACGGCGCGCACCCGCTCGCGCGGCAGCAATCCCAGCACCATCTGGTCGGCGCAGAAATCGATGCTGACGACGCCGCGGCGTTCGGGCAGCGGCGCGCGCTGCTGGCAGCCCGTCAGGACCGCCAGCATTGCGAGAGCCGCCGCCGATCGCATCAGAAGCTGACGCGCACGCCGCCATAGGCCGCGCGGCCCTGCGTGCGGTAGCTGAAGACTTCCTCATAATCCTCGTCCGCGAGATTTTCGACGCGGGCGAAGACCGAGATGGCGTCGGTCAGCTTGTAGTTGGCGTTGAGGTTCACCAGCACATATTCCTTCAGCGACACGGTGGTCGGCGCGAAGAAGATCGGGTCGAGGAAGGCGACATCGGTCTGGCGACCGTTATAGCGCAGCGTCAGCGTCGTCGAAAAGCGCTCGTCCTTGCTGAAGATCGTCGCGTTGAAGCTGGCGACATGCTTCGGCCGGCGGACCTCGACCGCACCGTTCTCGCGCGCCTTCAGCCAGGTGTAGGCTAGGTCGAGTTCGATCTGCGGGATCGGGCGCGCCGACGCGAACACTTCGACGCCGCGCTGCTTCGACGTCGTCGTGCGGTTCGCAGGGGTCGCGGTGAAATCGGGGGCGGGGTAGGTCGTGTAGATCTCGCCCTTCAGCTTGTTGTCGAAATAGGTGACGCCGATCGTCGCCTGATTGTCGTCGATCGTCTGTTCGATGCCGGCTTCCCAGCCCTTCGACTTTTCGGGCCGGAGGTCGGGATTGCCGATGAACACGCCGTCCGAATAACCGTAAAGCTCGTAATAGCCCGGGTTCTTTACCCCGGTGCCATAGGCGCCGCGGATCCGCGTGCCGGTGGGCAGCTTGTAGCTCGACTGGATGCGGAAGGTCGTTGCGTCGTCGAACCGGTCGTTCTCGTCGTGACGCACCGAGGCGCCGAGCGCGAAGGCGTCGCCCGCGAGCAGCTCATACTGTCCGACGAAGCCCACATTGTCGGTGTCGCGCTTGCCCTGGAAGACGAAGGGCGAGGGGGTGGTATTGCGGAATTCCTCGCGTTCGACGTCGACCGCCGCGGTCAGCCGGTGGACGACGGTATCGGTACCGAAGCGCAGGCTCGATTCGAACGAGCCCTTGTAACGGCGCCCTTCGCTGCCGCCGTCGCGGCCGAACGCCGAATAGCTTTTGCGCACCGTGTCGGTGACCTGGCCGGTCAGCGCGTTGGTCCAGCGGCCGTCGAGCGCGGTAAACTCGGCGCGCAGCAGGCCGTGGAAGGACTGGCTGGTGAAATAGGTGCCGGGGCTGTCGACGATGAAGCCATAGCGCGGGCTGGTGCCATCGAACTCGCTGTTGTTGCTGTCGGCATCGGTATAGCCGTAGCGCGCGACGCCGGTCAGTTTGAGGCTCTCCGACGGCGACCAGATCAGCTTGCCGCTGACGCCGACATTGTCCGACCCGATGTCGCGGGTGCCGAAGCGTGCGGTCGGCGAACCGCCGGTGTGGAGATAGGTGCCCGAAACGGCATAATCGAGATCGCCACTGACCCCCGCGACGCGCACATCGCCCGAGAAGGTCTCGAACGAGCCGCCTTCGGCGCGGGCGCTGATCCCGGGCGCTTCTGCGCCGGTCAGCGTGATATAGTGAACGACGCCGCCGATCGCATCCGACCCGTAAAGCGAAGATTGCTGGCCGCGCAGTACCTCGATCCGCGCGGCGGGCGAGGCGATCAGGGTGCCGAAATCATATTCGCCGTTGAACGGATCGGACACCTCGATGCCGTCGATCAGCGTCAGGACATGATTGCCCTCAGTGCCGCGGATGCGAAGCTGCGTCTGCCCGCCGATCGCGCCAAGCCGGCTGACGGCGACGCCCGGCACGTCGCGCAGGACGTCCGACAGCACCCGCGTCTGACGGTTTTCGATTGTCTTGGCGTCGAGCACGGTGACCGACGAGCCGAGCTGATCGACGCGGACGCCTTCGCCCGAACGCGACGCGGTGACGACGATCGTGTCGCCGGCTTCGTCGGTGGTCGCGAGGTCGGGGTTCGCCTGGGCGAATGCGGGCGATGCCGCGGCGATGGCGAGCGCCGACAGGCTCGCACGATAAACAGCAATATGCATTATAGTCCCTCCAACGTAACGGCCTTGCCGTCACGCGAGGAACCTCGCCTGCCGCCGGTACACCCCGCCCGCGACAGATAACGGCGACGCTCGGGCAGGTCTCCTGGCTTGCCGGATCATCGGAGGACGCGGCCTTCCCGGAACCGATGTTCCAGTGGCATGTTCGCATCCACCTCACCGACGACAGTTGCGGGGGCAGCGCCGGCTTTACCGGACTTCCCTTTTCATCCCCGTTGCCGGGGAACCTGAGGTCACGGGGCGGGCCGCTAGCAAAAGCGTGGCTTGGCTGCAATCGAGAATCTATAGATGGACAGAGGTGAAGCCGAAGTTGATTTGGTTGCAGATTGCGATCGCGAAAACGGCAGTATGTACGGCGGCTAACCCTGTCTTGCCGAAAGAAACAGCCGCGATTCGGGTGCAAAGAAACATTGCTGTCTTGTGGGATACGAATATATTGACGCCGCAAGCTGTGGATGGAGATTCTAATGAATGTTATCTCAAAGGCCGTAATCGCCCTTGCCGCAACGTCGCTGGCGGCGGCGCCGATTGCTGCTTCGGCGGCACCTGCGACTATGGTCGAAGGTGTTCGCGCCACCTCGACCACGGAAGACCAGAGTGAGTTCAACGGCGACTCGACGTGGCTATATGTATTGCTGGCACTCGCTGCGGTTATCGGCGTTGTGCTTTTGCTCGACGACAATGACGACCCGGTGAGCGCCTGATCCTGTCCATAGCAAATGAGTGATTAGCTTGTGGTAGCAGGCTAACCTCATTTTGTCCGGTTGAAATAGCGCCACGGCGCTAGGTCTCAAGGGGACTTTCGCCTCTTCTGATCGCCCATGCAGATCAGATTCCCCGTGGTCACGCGGCGGCCCGCTAGCAGATTATGTGGCAATGGAGCAATCACTCCATCGAACCGCAGCTATCTTCTCTATTCGTGTCTTCGGTTCGCTTGCAAACCGGGGTTTGCTCACCACTTGATCTGACCGATGGCGGAGCACGAAACGCTGGAGGAGACCGCGCCTAGTCCTGGCTTGCCGCGCGATCGGGATGGGCGCGGCGCCAGCGAAGGCCCATCATCAATATCCACTGCCAGAATATCGTGTTGATGATGTCGAACACCGAATCTGGCATCCGCCACGCCCCGTGCGCAATTCTGTCGGCAATTTCCTTCATCACTGCTGCCGTCAGAACGAAAAGAAAGGGTCCCCAGGTTGCGAGTGACCGGCGGGTGATGATCCTGGCAAGGATCAGTATCGCCATGCCGCCGTGAACATGGGCGAGGCTGTCTGACGCTCCGGTCATGCTCGCTATTTCGCCGCTGAGTGGGCGGTAAAAGTCGATAATATATTTCATTAGATCTGCATGGTCAGGCGCGGGATTCCGGTCAACGGCTGCTGTTAGAAAAGTAAGGAAATCTATGGCGAGGTAATGCGACGCAAATATTTGCTTGGGCTATCGCTGGCGCGCGGTGGTGTACCAACTCGCTAGGCCGGGGCCTGGCCATCTCCCTCCCATATCCGCTCGCTGAAGCGCGCGAGCCGCGGAATTCGGAGGCGCCGACTGGCTGTCAGCGCCTCCATCCTGTCGGCGCACTGCAGAAGCAGCGACAGGACGGGTCATTCTGGGGAGCTTCCTATCGCTTTTCAAGCTCGGTGCGATTAATCGTTTGGATGGTCCAATTGTTAGCGAGATCGAGGACGCTGGCGGCTTCATGATCGGCGGCATCATCCTACTCGCACCATTTCGAATGGCGGTCCTCGTTCGAGCGCTTTGCTGCTTGAGGGCAAGCGTTTGCTGCCGGAGCAGGCGGATGATCCGTTGCCTCTTTGCGATCGACCAAATTCACCGGTTGCGCATTGCTTTCGCCTGAAGTCGCGTAGTACATTCGCCGGAACGATTTTCTGGATGTCCGGACGACGGCTTGCGTTTCCCAAGGCCTTCGAACTCGACGCGATTGCGGCCCGCCGCCTTGGCTTGATAGAGCATTTTGTCTGCGCGCTCGAATTGCGACCGGAATCCGGGTTCGCTCGAAGTCGCACTCGCCAACGCGCTGACGCCCATACTGGCCGTTACCGGCCCTGAAAGGCCTGACACAGCCTTGGCTACCATAGCGGGAATCGCCTGTCTTCGGCGCTCCGCCAGATCGAAGCCATTGTCACTGCGTAGCAGGAGGACAAATTCCTCGCCTCCGAGGCGGTAGGCGAGCACATCGGCGGTGGGTTGAAGTGCCGTGGCGACCGCCTTGAGTACCGCATCGCCAACGGCATGCCCGTGAGTATCGTTGATCTGCTTGAAATGATCCAGATCAAGGACCGCCAAGGTGTCGAAGCCCTCGCCGCGATGTTCGGCGTAGCGCTCCTCAAGCGCCCGGCGATTCAACAATCCAGTCAACGAATCGCGTTCGGAGAGGCGTTCGAGCAATTCGGCTTCCGTGCGCGCGCGGTCGCGTTGTTTCTTGAGGGTCATGAACCGATCGGCAACGCCCATCGCAGTCGACATGACTTCGAACACGCAGCCACAATAGAAGAGCAACATCGCGTCCTCGCTTTCCAGCGAGGGCAGGAGACCTGTTACGAGCCTTGTCAGGCCGACCGCGACCATCGGCGCCCAACCGACCATCTGATATTTCGCTGCGCGGCTGCCGCGCCGGAGGGCGTCGATCATCGACCAGATGAAAATTGCGAGAATGGGGGCGAACCCGGCGGTATATATGGTCGACTGGACCGGCCGTGCGACAAACGGGAAGGCGGCGTGAAACAGACTCAGGAAAATGGCAGCCCCGGCGCAATAGGGCAGGGAGTGTCGCAGCTTTGCGTGGAGGCAACCCGGCTCGACAAAGCTGTATGTGAACATCGCACCTGCCGCAACCGAGAGGCCGAAGGTCATCGTGGCCATCCAGCTGAGCGTCATGACCGGAAGGCCGAGGAGGATGGGGGAAAGACCCGATGATATCAGGATGGTGAGTACCAGCGAAACGGCAAGCGCCGAATGCCAGAGGACGAACGGCTCGCGCAATATGCGATAAAAGGCCGCATTGAAGATGAGCGGCATAAGCAACATCCCGACCAGGCCGGCCAACAAGATCAGGAAGCGCGTCTGGCCGGGGCTTTGGCTATCATCTTTCGAGGTCAGATAGGCTTGCTCGAGTGTCATGCGATGGGTTGGTCGATCGAAGGCCACGATGATTTGTCGCGTTTGCTGCGATAATTTCGGCAAGCCCGCTTTAAAGAATCCGCCGTAGCGTGAGTTGAGAAGCGCGTCTGCATGGATCGTTGTCCGGTGGACCGCGCCGCCGGTCTCCACCGACAAGATGTGGACCGCTTCCAGAGCTGCCCTTCTCGAGAAAAGGTAGCGTGGAGGAGCGTCATGTTGAGTGATATCGAAGCGGAGCAACACCCGCTCGGCCTCGATAGAATATTCATGTTTTCCGCAATGCCATTGCCGGGTTGCCTTGTACGCAGCCACCGGGTCTTCCGACAGCGATGTGGCTGCCCAGCAGGAACTTCCGATGTTCGTCGTCGGCGCGGCGGCCATTGCGGGAAAGCAAGCGGTCAACAGAGTGATCAAGCCCGCTAACGCAATCGCAATCTTGTCGACGAGCCATGACATTCACGATTAATGACATTGAAAGTTTAGAATGCAGTTAACCATGGCCGACACAGGCGCCGCCATTTGCGTTATTCAGATGGACTGGCCGATGCGTTTTCGCGACCGCGAGGCCGGCGATTTCAATTTGTGCGTTGGGGGAAGAATCCAAACCCGGCTTACGTGCCAACGCCGCCGCCAAAGCGTCGGCCCGCTTCCCGCCCCCATTCTACCAGTCATTGCCGATTCGGCTACCATGACCGGAAACGACCGATTGCGGTCATTCAGCTAATCGAGAGTTGTTCCCGCTCCCGCTCTATCCATTTTCCCGCTTCTTTCCGGTAGGTTACAGCATAGGTCCCGCCAGCAAGGCCTCCCCAATCCTCGCTGACATAAATCAGCGCTGTAGAAGCGTCGTCCGAAACTGCTGGCAGCGACATTGTCAGAACGGCCACCGGCCAAGGTTCTTTCCGGGTGAGGCGGTCTATTTCTGAATTGCTAGAAATTACGTTGCTATTCGAAAGCCAGATTTTAAGGGAAGGGCATCGGTCGACGACCACAGCGTCCTGCTCTTTTGCCGCTTTTCGCATTAAGAGCACGCCAAGGTCTCCGCTAGCATCCGGCATCTTCGCTAAAATCGCATCAAGCTCTCCGACTGTCGGTGTGCCAAAGACAGGGCTTGGCCGAATCGCTATCGGCCGGGATTCATCGCGCTTGAAGCTGGCGGCATGCGCGACTGCGACAGCGCATGCATCGTCGAGCAGTACATGCTCATCTGCTAAGGGCGTGCATCCCTGTAAAGCAACAATCGGCAATAACACTCTGAACACGATGTTATACATTGCCCAACTTCGCACGACTTCAGCGCTTTAGCAATGACAGCTTCCCACCCCATTCCGGCCATTCCCGTCCCCGCTGAACCCTGTCCAAGCGGCCAAATGGTCCCAGCTTCTGACGACGGGCGCCAGCCGCGGCAACAACTCGGTATATCGGAGAAATTGCGCAGCGTCCCGAGATCTTCATTAGGACGCAGCAACCGCCTCGACATGGTTCAAATCACGGCCATGCCGACAGGCTCAGGCAAGCACCCTTCTTAGAAAACTGTTGAGGCATTGCGGATCGCGACGGGTGCATCTACTTCCGTAAAACACGCCTGAACCGAGAGGGATCGGGGGCCCATCGCGCCCTCTTCGGGTACATTAAAAACCCCGCCGGGCGCAGGCCCGGCGGGGTCACGAGCGGATTGTCGAGAAGACGGTCACAGCGATCCGCTCAATGCTTTGGAGAAGCGTTCGCGTAACGCTCAGTCTTGGGATCGGTTGCAGAGAAAATCCCCGCCGGACAGCGCTCGCCCGGCGGGGATCAGGTTTGCCCGCGCCCAATCGAAGACAGGAGGATGGACGCGGTCGGATAACGCTAGAGTAACGTTAGAGTTGCGGCGGTCCGTGATAATCAGCGCAGGGCCGCCCGGCTGATGCCGGTGAGGTGCTGATCTGGGGCACGCAACTCTATCTGTGCTGCGGCGTTAGCACTTCGATCGAACGGAGGGAGAATGATCATGAAGAAGTTGTTCGTAACGCTTGGTGCAACGTCCGCATTGTTGCTTGGAGCTTGTCAGAGCCCGGCCGCTGACAAGGTCGAGGACCAAGCCGAAGCCAAGGCTGAAGCGATAGACGACCAGGCCGATGCGATGCCCGAAGGACCCGCAAAGGAGGCGATGGAGAAGAAGGCCGACATCGTTGAGGAGCAGGGTGAGGAAAAGGCGAACGCCATGGATGATAATGGCGAAATCGCTCCATCCGAAACCGGGGTTGGCGACACGCAAAAGAAGTAGGATTGCCTTCCCCTAAAAGGCATCCTGAAGGGCGCCGCCTTTGCGGCGCCCTTCATATTTTCGACGCAAAGATTTTGGGAGCTGCGACAAGGCATCTCGCGCAGAATAGGGACCGGCAATGATAGAGCCGGACGCTCCGATCAGGCGCGAGCTTGCCGCGAAAGACGAACAGCTTGATTGCGGCAGGCGACGGGTGAAAGTTGGCGGGAAAAGTTCGCCGGAGTGGCAGCAGACCATCTCCCGATCAGTGTCGATCGGCACGGGCCGGCACGTATTGATGTTTAAATCGCAACGTGCCGGAGGCCCGAAGTCGGGGCTAGTCGACCCTTTGAACCGAAATCGGGCTGACTTGAAACCATCGGTTGCGAGGACTCCTCTGTTTGCCAATAACGTTTTCTGCAGCTGCTGCGTCATTGCTCGCTTAGCCTCCGATCGAAAGAGACTATGAAAACCGTCGCACACTCCCGTCCGCTATTGTGGCTGATACTGGCTGTGCCAGGTCTGTGGATGCTTGGGCGCTGGGCGGTGACGCCGGAGCTTTACGGTTACGGGCACATCATCGGCGACACCGGCGAGTGGGCGGTGTGGCTCCTTATGCTGACGCTGGCAGTCACGCCGATCCGTCTCATGTTCCGGCGTCAAAACTGGGCGCAGTGGCTGATGCGGCGGCGGCGCGATTTGGGTGTGGCCAGCTTTGCGTATGCCGCCAGCCACACCATAATCTATCTGATCCGAAAGGGTTCGCTCGATATATTGCTGACCGAGCTTTCCACACCTTATATCCTTATCGGGTGGTTCGCGCTGGCGTTGTTCGTCCCGCTTGCGGCCACATCCAACGACTTCGCGACCCGAGCCCTCAAGCGGTCATGGAAACGCCTTCACAGGCTCGTCTATCCCGCGGCGATACTGGTCTTCCTTCATTGGGTCCTGCTGGCATTCGATCCCACCACCGCCTTTATTCACATAGCGATCCTGACCGTGATCGAACTGGTCAGGGTCGGCCTGCAGTGGCGTCAAAGAGTGACGTAATTGCGGAATCGCGCCCCCTCGATTTTGTCTACATATTTGCCAATTTCGCGGTCGAACACGCCCATGTCCGCATAGGGACGGTATTCGAGGAATTCGTGGACCATCTTGTCGGTCATGCCGGGGATGAGCTTGATGTCCGCTTCGCTGCCGGTGTTGAGATTGACCGGAACGAACACGCCGACGAGAACCTTCGCCGCTTCGTCCGCTTTCAGTTTTTCGAGGAGTTTCTTGTTCAGCGCCGAGGCATTGGCATAGGGCTTTCCGGCCACGATTGCGGCGGCAAGTTCGGGCGTAACCCCTTCCACGCCAGCAAGCTGTTCCGCGGTTGCGGTATTCGCATCCAGTACGGTCGCGGTCGCTGCGGGCGCCGCTGTTCCGGCATCCGCCGTTGGCGTCTGTTCGGCGGTTTTCGAAGCGTCATCGGCACCGCCCGAGCAGGCGGACAGGGTCAAGGCGGTTCCGGCGAGACCCGCAGCGATTACGAATTTCCGCATAAAACGTCCTTTTATGTTGGGGGGAAATTGAATTTAGCAGATTTGGTCTGAAGTTGTGAGCCGCTCATTCGTGCGCGGCCTTTTCGAGTTGGCAATATATTCCGTGCCAATCCGATTACCGATACGCATCTTCAAGGCGTGACAGCCGCTTCGCTATAGCATCCTCGACGCTTTCACGGATAGGCGCCTAGCTGCTTAGCGGTTCGTACCATCTGACCCATGCCTTGTCTCCGCGCGCTGATATACCCCGCAGGGTATAATTTCCAAATACACCCTGCGGGGTATGGATTTGAGAGATGCTCTAGAGGCTCGATTTCAAATTCGAGTCGCGCGTGAGTTCTGGGCGAACGTCATAGGACATTGATGAACGCGACGAGCGAGGTGCGAGCAGATTCATCCATTCGGCCTGATGTCTGCGCGGAGATAAATGCAGATGCAGCCTTGGTCGGACTCTAATGTAGATTGAGTCTGATCGAGAGACCGGATGAAAAAACCCGAATGATCAGACAGGGTTGGTAAAGATATTTGGAAGCAATAATTAAGGTAATTCCAAAGATAAAAATAATCTGAATATATTTCAATTATAATTAGATTATAAAATTAATATATAAAATTTCAGTAATATGCTCTCATTGCGACTCAATCCCGGGTCGCGATATGGTAGAGAGAGTAAACATGAACAAGAGTGAAAACAGCATCGTCGATCTTGGCGATGCCCGTGTCGAAACCCGCGGCACCGGCGAACTCGGCCCGCTGGACATCCAGACGTTCCAGCGGACGTACAACGCCGGCATCCAGACCGACGATTGACGCGATGGGCGTGCGGCACCGCCAGCGGTGCCGCACGCACGCGCTCGTAGAGCTATCCCGCATGACCGGCTACCGCCTCCGCGCTGACCTCAGCTACTGCCTGATCGGCGCGCGCGCGATCTTCCTCGATCTAGCGGCAAGCCTGTCAAACGGCGTTCAAAAGGGACCCCCGATCGGCGTCGAAGAGGGACCCCCTTTTCGGATAATATGATGCTGGTTTGTTGAAGATGGCCTTGCGCTGCGTGCGGCGGAGGGCGGGCGTAGCCCGACCGGAGGCGCGCGCAGCGCAAGATAGATTTTTGAAGGCGCCGAAGGTGGCTGTCAGCTGCGGTTTTTGAAGCGCCAGCTGTCGTTGCCCGTCTCGACGATATCGCAGTGGTGGGTGACGCGGTCGAGCAGCGCCGTGGTCATCTTGGGATCGCCGAACACGGTCGGCCATTCGCCGAAGGCGAGGTTCGTGGTGATGATGACGCTGGTCCGCTCATAAAGCTTGCTGATGAGGTGGAACAGCAACTGCCCTCCCGAGCGGGCGAACGGCAGATAACCGAGCTCGTCGAGCACGATCAGGTCGAGCCGCGACAGCTGCGCCGCCAGGGTCCCGCCTTTGCCGATCCGGGTCTCCTCTTCGAGGCGTGTCACCAGATCGACGGTGTTGAAGTAGCGGGCGCGAGCGCCCCTTCGCACGACATTGGCGGTGATCGCGATGGCGAGGTGGGTCTTGCCTGTCCCCGTGCCGCCGACCAGCACGATATTGCGGCGAGGCGGGAGGAAGGAGCCATCGTGAAGGGAGCGGATCATCTCCTCATTGATCGGTGTGCCCTCGAAGCTGAACCGCTCCAGGTCCTTCACCACGGGCAGCCTCGCAGCCGTCATCCGATAGCGGATGGAGGCTGCATCCCGGTGGGTCGCCTCAGCACGGAGCAGGTCGGTCAGTATCTCCATGGTGGTGCGCTTGCGCTGGAGGCCGGTGGTGACCGCCTCGTCGAACGCCGCCGCCATGCCCTTGAGTCCGAGGCCGCGCATCGTGTCGATCATATCATGCCGCTGCATCATAGCCTCGCAGCAGATCATAGCGGGCACAGTCGGCGAGCGGAGGATGCTGCAGCATCCGGTCTTCCGAAGTGACGATGCTGTGGGGTGTCGCCGGCTCGCGGCGCCGGGAGAGGATGTTGAGGATCAGCTCGTCGCTGGCCGTTCCGTTCGCCAACGCTTCGCGCACGGCAGCCTCTACCGGCTCCAGGCCATCGGTGAGCACCGCCGAGAGGACCCGCACGAACCTGCGATCGGCCTCGTCCCCGGTGCCGAGCCTTCGCCGTAATCGGTGCAGGGCGGGCGGCAGATCCCAGTCCTGGAACGGTGCGCCGTTACGCAGCGCGCCGGGCTTGTGCGCGAGGACCGGCAGATAATGCCAGGGATCGTATATCGTGCGGTTCCGACCGAAGTGGCGCTCATGCTCCCCGACGATCGCATCGCCGCAGCGTATGACGATGCGATCGGCATAGGAGCGCACCTGAACGGTCCGGCGTGCGGCCGTCGACATGACCGAGTAGCGGTTGCGATCGAAGCTGATGAGGCAGGTGCCGGTGACGGCATGCTCGCTCTCATGGAAGCCGTCGAACGGTGCCAGGATCGGCTGCAGGGCCGGTCGCTCCATATCCAGCGCCTCGGCGACGGTAATATCCCCGCGTTCGGGATGGGCATGATGCTCGGCCCAGCGCCGGCACTCGGCCTCCAGCCACCCGTTGAGCTCGGCCAGGCTGGCGAACCGGAGTCGCGGCTGGAAGAAGCGGCCTCGGATCGTCTGGACCTGCTGCTCGACCTGGCCCTTCTCCCATCCCGCCGCCGGCGAGCAGGCGGTCGGCTCGACCATGTAATGATCGGTCATGATCAGGAAGCGGCGGTTGAACACACGCTCCTTGCCGGTGAACACGGCCGTCACCGCCGTCTTCATATTATCGTAGATACCGCGTCGCGGCACACCGCCGAAGAACGCGAACGCCCGGGCATGGGCATCGAACAGCATCTCCTGGCCCTCGCGCGGATAGGCCCGGACATAGGGTGCGCGCGAGTCGCAGAGACGCATATGCGCCACCTTCACCCGCATCGGCTTGCCGGCGATCTCCACATCCTCGTGGCTCCAGTCGAACTGGTAGGCCTCACCCGGCTGGAAGGTCATCGGGATGAACGCCGGTGCGCCTTCGCCAGCATCCTTCCGCCGCGCAGCACGCCAGCGCGCCGCATAGCGGCGCACCGCATCATAGGATCCATCGAACCCCTCGCGCACCAGCAGGTCATGGATACGCGTCATCCGTAGCCGATCGCGGCGGCCGCGACCTTCGTTCTCCTCAAGCAGCGCATCGAGACGATCCTGATAAGGACCGATCCGCGGCAGCGGCTGGACTTTGCGCTGATAGTTGAACGCCGCCTCCGGCGACCGGATCGCTTTGCGGACGACCTTCCGCGACAAACGAAGGTCACGAGCGATCGCCTTGATCGCCTTACCCGCTGCATGCTCACGCCGAATCCGAACCACTGTCTCCACGATCAACATCCCGTTCTCGCCAACTGATCAAAACCAGTCGGCCGACTAAATCCCCGGGATGAAGGGGTCCTTTTTGCACGCCGATCACCCCACGAAGGGGGTGCCTATTGCACGCTGATCCTCACGGCAAGCCGCTACTTTCTCCTTGAAGGGGCGGGAGCGGCGTGCCTTACGGCCTTTGCCGAAGGCACAGCGAGCGCGCATGATCTGGCCTGGCTCCTTGAGCAGGGGCTGATCGAACCTGGCGCCTCGCAGGCGGGGCGCGCCAGCGCGCCATCGCCGGTCGCCAGTCTGCATGACCGACGTCTGGGGACGCCGCGGCCGTGGCTGCTCCTCGAAGCGATCGCGGGGCAATCCCGCGCCCGCCGACGTCTCGCCCATCATTCGCTCGGCGCGCTTCTCGAAGCCTCAGTCGTTCCCGGCTCGGCCGCCGATCCCGACCGGTGCCGCCCCATCGCAGCAGCGATCGAGCGCGTATCGCGCTACCGCGACGCAACCGACCAATGCCTCGCGCGTGGCCTTGCTATGCGCGCCATGCTGGCGCGCCGGGGTCTCGCCGCCGATCTCGTGGTCGGGGTAATGCTTCCCTTCACGGCCCATTGCTGGCTCCAGTCGGGCACGACCGTGCTCAGCGACCCGCTCGACCGGGTCGTCAATTTTACGCCCTTGCTGACGGTGCGATGAGGTTAGCCTTCCGCCTCGATATCGCGCCGTCCGGCCTCGCGGCGCACACCGACCATCATGCCGAACCCGGTTCATCGGCATATGAGGTGCGCGCCGCGAGGCTATGGAGCGATGCCCCCCGGATCGACCTTGGCGAGAGGGGCTTTATTGTCGGGGCGCTGTTTCGGCGGGACGTCCCCACGACGCGCGTTACCGAGCTCCCTCCCGCCGAGCGGCAGAGCATATTGGATACGAACGGCGACGCACTGCTTGCCGATTATTGGGGCGGATATGTGGCGCTGTTCATCGGTGAGGATGGCGGACTCTCGGTCTTGCGCGACCCTTCCGGGATGATGCCTTGCTATATGCGGCGCGGCGCTGCGGGCATCGCGCTCGCGAGCGACATGACGGCGCTTGCCAAGCCGGGTGCCGTCGCGGTTGACTATGCCGCGCTCGCACGGATGTTCGCTGGCATCGACGTGATCGGACGCCAGACGGGTATCGCCGGGATCGAGGAACTCTTCCCCGGCGAGCGTCTGATCGTTACGTCGTCGGGAAGTCGTATCGAACAGGCCTGGTCCCCATGGGATCATGTAGGGCCCCCTGCCGGATCGAATTTCGATACAGTGGCCGCCGCACTGCGCGTCACGCTTAAGGACAGCATCGGCGCTTGGTCGACCTGCTTCGACAAGATTCTGGTCGGCGTATCGGGCGGGCTCGACAGTTCGATCGTCGCCGCCGCGCTCGGCCCGCGCACGCCGGGCCTTAGATGCCTGTCGATGGTCGAGCCCGGAACCGACGGCGACGAACGGCGCTATGCCGAGGCGCTTGTCGGCAAACTCGGTGTACGGCTCGATGCGCCAGTCTATGAAATCGCCGCCGTCGATGTTACGCAGCCGGTGCTCCCGCATCTGCCGTTGCCCTTCGCGCTGCATTTCTTTCACGCGATCGAGGCGGAGCACGCGAGGCTGGACGGCCCGGTCGATGCCTATTTCTCGGGCAATGGCGGCGACAATATCTTCTGTGGTCTGCGTAGTGCAGTTCCGCTCGCTGATCGCTTCCTCACCCGCAGTCTCCGGCCCGGCCTTCTGCAAACCGCGCGCGACCTTGCGGACCTCACCGGATCGGGAATGGTCGCCGTGGCGGCGAAAGGCTGGGAGCGTGTCCGCCGAAGGAGGGCGGGGCATCGTGCCCGTCGCGACCTGAGTGGCCTTGGCCCCGTCGGACGCGCGGCAGCGATGGACGAGAGCGATCGCCATCCCTGGCTCACGGCGCCGCCGGGAACGCTGCCGGGCAAGGCGGCGCATGTCGCGATGCTTGCCCGCGCGCAGAAAAGCATCGAACTCTATCCGCGCAGCGCGGCGCCGCCACAGATCTCGCCTTTATTGTCGCAGCCGATTGTCGAACTCTGCCTGTCGATCCCGACCTGGTATTGGGTGCGCGGCGGCCGCGATCGTGCGGTCGCGCGCAAGGCCTTCGAAGGCTTGCTCCCCGACCTCATTCTCGAACGCCGCACGAAGGGCAGTCCGAGCGGCTTCATCCGGCGCGTGTTCGTCGCGCAGGGCGAGACGGCCATCGCGATGCTGCGCGGCGGGCGGCTCGTCGAGGCGGGGCTGATCGATCCCGAATCGCTGGCGCGCGCGGGCGAGGGAGCATGGCGGGATGACGGCCGCGATCACCGGATACTGACCTTCGCGGCGGCCGAGGCTTGGGTCCGCTGGTGGGAGGAGGCGGGCTATCCGTCCGGACCGTCGCAGCGCGGCGATGCCGCGCGCATCTTGTCCCAGAATGCGTAGCGCTCGGCGACGGGTGATCCGGGGTCAAGTTTGCCGAGCAGCCAATAGTCGAACCAGGCGATATTCTCCTGCATCGCGCCGATCCGGTTCGAGGGGATGTGGAAGATATGCGTCTCGTCGGAGGCGCTATCCTCGCCGGGATAGAGGCTGAGCTGCGTCGGCACGCCGGCCTTGCGGAGTGCGGTATAGAGGTCGATCGACGGCACGTAGGGCGCGGCGACCTGCTGCAGGATGGCGCCGCACACCTCGCTCGCACGTAGCGATGGCGAGAGGCGGCGATAATACACGAGAGCTGCGGGATCGGTCGGCGGTCCCCCGAACACCGCGTCATAGGATCCCGCGATGTCGGCATAGAAGGCCGGCTCCAGATAGCCGCCGTCACCGCTCGAAGCCGCCCGGAAGACATGCGAGTTCGTCATCGTCACATTGACCATCTGCGAGCCGCGGCTGTAACCCGCGATCCCAACGCGCGCGGCATCGATGACGCCTGCGTCGACCAGTTCCTTCACCGCATCCTCATAGCTCGCGACGCCATTGAGCCAGATCAGTTGCTGAAGCGTCTCGGGCGGCAGATCGCGGGTTTCGTTGATCCACGCATCATAGGCCGCGCTGATTTCCGCATTTTGCCGCGAGCTGGGATCATTGACGAGCAGCACGACATATCCCCGTTCCGCGAAGAGCTGGACCGGATATTCCCATTGGTTCTCGCGATTGGCGAAGCGATCGTCGGCATCGGTGCCGTGGGTCACAACAATTGCCGGATAGCGCTGGCCTTTCTCATATCCGCGCGGCCAGACGATATAGCCGGTCGCCTTGTAGCCGTGCCGGTTGGTCCAAGTGCGTGGCTCGATCGTCAGCGGCGTGATCGCCTCATGGGCCGGCGACGCGGATGCGACCCGCCTAATCTTGCCGCTGCTCACATCGACCGCGACGACCGCGGGCGGTGCGGCCTGGCCTTGCGCGATGCATGCGCCATGTTCAAGCGTCGGCCCGAAATCGCAGAGGTTCAGGCTTTGCTCGCCTCCGATCTTGCGCACGGCCCCATTCTCCACCACCGCGAGGCCGAAGCGGGGGGCATCGATCGTCCGGGTGCCGGTGATCGCGCGCTTGCCGTCCCGCGAGCGGAAGCCGCCGACCGCGCGTCCATCGCCGACCGCGAAGGCAAAATTTCCGTAGCTTCGCGTTTTGTCGCCGGGCAGCGTCTCGACGAGCTCGCGCGTATCGCCATTGCCTTGCGAAGAAAGCTTGCCGCCGTTCGGTCCGGCGAGCAGCCAATAGACGCGTTCGACCTTGGGATCGAGCAGGCGGGCCTTTCGGTCGGCGAAGCCCCAGGCCATGGTGACGACCTTCTGCTGGCCGTCGGCACCTGCCTCCATGACATCATATCGGACTTCGTCCTTCTCCCAGCGCACATGGTTCCGGTCGAAGAAGGTGGTGAGATCGCTCTGCGGACGCATCCCGAGCAAGAGATCTGTCCCGTCCGGTTCGCGCAGATAGATCGATGCGGTTGCCTGACCCGGCGATCGCCGCCGCGCGCGTTCGGCGGTCACGTCGCTGTCGTAGCGGACGGACTTGGTGGGCGGCGCGGCATCGACGGTGACGTAGAAGAGGCGCTTCCCGTCCGGCGACCAGCTATGCGCGCGGACGCCGGTCGGGAGCGGCGCATGCCCATAGCCGGGAAAGACGGCGCCTTCGCTGTCGCCGAAGATCGCCCTTGCCGGGTGAACGACGAGCGGCATCACCGTGCCTGTCGGCTCGATCCGGTAGAGCTGCACGCCGTCGCCCTTGTCGATCCGCGCGCTCCAGTCCGCTGTGCCGGGAATACGGCTGAGCTGGTCGATCCATCGCGCCCGAAGCAGGTCGCGCGTCGCCCCGCTCGCCAGATCGACCTGCCGCAGGATCGCATCGGTGCGGTCGCTCTCACGGTCGGCAATGCGCACGACATAGGCGGCGCTCTTGCCGTTGGCGGCGATCGCGATCGCGCGAACCTCGGGGATGGACAGTTGATCGTCGAGCGTCCACACGCGCTCTGGCTCGCTGCCGAGCGCTTGGGATGTCAGCATCACGCCAGAAATCAGTGCCGCGCCGGCGAGGAGAATAGGCCTCGCCATTATCACCACTCCTGCCGGACGGTGATGCCGACGAAGCGTCCTGCCGCCGAATAATTGGTCGTGTCGAACGGTGTGTCGGCGGGCAGCGCGGTCGAGATCGCAGCCGGTTTTCTGTCGAAGAGGTTGAGCGTAGCGAACGAGATTTCGGTGCCCGACCCGATCCGCGCCCGGGCCGTCAGGTCGACCGTGGTGTAGGCGGGGATCCGCACTGGTACCGCCTGCCGGTCGTCGTCGAGCCCGCTCATATGATTGAAGAAGCCCGACAGCGAGAAGCGCTCGCTGCCGTAGGTCACGCCCGCGCGCCCGCGAAAGTGCGCCGGATGAAAGAGCGTGCCGGCAAGACGCGTCCACGCGGCTCCGGGAAGCAATTGCTGGCGGCTTTTGAGGAAGCTCCCCGCAGCCGAAAGCGTCAGCTCCTTGCCGCTCGCGAGATTGATGTTGTAGCGCATCGCGAGGTCGACCCCCGAGTAGCGCTGACGCGCGATATTGCGATCGCGCGCGTCGATGAATGCGACGACATTGGCGGGATTGTAGGGACGTCCCGCGCCATTCTCGAGCCCGAGGAGGGCGCCGTCGATAATCGCCTCGAGGTCAGCGGCGCCGGGGCTCAATGTCACGAGATCGGCGTAGAGGGGATTGTCGAGCACGCCGAACAGCGACGGGATCGGTGTCGCGACCCGGTCCCGGTAATCGATCCGGTACCAGGCGGCGGTCAGTTCGAGGCCGCGCGCGGGCGTGAGAATGGCGCTCAGGGTCAGGTTCTTTGACCGCTCGGGCCCGATCCGGCTGTCGGGGCCGGCAGCGAATACGATATCAGCGCTTGCCGGATAACCGCTGCCGTAGCGTGCAGCGCGTGCGAGCACCGCCGAATAGCCGCTATATTGCTGATAGAGCGTCGGCATCTTGAACGAGCGGCCCCAGGATGCGCCGAGACGCAGCATCTCGACAGGCTCCCAGACCATCCCGAGTTTCGGGGTGAGGATGCTCTCGGCGTCCGAATAATCCTCGAAACGCAGCGCGCCGGTCAGCGCCAGGCGGTGCAGTCCGGCGATGTCCTGTGAGGGGGAGGTAAGGGGAACGAGGAGTTCGCCATAAGCGAAGATATTGTCGCGCCGCCGCTCGACGTCGCCGGTCGGCGACGTGGCGAAGAAATGATTGCGCCGCGCGCCGCCGCCGAAGGCGATTCGGATGTCGCCCGCCGGAAGTTCGAACAGCGGTCCCTGAAAGCCCGCTTCGAGCGCGAGGTTGCGGTTGAAGAAATGCTTGTCAGTGCGCTGCAGAAGGTCGCCGCCGAAATAGAGATCGGTGAAACCGCCCGTGCGGTCGGTGCCGAAGAAGCCGCTCGCCTTGAAGCGCCAGTCGCCGCCGAGTTCGGCGGTCAGGCTCGGCGCGATCCCGAAAATCTCGGACGTGCTGAGATTGTCGAGCCCGAACTCGTCGGGCGGGATTGTGAGGCTGTAACCCGTCGCCGAGCGCAGCCGGCTCTTCTTATAGAGAAGATCGGCGGCAAGGGTAACGTCGGGTCCGATGGCCTGATGGCCGCTCACCAGCAGCGAGTGGCGCGAGATCGCCGGGAAGAGCGTCGTGTCGGGATTGGCGGCAACGGCATAATCGCGATCTCCGGCCTTGGTCGCGGTGGAGCGGCTATAGTCATAGGCGGCGAGCAGGCCGCCCGACGCCCAGCTCTTGCCGCCGAGCAGGCCATATTGTTGCTGGACATTGCCGCCGTCGGTCGAGCCGCCGACGCGCGCCATCGCCGACAGACCATCATAGTCGCGTTTTAGCAGGATATTGACGACACCCGCGACTGCATCGGCGCCGTAGATTGCCGAGGCGCCGTCGGCGACGATCTCGATTCGCTCGACCGCCGACACCGGGATCGCGCTCACGTCGATGACCGAGGAGACGCCGGTGTAGGCGAAACGATTGCCGTTGAGCAGGGTCAGCGTCGCGTTGGAGCCGATGCCGCGCAGATTGAAGGTCGACGCTCCATTAGCATTGGCATTCTCGTTGGGAGCGCCCTGGCTGTTGCCGATGCCGGGATTCTGGCCGCCGCCGAAGTTCTGCGGAAGGCTGCGCGCAACCTCGCCAAGATCGGTCTGTCCGCCGTTCCGGATGTCCTCGGCCGAGACGCGGGTGACTGGCACCGCCGCGGGCGCGCCCGCGATCCGCGTGCCGGTCACGATGATCTCCTCGGGAGGAGTCTCGTCCGGCGTTTCGGCCGCGGATCGCCCTGCGATAATGACCGCGCCCTTTTCGTAACGCGCTACGAGGCCGGTTCCGCGAATTAGCCCGTCGATGGCTTCGCGTGCAGTCATTCTCCCGACAAGCGACGATGACGTGCGACCCTCGAGATCGCGGGCCGAGACATAGAGTTCGATCCCCGCCTGGGCGGCGACGCTACGTAGCGCATCGCCGAGATCCTGCCGCGGCAGGTTGAAGCTTTGCTGCTCTTGCTGGAATGCGTGTGCCGTCCCCGGCGTCAGCGCCATCGCGGCGCCCGCCATCAGCGCCGCGAGCGACTGAGATTTTCCGGACATATTTCCCCCTTCATCGTTGGGCCGTGCGCGGGTTGCACGGCCGGCAAAGGGGAAAGACGGCGAGAGAGCGGAAACCCTAGTGAGCTTCGAAGATTTTTTCGCTGCAGATGGGCCAGGGGAGGGCCGACTTTCGGTTGCCTGGTCGAGAAGCGTAACAGGGCGCCTCAGTGTGACAGCACATATCCGCAACATTTTGTGAGCGCGATCAAGCGATGTTCAGCCCAGACTGCAAATCCGGAAGCCAATGGCAGAGCGGAGAATGCAGCATTGGCGACGGAACGATTGGTCCAATTCGACAACAGGATGGATGCAATAGTATCTGGCACTTGTTTTCCGGCCTAGTACCGTGGAACTGGACGTGTGGAGGGATAATGAGGCACGGGCAGATTCCCGACCGAGTGTCGGCGGCAGACTTCATTCGCGGCTTCGCAAGCTGGCGCCTCCAATCGGCGCGCAGGCCTGTGGTCGTGACGCATCATGGCAAAGATGCGCATGTGCTGATATCGCTCGACGACTATCGCCGACTTGGCAGCGATGGTTGCCAGTCCGGAAACGGACGTCTCCAAGAGTCGCAGATACTACTTATGGAATCTGTCCGCGACTGCGTGATACTGATTGATCGCGAGCAACGCATCGCTGCGCTCAATCCCGCGGCAAGTGACATGTTCGAAATCGCAGCGAGCAGTCTCGTCGGGCGGCCACTGGTGGCGGCTCTGCCGACGCTCGAGACAAGCGTCCTTTTTCCTCATATCCTGAGGATGATCGATCATCGCGAGCGCTTTACGGGAGAGTTGCCGTCTTTGCTGCGTCCTGGTCAGTGGCTCCGCGCCGACCTGATCCCCTTGCCGGTGGGCGGTGCTATCGTCCTGCGCGATATCAGCGAAACGATTCTGGCGCGTGAAGCTGCAGATGCGCAGCATGCGGTAATCCGTGCCCTCGACATCGATGGCGGTATCGGACACGCGTTGCTTTCGGTTCGAGAGACGATTGAATATGCCAATCCCGCGCTGGCGGAGATGATCGGGGCCAATGAGCAAGCGATACGCCGCGTGCGTTTTTCAGCCCTGCTTCCACTCGCCGCACGCAATCAGTTCGCCGAGGCTATCGGAACACTCTTTCGCACCGGAGCGCCGTTACGACAGGCGTCGGAACTGCTTTCGCGCGAAGGTTTGCCTGTTCCTGTGACGCTGTCGATCGTCGAACGCCGCGGCACCTACGGGAGCGAAGGCGCTGCCATCTTGGTGACGCGCCGCTGACCAGCCGTGCTGCTTCGGCGCGCCGCTATCTTCAGGGCTCGCGGAAGTAGCGGTCCAGATCGTCACCGAGCCGTTCCCGGTGCAGGAAATCGCGCAAATAGCGCTCCATCTCTTCGATGCCGCAGGGGCTGAGGAGGATATGCACGTCACCTTGCGCGGAGTCGGGAGCGAGATGCTTAGCGAGCCCGCGGTCGAGGAGTTGTCCGATCCAGCGAAGTGCAGTGGTTGGCGCGACCGAAACCGCCGTGCAGAGACGCCCGACCTCCATCGTCTGATCGCGGTGGTGGGCAATGTAAAGCAGAAGCAGAATGTCCCAGGCCGGCTCCGCGAAGAGGTCATGGCGGATGAGGCTGTTGCGGCGCCGGCGACTGTGAAACTCGCTTTGCGCAATCGCGGCAAAGGCTTCCTTCTCCTGCATCACAGCAGCCCCCTTTCCCGCATGCTGGCGATCTCGTTGGCACCGATCACCAGATGATCGAGCAGCTTCACGCCGACCGAGCCGACGATCGATGAAATGCGGAGGGTCAACACGATATCCTCCGCGCTCGGCTCTGCGGACCCCGATGGATGATTGTGGGCAAGGATCACGCCCTGCGCGGCAAGATCAAAGGCGCGGCTCAGCAGGCGCCGCAGATCGGCCTCGACATGCCGGCTCGTTCCTTCCGCCAATATTTCGTCGCCAAGATACCGCCAGTCATAGGTCACGAAGGTGGCGTGCAGGCATTCGGTGGGAGATTTTCCGATACGCGCGCGCAGATAGGCGCCGAATGCGGGATCGCCGACAGAAACCGGTGTGCGACTTATCTGCTCGAGTAACCCGCCGGTGACGAGGGCGCGAGCTGCGGTGATGACGTGGACGAGGTCGCTATTCCCCCCGAGGGCGAGGTCGAGCTGTTCGCGGGGCGCTGCGATCGCGCGGCCGAGACTTCCGAAATGTGCGATCAGCTGGCCGGCCGCCGCCTCGGCTCGGTTGCCCGCGAAGGGTTCGAGGAGGCGCGCCACGGCCGGTAGGCCCCGTAACGCTTCGTCCGGGTCGCATGCGCCCAGATCCCGCCGGTAAGGATCAGCAGGATGCAGTAATAGGGCGCGTAATTCAACAGGACATAAGCGATAACCGACATCTTGCCGCTCGCTTCGCGGGCGAAATGCGAGGCGACCGAGACGAGCTGAAATGCCGAGAGCCATAGCGGATAGATCCTGTTCGCCCGGAGCGCGACGCCGGTGAAGATCGCCGCGACGAGAAGATCGATGATCAGGTGGCCGATATCGACCGAACCGTAGATCGTGTTCCGCCCGACGAGGATATGATAGAGACGGTCGCCGACGGTCATCCCGAGAAGCGTCGCCGCGCAAATCCGCTCGGGAGCCGCGCCCCAGCGCAGCGCTGCTGCGCAAAGGGCGAGGACCCAAATGAAATTGAAGGACCATAAGATGCTCACCCCGCCGGACTGGACCGGCGCGGCAGCATCGTCAACCGTCAGGCTGTGGCCTGGCGGCCGCCTTCTCCCGTCGTGGGGCTGAACCGCTGGGTATCGTCATGCCCCGGCATACCGGTGATCAGCGTCTTGTCGTCGACGAGCGCATTGTGCGATCGGAAAACGTCGTTCGCGCCGCTGATATCCGACTGGATGGCGCGCCCGAGGCGGATAATCGCCTCTTGGCCGACATGCGGTGCCGGCAGGTCTTCCGCCTGCCGAGCCCGGAGGATCGCGCTCATGACCGTGAGTTTTGCTAGCAGGCTTTCGTCGGCTTTCGCTTCGGCGTCGCGGATCTGACTACGGATGCGCGCCATATAGGCAGGAACAGGAATATTCATGGCAAACCCCCCGGACCCCGATTGCTCCTGATCGCCGGCCCATCATCACTCGTGGACAGGGCGGCTAGCCGCCAAGCGCTTCCGTGATCGCCCAGGCCGCCGTGATAGCGAGCACCAGGCTGGCGAGGATCGATGTCACCATGATCGTAATCGCCGCACCACGGGTGAGCGTGGCATTTGCGCCGTCGAGCACCCTGGGGACGACCACCGGTTCTTCCTGTCCCGCCCAGGGCGCTTCGATTTTCATCGTGAGCGAGTCCTGAAAGAGGAGGTCGGCTTCGGCGTCGTCCCGATCCGGTCTTTCGTCGGTTGGCGGCGGCGCGACGAGATCAATTTTTTGCTGAGAAGAATCTACACGTAACACGGACGGGGCATCCGGACATGCGTTACGGTAACGTCGGGCGAGCTCGAGGCGAGTTATCCCACCCAGACGCGATCTCATAATCTCGATATGGCGGTTGACAGCTGACTCGCCCGTGTCGAGAAGCCCCGCAATCTCCTTGCTCGTTCGGCCCTGAGCCAACAAATGTAACACGGCAGTCTGCTTTGCGGTCAGCAATTCGAATTCACCGGCGTTCGGTTTCGAGTCTTGGTCCGTCTGCATCGCAAGGGTCAATTAACCATAAGTGTCGTTGCGGCAAAAAGGCTTTTTTTTCTGTTGCTCATCGTCCAAAGGCTCGACGGCACGCGCTACGCGAAAGGATTCGCGGGCACCGTGACGCAAATTTCAATGCATTTTCTGGGTTATCGGTGGAAGCTTTGCGTCGCGAGACTGCTCGGTCTGCCGAATTGCGCTGTTTTGGCATCAATATGCTGCCAATATGGAGGTGATCGCTGCGGATCGGGCTTTCATGATTTAGGTCCGCATCCGGTTCGTTTGCCGCCTACGGTCAGCAGCCTCGAATCTTTTCGCCATCCGGCTTTTCTGCACGACTCGAAGCTGGCATATTCCTGGCATGAGAGGCGACAAACAGGGCAAATGGCGCAAGCTCGCGTTCACCATCGAATTGTGGTTCGCTTTCCTCATCGTCGGCAGCCATGTCCTGATCGGGCTGTGGGGCATCGTTCGGCCGCTGTTTTGACAGCGAGGCGCGCGGATGAAGATGATGGGCAGCTATCGGTGACGGGCAACCGGGCGGCGAGGGCGTTTATTTCCGGTTTGATGCAATCGACCTTTTTCCCTCGATTTTGGTCGATGCGGCTGGTCGTTCGTCTGCTGGATGGAGCGCCGTTCTGTGAATGAGATCAGGATCGCGCGGCCGGCGCTTGGTGCGGCGAGGATGGAAAGTCCGCCCACTCGAGGCACAGCATATCGCGGTTTGTCTTGGGCAGCGCTTTGCGATCAATAAGCTTGCCTTCGACCTCGAAATTGGCGTCGATCTTCACGATCAGCACCTTGCTGAAATTGCCCTTAAGGTTGAGCGTTACGGTCTCCGTCGTCTTGAACGGTGTGATCGTCTTCACCTCGACAAAGTCATTCCCGAGTTTGCCGTCGGAGCCCTGCGCGTATATCCGGTGCGGCTTTATGCCATAGGTGATCGCGCCATAAAGTTCGCCAATGTCACCATAGACCTGCAGATGGCGCCCGGTGAGTTCATGATAATCCGCAGCAGCTTTGAGCAGGCGTTGGAAGATCGGTACCAGATCGACGTCAAGGTTCGGGAAGCGCGCTTGGAACTCGAGCCGTTCAAGATGCGAATTGATTTCCGTCCATGTGATCCACTCACCATCGTCGTAGATGGCGTTGTCGTCATTCCACATATCTGTCGGGCCGTGCATCATGATCCCGACGTTAGACGCTAATCCGTAAATGCCCAGTTTCGACGCGCTGTGTATGTCGGCCACATCGCGTAACAGGAGCAATTTCCGTCGGTCCTTGCACACAGGTCGTAAAGCGGATCGCAACGTTCGCGAAACCTCGATACCCGCAAATGGCTCGGATTGGGCTGCCGCGGAAATGCGGTGGAGGCGCGCCGGGCAGATGGCGCGTAAGCAGTTCATAACTACGCGTAGGCGAGCGAGGCCGATGCAACGACCTACAACCGATTGATTGCGGTCTGCCCGAACTGTGATCCAAGGGCTGCTTTTCAGGATTTACCGCCAGAACCGGCTGGTCTCCAAACGGCCATTTTTATTCGCACTTAACCCTTCGGGTCTAGCAATGCCTCGACAAGAAAAGGCGGAAATATGCGAACGACCTTGAACTCGACGGCATCAGCAATTCTACTGATGGTTCAGCCTTCGCTCGCTCAGACTGGGGATAAGCGCGACTTGGCTGTGCCAGTCTCGATAGGAGACGGGCCTGTCGCTGGCTCCACGCCGTTGGTACTGCCCACGAAGGCTAGTGATGCTCAAGGTCCCGGTTATTCCATGTCTAAGCTTCGTGACGTTTCGATTTTTGGAGCCCGAATTTCGATGCGGCTCGCAGATGCGCGAGCAGAATTAGAAAAACACGGTTTGAGGCGCGCTCCATTCAAAACTCCGGCACGGATTCTTGGTGAAGCACAAGTTCTGGAAGCGGACTATATTCATCCTTCCCAAAACACCAAGGTCGGACTTTTTTATGCAGCGCTTGCGAACGGCGAAAGGCGGGTGTCTCGTATCGTTCTATGGGAAGAAATCCCCTTAATCGAGCGCGCTGATTTTAGGCAATTCCTTGCGAAACGCTATGGCGCTCCCACAGATGTGACGGTTTTTCAGGGACACGATACATTTGTCTGGTCACAACAAGCCGCCCGGTACACTGATTTTTTGCGCTCGGTTCAATGCCTGATGCCCTGCATTTCCTCCAACCTCATCGGCGAATGCAGCACAAACTCCATTTCTCGCCAAGTGTTCATGTCAGGTGGCTTCAACACGAATATGCCGGGAAAGCTCTACTGGACGGCTGACCTCAATGATTTGACTTTGCAACGAAATGCGATGTTTGGTCTGGGAAACTATCCGCTGGACAGGCCGATCTGCCCGCAGCCCGTGATCTGAGTGGCGCTCCTCGCTTGATACCCGCTTCCGCAGATTCCATTTTTGAGGCTGGCAGGTTCAACCTACCACGCTCGCTAATTTGCGTAGCGGTAGGATCTGGCCATCGGCGCGTTCGCGTTCGCGTGGCAGCTGGTGAGTGGGCGCCGCGCGGCGTCGACGAACGGACTGCCGCGGGTGCGGGTGGCTGGGACGGCGCAATGACTTGACGGCATGCTTCGATCATTGTGGGTAATTTGCAGCTTTGAGTAGTGATGCCGACCTGTACCTTCGCAACCATATCGGTGCGGAAGAGGTTTCCGCGTCGCAGCTAGTTTGCTATGTGCCGCCCGCCCCGCCTCCAGCAATCGGCTGCACCGGACCGGCGGCTGACGAGGCGGAGGCACAATGGCAAATGACTTCGATCGGGTGACGGAACTGCGTGCGATCCGCGATGTGCTGGTCGAGCAGCTGATCCGTCTTGAGGTGCTGGGGGAGGGACGCACCGCGACCGATCTCAGCACGGCGATAGAGCGACTCAATCAGCTGCTGGGGGAAGCGCCGAGCGCAGAGGAGTTCGAGCGGCTACGGCGCAATTATTTCTTGAGCTGAGCCAGTTTGCCGGCACCCGCCGCCTCAGTCGTCGAAATCGTCGAAATATTCGTCAAGCTGCAATCGCGCCTCGTCGCTGAGCCTTACGATGATGCGCCGGCCGTCATCAGGATCGGCAATGCGGACGAACCGGCCTTCATCGACCATCAATTTGATCCAGCGCAGCGCCGTCGTTGCCGGCACGGCCGCCGCGATGCAAAGGCTCGAAACCGAGATTTCGCGGCGTTCATAATGCGCAGCGTAAAGATCGAGCATCATGTCCCAAGCGGGATCGGCGAAGATATCTGCAGGAAAATGATGCTCACGGCGGCGACGGTGACGGATGAGGCGGCGCACGAATTTCGCCCGGCCCAGTGGAAATCCGCTCGGCGCAGCGTCGGCGCGCTCCACGGCTTGGGTGCCCGTGCCTAGCCGCGCAGAGGATGGGCCAAATGGAAGTTGTGCGGGGATAAGGCTGTCTTCCGGAAGCCTTTCGGGCTTGGCGGTGTCGCCCATCATGCGAAGTATGAGCTGTTCGATTTGGCTGACCCGTGCGTATAGTTCTTCGTTCGATGCGTTAGCGGTGTCGAGAGCTTCCCCCATGCTTTGCCCTTTCCCCAAAAGCGACGCATCTTTTATGTCCGGTTTCTAACATGGTTTCTGCGTCATTTACATCCGATATGGAGAAATTGCGATGCCGCCTGCCCTGGCGGCCGCTGCGGACAAGTGCCTTTTACCGCTATCTATGGGTCTGAATTTCCCTTCATGCCGGGTCATGTGTGCGGCGATTTTTTACAGCCAGATTGCTACCGATCGCGAAGCGCGCTGCTGTTTAAGCGCCGATATAGCGAAAAGAACCGGGGCAAAATGCCGCTACCTTCCCATTCCGGGGTCATGATGGATCAATTGACCGGTTGTCGGGACGGCGGCTTTGAGTCCTGTACCCAAGGCCTGAGGCCTAAAGGACGATTCGCCACGCTTGCGCGAAATCCGTCGGGAACGCTGTCGTCACCCGCAGCTCTCGTCGAACCCAGTTTAGAAGCGGGCGGCTGCTGTAGGTAGGAGCGCAAGCGAAGCAAGAACGCCACAGTAGGCCGGAAAATAGACGGCGGCGTTACGGGCCGTTTTGGCGCGGCCGTAACCGCCGCCACGGATCGCTCGTCCGGGCGCGCACCCGTACCGTTCGCGATTGTCGTCCATCCCACCGTTGATTTTGCCCCGGACGAGAGCCAATGTTTGAAAACTCTCGTCGGCTACGCACCCTGCGGGTTGGCGTCGCCGAACGGGCGCGGCTTGCGCTTGATCTGCGGCATGCCGCCGGCATGACCCGATACCGGGCCTCCCGACTTGTCGTGATCGCCCTCACGGCCGATATCCTCGCCCTTGATCGCACGCTTCGCTTCCTCGCCCGACAGCGTCTCATATTCGAGCAGCGCGCCGGCGAGCAGGTGCAGTTCGTCGATATTGTCGGTGAGCACCTTGCGCGCGACCTTTTCGCCTTCCTCGACGAGGCGGCGGACTTCGGCGTCGATCAGCTTGGCGGTTTCCTCGGACATGTTCTGGGCGCGCGACACGCTGTGGCCGAGGAAGACCTCATCCTGATTGTCGCGATAGCGCAGCCAGCCGAGCTTTTCCGACATGCCATATTCCATGACCATGGCGCGTGCCATGTCGGTCGCCTGCTGGATGTCGTTCGACGCGCCGGTGTTGAGCTCGTCCTTGCCGTAGATAAGCTGCTCGGCGATGCGGCCGCCGAAGCAGAGCGCGAGACGCGCCTTCATCTGCTTCATATTCTGCGAATAGCGGTCGCGCTCGGGCAGGTTCCAGGTGACGCCCAGCGCGCGGCCGCGCGGGATGATCGTCACCTTGTGCAGCGGATCATTATGCTCGACGTGGAGCGAGACGAGCGCGTGGCCGGCCTCGTGATAGGCGGTCGCCTTCTTCTCGTCCTCGGTCATCACCATCGACCGGCGCTCGGCGCCCATCATGACCTTGTCCTTGGCTTCCTCGAATTCGTTTGAGGCAATGAGGCGCTTGCCCTTGCGCGCCGCAAGCAGCGCCGCTTCGTTGCAAAGATTAGCCAGATCGGCGCCCGAGAAGCCCGGGGTGCCGCGCGCGATGCGGCGGAGGTCGACGTCGGGCGCGAGCGGCTTCTTGCGCGTGTGGACCTCGAGGATCTTCTGGCGGCCTTCGATGTCGGGGCGCGGCACGACGACCTGGCGGTCGAAGCGGCCGGGACGGAGGAGGGCGGGGTCGAGCACGTCGGGGCGGTTCGTCGCGGCGACGATGATGATGCCCTCGTTCGCCTCGAAGCCGTCCATTTCGACGAGCAGCTGGTTCAGCGTCTGCTCGCGCTCGTCGTTGCCGTTGCCGAGGCCCGCGCCGCGATGGCGGCCGACGGCGTCGATTTCGTCGATGAAGACGATGCATGGCGCATTGCGCTTAGCCTGTTCGAACATGTCGCGGACGCGCGATGCGCCCACGCCGACGAACATTTCGACGAAGTCCGAACCCGAAATGGTGAAGAAGGGGACGCCCGCTTCACCCGCGATCGCGCGGGCGAGCAGCGTCTTGCCGGTACCCGGCGAGCCGACGAGCAATGCGCCCTTCGGGATCTGGCCGCCGAGTTTCGAGAATTTGGTCGGGTCCTTCAGGAATTCGACGATTTCTTCGAGTTCCTCACGCGCCTCGTCGATGCCCGCGACATCGTCGAAGGTCACGCGGCCCTGCTTTTCGGTGAGCATCTTGGCGCGCGATTTGCCGAAGCCCATCGCGCCCGAGCCGTTGTTCTTCTGCACCTGGCGGAAGACGAAGAAGGCGATGCCGAGAATCAGCAGGAAGGGCAGCGACTGGACGATCAGATACATCCAGAAATTGGGAACTTCGGTCGGCTTGCCGTCATATTTGACGCCATTGTCGTTGAGCATCTTGAGAAGGTCGGGATCGCGCACGACGTTGGCGGTGAACCGGTCGCCGTTCGACAGCGTGCCGGTCACCTTGTCTTCGGACAGCACGACGTCCTTGACGCTGCCTTCCTCGACCTTCTGGCGGAACTCGGAATAGGCAAGCGGATTGCCTGCGGGCTGCGAAGCGCCGCCGAACATCGAGGCGACGAGGAGCATGGCCAGCAGGATGCCGCTCCAGATCATCACGCTCTTCATCCAGGGGTTGCCCTGCGGTTCCTTGTCGTCCTGCATGCGGAATCTTTCCCAATCGCCGCGCGAGCGCACGGCGTTACCCGGACAAGATAAGGCGCCGGGTCCGAATCGCAATCGCAAGGCCGTTCGGCTGGGGTGCCATTCGCCCCATTGCCGGACCGTTTCCCCGACTCAGGGATTTTCCGGAGATCGGCTCGATGTAGGTGCGCGGCACGAGCGCCAACTGCTTTTGCGCTGTCACAATCGCCCCATCTCAATTCGTTCCGAGAAATTACTAGGGTGTTGCCTTCCTCGGTCATCAAACCGGTTATGCACCTCCCTGAAGAACCACTTCGACCTGGATCAGCCCGCGCGCGGGCAGCGCTCTATTTGCGCGTATCGACGCAGCGTCAGGCTGACCAGCAAGTTTCGCTCCCGGATCAGCATCGTCATGGCATCGCTTATTGCCAGGCAAACGGATACGACATCGCGGCGACATTTATCGAGGAAGGCGCGTCTGGGATGACCGATCGCCGCCCGGAATTTCGCCGAATGATCGAAGCGGCGCTCGCCTCGACCCGCCCTTTCGATCTGATCATCGTGCACAGTTTCTCGCGCTTCTTTCGCGACCATTTCGAATTCGAACTTAATGTCCGCAAGCTGGCGAAGAACGGGGTCAGTCTGGTGTCGGTGACCCAGCAGACCGGTACGGATCCGGCGCAGGTCATGATGCGCAAGGTAATCGCCCTATTCGACGAATATCAATCGAGAGAGAACGCCAAGCATGTCATGCGCGCGCTGAAGGAAAATGCGCGTCAAGGCTTCTGGTGCGGATCCACGCCTCCAGTCGGTTACCGAACTGTCGCTGCCGAGCAGCGCGGCCCGACGCTCAAGAAACGGCTCGCCATTGATCCGGAATATGCCGATCTCGTCCGGCTCGTCTATCGCCTTGCTCTCAAGGGTTGCTCCACCGAAGGTCCGATGGGCGTACACAAAATCGCAGCCTATCTGAACAGGCAGGGCCTTTCGACTCCGCACGGCGGGCGATGGCATACCACTCAGATTCACCGGATGCTGACCCGTCGCACCTATATGGGAGAGCACACATACAATCGCCGCTGCAAATCGGGCTCGCTCAATCGCCAAAGCGAAGTCATAATCGTGCCCGTGCCACCCCTCGTTAGTCGGGTGGATTTTGAAACAGTCCAATCGCGGCTCAGGCGGCATGCATTCGATGCGACGCCCAGCAAAGCCTATGGACCCTATCCTCTTCTTAAAGGCGCGGTATATTGCGCTGGCTGTGGCCGCGTCATGACCGTCAGGCCAGCGAAAGGCCGCGGTTTTCGATATTACACTTGCTTGGCGAAACTGCTGCCCAACGGCAGCCGCTGCCCCGTTCGCACGATACCGGCGCCTGAATTGGACGGCATGGTGGAAAAATTCATCCGGCAACAACTGCTCGGTCCGAAATCAATCGTCAAATATTTTGCTGCCGAGACCGCGTCCCAATCCCAATCCGAGCTCGCTCGTGAGGCTGGGGCGAGAGAAGCGGCATCGGCCGACGCCCATCTGAGGCTTTGTCGAATTTACGATGCCATTGAAGCCGGCGCGATCAATTCGGATGATGTCGCGGTGATCGACAGGATCGGCACCTTGCGCGAATGGCGATCCGATCATCTCCGATCCATGGAAGCGTTAGCTAAGCTGAATGATCGAATGGCTGCGGCGCGCTCGAAGCCGGAATTTGCCGCGAGCGTGAGCCGCAAGGCGCTCATCCGATTGAGAGAAAATCCTGCCATTCTCAAGCATCTCCTCAAAATATTGGTCCAGCGCGTGGATGTTTCTTCGGCGGAGATCAGGCTGACCTGCGCCAATTCCCGAGTTGCCGATGTGATCTTCCATCTCGGCGCCGGAACCGAGATTGCTGACGTTAATTGGCGCTCCCGCGGAGGTCTCAAAACAGGTGATTGTGCACAATATCGCATCCGCAGACCTGCCCCGGGGCAGGGCTGCGACACGGGTACGCCGCGCTCCACTGCGTCAACCGCCCGATCCAAAGCGCGCGCTGCTTCAGCCATCGGGAAATGAAGCCCTAGACGATTGCATGTTCGGGCCATCAACCTAGTGAAAGAAGGCGAAGTGTGAAAAGAGTTGCTGGGCTCGCGTCTCGCGCCGCGATCTATGTTCGTGTTTCCACCGCCCGCCAAGTGGAGCCACGGCTGTCTATCCCTGATCAGAAGAAGCAGGCCGAGGCCTTTTGCGTCTTGAAGGGATATCATGTGGTCGAAATATTCGAAGAGCGCGGTGCGTCGGCTGTGACGGACCGCAGACCACAGTTTCGCCGAATGATGGAAATGGCGAGTTGGACTCCCGCACCGTTCGACCTCATCATCGTGCACAGCTACTCTCGTTTTTTCCGCGACCAGTTTGAGCTTGAAGCCAATATTCGTGCATTAGCGAAAAATGGCGTAAAACTCGTATCCATCACCCAGATGATAGGTGATGACCCGTTGGCGGAGATGATGCGGCATATCATCGGGCTTTTCGATGAATATCAGTCCAAGGAAACCGGAAAGCATGTGCGCAGGGCGCAACGAGAGAATGCGCGGCAAGGCTTTTGGAATGGGTCGGTGCCGCCTGTCGGCTATCGTGCCGTCGTTGTTGAGAAGCGAGGTCTGGCATCCAAGAGGCGGCTCGAGATTGACCCGCTTCATGCAGACACGATCAGGCTCATCTACCGTCTCTCCTTGGGCAGGGAAGGCACCGGCCCGCTAGGTGTCGCGCGCATCGCCGCTTATTTGAATGATCGGAAGGTTCCAGCCTCCGGCGGCGGATATTGGGGCCTTGCAGCGGTCTACCGCGTCTTGCGTCGGCGTCTTTATACTGGCGAGCTGGTGTATGATGCGCGCGGCCAGGCGGGGCAAGCGGGGGCGCAGGATGAGATTATCCGTACCGCCGTGCCGCCCATTATCGATCATGAAACATTTGACGCTGTCCAAGCGCTCCTGGATCGTCGCGGGGGTATTACGCTGCGGGTTCCGGGACGTCGCACACAGTATCTGCTAAAAAGTTTGGTCTACTGCGGAAAATGCGGGGCGAGGCTATACGGTGCCGTGGGCGGCAGCGGCTATAAATCCTATGTCTGCTCCGCTCGTGCGCGCCATGGGGCTGCGGCCTGCAGCGGCCTGATACTATCAGCGTTGCGTCTCGACGGATTTATCAAAGACTTCATCCAGGAACGGCTGCTGCAACCTGCGTTTCTGGCCAAAACTCTCGATGACGTGCTACTTCGATATCAAGCGATGTTTGAAAGGTTCGACCGGCAGGCTGGTGAATTGCGCGCCGCTGCCGAAAAGGATGGCATCGACATTGCGCGCCACCTCGGCGCGATCGAGGATGGGAGGCGAAGCTGTGAGGATCTTGCCGCCAGGAAACAGCTCCCTTTCTTACAAGCGTCCCGCGACGGACATTTTCGCGCCGCAGAGCATGCCCGACAACAGCGGAACCTCTTCCCGAGTAGGGTCATGGGCATCGATGATCTAGCGCGCATGGCACTTCAGATGCGCAGTGATTTGCTCGATCACACGGTCCCATATCGCGGCTTCGCCAAACTGGCGATCGACGAGATCAAGGTCACCGAAGAAAAGATAGCGATAATTGGATCAAGGTCGAGATTGCTCGCAGCGCTTACGGGAGACCGCGATACGCTCGAAAAGAGACTTAGCGTCTTTCGCGAGAGTGGCAGCGGTCGTCGTGACCGGTTTCGCATTACCATGCCGCACGAATTGAAGACATCCAGAAGGAAAGTTCGGGGGTCATAATCCGAAATGGCTTTTGCTCGACATTGCTGCCGGCGGCGGCACGGGCGATGAAAAGCAGAAAGTGACTAGGTTTCGTTCCCTCGCGATTGTCCACCTCCGGAAGGGCGTCGACGCGGCGCAGGCGAAACTCTCCAAATCGTACCTTCGAGCCCGCGAACCGCGTCGATCAGCAGCGCGCCGACCATTGCCCGACGCCCGTCTTTCATTGCCGCGATGACGCCGTCGAGCGATGCGCCGCGCAGCGCCAGTCCGGGATCGTTGGCACGCAGCCGCTGGGTGACGATGCGGCGGAAAATTTCGGGCGGATAGCGCTCGTCGCGGATCACCGCGATGTCCGAGGCGTCGGGCCAGGAAGCGATCAGCCGTTCGACCGCCCAGTCGATCGCGTCGTCGGCTTCGGCGAGCCAGTCCGCCGAGCGTGCCGCCGCTTCGGGATCGAGAGCGGTCTGCGAGCGCAATGCATGGCGGAGCCGGGCGCGGTCGAAGCGATTGTCGCAATTCGACGGATCGTCGACGAAGGGCAGGTCGTTTTCGAGCGCGAGTTCGACAAGCTGCGCGCGGCGCCAGTGCAGGAGCGGACGGAGCACGACGCCGTTGCGCGCGCGGATCGCGGCGAGCCCGCCGACCCCGCTGCTGCGGTTCAGCCGCATGACGATCGTTTCGAGCTGGTCGTCGGCATGATGCGCGGTCACGATATGGTCGAGCGCGTTTGCCTGCCGCCACTCTTCGAGCAGGCGGTAGCGTTCGGCGCGGGCCGCGGCCTGCAGAGACCCCTTGATCGGTACCTGCGGCACGAGCGTCGCGTGCGGAATATGCTCGCGCGCGCAGAAGCCCGATACCATGCGCGCTTCCTCGTCGGAGCCCTTGCGCAGCGCATGATCGACTGTTGCCGCCCAGACCTGTCCGGGCAGCAGCGATGCCATCAGCCATAGCAAGGCCATGCTGTCGGGGCCGCCCGAAACGGCGACGCCATAATCGAGCCTTTGCCAGTCGGGGCCGAGCAGCGCGGAAAGGTCGCGCCCGAGCCGTTCGACGGCGTCGGTGTCAGCAGCCTGCTTTTGTTTTTGCGGCGGCAGCATCGGTGCGGACATCCTGCGGGGCCTTTTCCCCGTAAACCTCGTCGAATTCGCGGAACGCCTTGCATGCATCGGCCTTGCGGCCGAGCTTGTCGAGCGCGACGCCCATATACATCAGGCTGTGCGGCGCGCGCGCGCCGCTCGGGCGATCCTTGTAATTGTTGTAGAAAGCGACCGCGGCCAGGCTGGGCTTTCCCTCGTCGAGATAGGCGCGGCCCAGCAAATTCTGCGCATAGCTCGCCTGGCTGCTCTTCGGCCATTTGGCGACCACCTGCTTGAGCTGCGCCTGCGCCTCGGGATAGAGTTTGGCCTGCCATAGCCGAAAGCCATAGTTGTAGCCGTCTTCGGTCTCGTTACCTGTTGCGGGAATTTCGACCTTCTTGACCAGCGCCAACCGCGCCGCGTCGGGGGTCGCAGCCGCTGCCGCCGCCGGCTTGGGCGTCGCGGGCTTTTTCACCGGGGTCGCCGCGGCGGTGGTCGGCGTCGCTGCCGGCGGCCTTGCCGCCGGAACCGGCGTCAGGCTGGCGGGGGTGGCTTCGACGTCGGCCGCGGGGGCCGCGAACCTCTTGTCCATTTCGGCCTTGTAGGCCGCGAACTGCTTTTCGAGTTCGCGCAGCTGATAGCTGTTTTGCTCGGTCTGACCGGTCAGCGTCTGGAGCTGCGCCTCGAGCGCATCGACGCGCGCGGTCAGGTCGGCGACCGGCGCCGTGCTCTTGACGCGCTCGCCGGGCGTGTTGTCGGGCGCGATCTCGCCTTCGAAGAAAGCGGGGCTACCGCCCGGGAACACCGAGCGCTGGACCGCGCGCATTTCCTTTTCCAACCGATCGACGCGCTTGCCGATCTCGGCGTCCTGCGCCTGCGCGGCGGGCACGACGGCGCCCAGCGCCAGCGCGGCGGTTCCGAGGAAAATAATATGGCGTTTTGTCATCTGCCTGTCGGCCCCCACCTATTAACCATTCTATCCTGCGATTCATAGCGCCGCAAGGCGCGGCTGCGCAAATCCATTTCGGCGCGCTGCCGCTCCCGCCGGACGAATATTCCTATGGTCAGCGGTTGGTTTTCGGTGCGGGCGTTGTCGCGGGCGCACTCGCGCCGGCGCGCGCGACAAGGTCGGCGGGCTTCAGCGAGATGCCCTTGACCAGCGTGTCGGCGGGGCCGATCGCTCCGACGTCGCGGCCGCCGACGGTGACCTTGAGCGCCTGCGGGATGCTGGTGCGCAGCGTGAACTGTTCGATATAGGCAGGCGGTACCTGATAAGTTTCGCCCGGATCGAGGGTGCGCCAATTCTCGGTCTTGCCGGTCGCATCGTCGAAACCGATCCAGACCTCCGAGACGCCGGTCAGCACCACCGGCGCATCGGCGGCGACCGCCGCGCCCGCAGGGCCGGCTTTGGCTGGAACCGTTGCTGCAGCGCCCGTCGATGGGGCTTCGGATTCTTCGGCGGCGCGATTCTGCGCGGCAATCAGGGCTTCGTCGGGCTCGACCGACAGGAAGCGCCAGACGCCATAGGCCGAAGCGAGCAGGGCGGTGACGATAACCAAAGTCCAGGTCAGCCGGGCGGTCGGCAGGCGGGCGGGATCGGTTGGCTCATAGGCCTCGTAAAGCGGCCGCGAGCCATATTCGTCCTCTTCGAGCTCGCGGCGGACCGAGGCACCGATTTCGGCTTCGGGCAGGTCGACTGCGCGAGCGTAGGCGCGCGCGAATCCAGTGACGTAAGTGCGCCCCGGAAGATCGGAAAAATCAGATTTTTCAATGGCTTTGAGGTGACGCTGGGTGATGCGCGTCCGCGTCGCGATATCGGCGAGCGACAGTCCTGCCGCCTCGCGGGCCAGGCGAAGCCGATCGCCGGTGCGCGTGATCGCCAGTTCGCCTTGCTCGGCGACCTCTTCGTCTGCCATTACTGTCTCCGTGCCAGCCGTTTGACCCAGTTCGGCCGTGTATGAACCGTTCATCGCATTGACGATGCGCGAAAGTCAAATGGAGTTCGGCGAACGAACGACTGATAATGCGGCGCTATTCGGTCCGTCCGAAAGACTGCACGGCAGGCCGCCGATCAGAGCACATATTTGCTGAGGTCGGTGTCGCCGACGACATCGGCGAGCTGGCGGTCGACATAGGCCGCGTCGATATCGAGCGTCGTGCCGGGCGCATCCTCGGCGGTGAAGCTGATCTCCTCGACGAGCCGTTCCATGATCGTCTGGAGCCGCCGCGCACCGATATTCTCGACCTTTTCGTTGACCTCTGCCGCCAGCTTCGCGACGCGCGCGATCGCATCGGGCCGGAAGTTCAGCGTCACGCCCTCGGTGCCGAGCAGCGCGACATATTGTTCGGGCAGACCCGCCTTGGTTTCCGAAAGAATGCGTACGAAATCGACTTCGCTGAGCGCGCCCAGTTCAACGCGGATCGGCAGGCGGCCCTGCAGTTCGGGCAGCAGGTCGCTGGGCTTGGCGACATGGAAGGCGCCCGAGGCGATGAACAGGATATGGTCGGTCTTCATCGGGCCATATTTGGTTGCGACCGTCGTGCCCTCGATCAGCGGCAACAGGTCGCGCTGGACGCCCTCGCGGCTTATCGAGCCGCCGCGCACGTCGCTGACCGCGATCTTGTCGATCTCGTCGAGGAAGACGATACCGTTGGCTTCGGCATCGGCGAGCGCGACGCGCGCGACATCGTCCTGGTCGAGGCGCTTGTCCTGCTCTTCTTCGATGAGCCGCGTCGCGGCATCGATGACCTTAAGCTTGCGGCGCTTCTTGGGCAGCCCGCCCATCGCCTTGCCGAGCATGTCGGACAGGTTAATCATGCTCATCTGCCCCGGCTGCCCGGGCAGTTCGAAGGGCATGCCGGGTGCGTCGGCGACCTCGATCTCGACCTCGCTGTCGTCGAGATGGCCCTCCCGGATGCGCTGGCGGAAACTCTGGCGGGTCGCCTCGCTCGCCCCTTTGCCGGTCAGCGCGTCGAGCAGCCGTTCCATGGCAGCTTCTTCGGCGGCGGCGCGCACGGCGTCGCGGCGGCGGTCCTTTTCGAGCCGCACCGCTTCCTCGACGAGGTCGCGGGCGATCTGCTCAACGTCGCGGCCGACATAGCCGACCTCGGTAAATTTCGTCGCCTCGACCTTGATGAACGGTGCGTCGGCGAGCTTGGCGAGGCGGCGCGAAATCTCGGTCTTGCCGCAGCCCGTCGGGCCGATCATCAGGATATTCTTTGGGCTCACTTCGTCGCGGAGGTCAGGGGACAGTTGCTGGCGGCGCCAGCGATTGCGCAGCGCCACCGCGACCGCACGCTTCGCGGCGTCTTGGCCGATGATATGGGTGTCGAGCGCCGCAACGATCGCCTTCGGCGTCAAATCCTTGTTCATATGTCGGAGAGTTCCACAGAGAAGGTCAGGTCGCCGCTAGATGGGAGCGGGCCAGTGCAAGTCAAGCGCCGGGCTCAGGCGGGACAGCGAAAGCCGCCGAACTGTGCCTGATGCGCCGCGACGATCCGGGCGATGCGTTCGGGCTGCGGCTCGGCGAGCCATTCGCCGCGCTCGAAACTGCCGCCGAGGACGATTCCGTCGGCGCGCGGGAACATATAACCGGCGCGGCCATTGAAGGCGTAATCGACCTCGGGCTGCGGCAGCAGGATCGCGAGCTGGCCGCGGATCGGGGTAAGTTCGGTGTCACCGAACAGGCCGTGCGAGCCGAGTCCGGTGCAGTTGAAGACGAGGGTTTCGGGGAGCGTCTGAAGCTCGGCGGGCGCGGAGAAATTGCGGATGGCGATCCGGCCGGCGGCGCCCTCGATGTCGCGGATCATCTGGCGAAGATAGCGCCCGGTCTCGACATACATCGTATCGTAACGCCACAGTCGCTCGACCGGGAAAGGATGTTCTTCCGCGCGGACGATCCGCGCCGCGGGCGGGAAGGTGGCCATCAGAGGCTCTTCGGGCGTGCCTTCGACATAGGTGGTGAGCCAGCGGACGCCATAATCGTCACCGACCATGATCTGGAAGCGCCGCCAGCTATAGTCGAGCGCGGCGGCGAACTGGCGCCGCCATTCGGGCGTGACGGCATCGTCGTCGAACAGGCCGAAGGGGTGAAATTGTCCTCCGGCGACGTTCGAGGTCGTGTCGGGCGGCAGCGCCTTGGCGTAAACGGTCACCGGGAAACCGGCTTCCTGCACCAGCCGCGCGGTCGACAGGCCGACGATGCCGGCGCCGATGACCGCGACCGGGCCGCTATGCCCCGCGACTCCCATGTCTACCGCGAGCTTCGACGTTCCCCAGCTCATTGTGATTCCCGAGCCGCCATGCCCGTAGTTGTGAACGAGCCGTTTCCTACCGAGCGCGTCGGCGCGGACGACGAAGCCGCTGCGGCGATAGGGACGGAGCCCGGCCGCGGTGCGAATCACGCGGTCGGGTGCGGCATCGACGGGATGCAGGCACGCGGGCTTCGCCGCCGCGGTGCGCGCCGCGGTCGTCGCGCAGCCGGGCAGGGCAAGCGCCGCGGAGGCGGCGACGAAATGGCGGCGGGGCAGCGTGTGAATCACGCGCCGACCATAAGCGGTCAGTTCTTGATGTCGATGGTTTCGGAGGTGAACTGGTCGTTGGTATAGACGCAGATGTCGGCCGCGACCTCCATCGCCTTGCGCACCAGCACCTCGGGATCCTTTTCATAATCGACCAGCGCGCGCGCCGCCGACAGCGCGAAATTGCCTCCCGAACCGATCGCGGCGATCCCACCCTTGGGTTCGAGGACGTCGCCGTTGCCGGTGATCACCAGCGTGACCTCCTTGTCGGCGACAATCATCATCGCCTCGAGGTTGCGCAGATATTTGTCGGTGCGCCAGTCCTTCGCAAGTTCGACCGCGGCGCGCAGGAGTTGGCCGTTATGGCGTTCGAGCTTCGCCTCGAGCCGTTCGAACAGCGTAAAGGCGTCGGCGGTGGCGCCCGCGAAGCCGCCGATCACGCTGCCGTCGTGGAGGCGGCGAACCTTGCGCGCGTTCGGTTTCATCACCGTCTGGCCCATCGAAACCTGACCATCGCCGATAATGACGACTTTGCCTTCGCTGCGCGCGGAGAGGATGGTGGTGCCGTGCCAAGGCGCGGCGCGGTGCGTGTTCTGGTCGCTCATCGGAGCGATATGGGAAATCGGCTGGCGCGCCGCAAGTGGCCGGCTGGGGCGCCCAAGCTACGTCATTCTGTTCAAGCTGGGCACGACGATGAGAGCAGGTACTAATTAGGACGTAGGGATTTGATGAGGGCGCCGATAGATCGGGCGACGCCCAGGCGAGAACTTTCCGTATTTGGTTCTGAGATCTTCTGCGGAATAGCCCTAGCGATGCAGTCAATCCTTGACCGCGTTTCCGAGCCCCTTCCGTCCCTGAGCGCGCTGTTGCGCCGGCTGTTCCGGGCGAAGAATATTGCCCCTGAAACCTGCCAACACGGCAACGCTACCGGGCCAGACGTTTCGGAGTGTGAAGACTGCTACTTCGATCGCCAATATTAAGCGCTCAGAAGCGGACGGCGAGGTGGAGCTGTTAGCGCTGATCAGGCGTTGCGGATGCCGATCCCCTTTCGTTGTCCGGAAGACGGGTCGATCGAGGTCAATTTGGCTGTTGCGGCGCAGCGACTGAGTTGAAGCTTGTGTCGTTGACCGCCCCTTCATTGGCCAGGTCTGCGAGGCTGATCCGCATTTCGCGCAGCCATTCTTCGAATGATTCCTCACCGGCGATGTCGATTCCCTCGAGAAACTCCCCCGACGATCGGGCGATCACCTCCCGGCTCCGTATATCGACGTCGATCGCTTGCAGGTTAAGGCGGACGGTACGTGATGTCGCCTCGACCAGCGAGACCGACGCATCGGCGGTAAGCCTGCGAAGACCGTGAAGTTCGCGCCGAAGGCTCGCCTGAGCCTGACGTAGTTCCCGCGATCCCCAGAGCTTCGCCTGAATCCAAGCTCGCCATCGCTCGCCGGAATTGGCGCTCGCCAGTAGTCCAAGCAGCGCAATACCCTTCTTGCTGGTCACGTCGATCCGTTGCCCGTTCGGTGCTGTCAGCTGAAAGGCTCCCAAAAGCCGAAGCTGATAGCGACTCGTTCCGTTCACCCCCCAATCCCCTTTTTTCCGGTCCTCCCACAGGCCAAAAGCAAGCCTCTGAAATCCGGATAGGGTCTCGGTACGCGAATGAGCAACGCCGAATAACCACCCGACGAATTAATAACGCTGTGGAAACGTCTAGAAAACGTTCGAGTAACGCTGCGGGAACGCACAGATTGGCATCTGCATCCTGATCAATCGGGCGACCGGTCTGAATCAGGGGGAATGCTTCAGTATCTAATGAATCATCAGCAGATTTAACTGCCGCGCGCATTTCCATGCGCGGTCAGCCAATTCTCATACTCAGTCATACTCATAAGTAGAGGAATAATCATGACGACCAAATCCACTTCTCGGGCACGTCGCTTTGCAAAAGGCGCTCTGCTTGTTTCCGCGGCCTTCCCGATTTCGGCGCTTGTTATCGCGGGCAGCGCCCACGCCGAGCAGACGGTCGAAGTGAATGGTGCCGAAGCGGCGGTCAGTGTTCAGGCCAAGATCGATGCAGCCAAGGCGACGCCCGATCGCGATATCACGATCTCGGTGACCTCTAAGGGCGAAGTGACCGGTCCCGGAACGATCGGCATCACGCCTATCGCTGGGCAAGGCGATGGCGCAATCGGCTTCAGCAATGCTGGCAGCATCGGTGCGACCGACGCGACCGGGGCCGTGACCGACAATGTCGGGGTTGTGTTGAACGGGTCTTCCTCCAAGGCGGACAACAAGCTCGCAGCAAGCAACGCCGGTCTGATCACCGGCGGCTTTTCGGCGACCGGATTTGGCGGAACCGTGTCGCTTGATAACAGCGGCGCGATCCACAATGGGGTGACGCTCGCCGGCAAGGGCGACGTTTCGCTCGCCTCTTCGGGGTCGGTGCGTTCGGGCGATGTCCTCGTCGCGGCTGCGGGCACGCAGACGACCACCGTGTCGGGCGACACCACGACCAACAGCTTCGCGAGCGGCGATGTGACCGCGGCAGTGACCAACATCGCCAGCGCCGACGGCAAGACGAAGGGCAATGCGACTTTCTATTCCGAATATGGCGATGTCGACGCGACTGTTTCCGGTACGGCTGGTAACATCGTCGGCTATTCGGGCGGGACGCGCACGGTCGTAGCTACGAGCGTGGCGCCGCCGGCCGGAAAGACGACGGTCACCAACGACTATAGTGACACCTATGGTGCGACGAACGTCAATCTCACGACCACAAGCACGAGCGCGGTGGACGATATCGTCGGGGTGGCCAACGGTAATGTCGAAGTCGCGGTGGCTGGAAGCGTCGAAAATAATGTTCAGGCGGTTCCTCTTGGCAATAACAGCTTCGCAACCAAGACCACCGTTACCCTCGACGACAAGGGCGGCTTGCTCGAGGAGGTCCAGACGTCCGGCGGCGGCGCCGTCGCGGGCAATTCGACCATCGATATCGCCGCGACCGGAAAGGTCGGAGGTTTCGCGCGCGCGGTAGCGACGCGGGACGCGTCGATCAGCAACGCCGGTGAGGTAGAAGGCGCGCTTAACGCATTCGCTGGCAATGGCGGGCTGACGAGCAGCAATAGCAGCACCCGGACCGAGGACGGGCTGGGCGGCGTGCTCAAAAATGTGACGGCAAATTCGCTGACCAGCGCGATCGGTAGCGCATCGGTGAGTGTCGCTGGCACTGGTGTGGTCGGCGGCGGCGTGCAGGCCAGCGGCACCAAGGACGCAACGGTGGTTAACGCCGGTGCCATCGATGGTTCGGTGACCGCAAGCGCGGGCACCGGCAACGCCACGACGTCCAGTCAGGAACTGGTCTTCGACGGCAAGGGCAACATTCTCAGCAACGCGACGACGTCGACCAGCACCCGGACCGCGGGCAATGCGTCGATCGATATCACCGAAACCGGCAAAGTTGGCGGCAATGTCGTCGCCACGGCGTCGAACAGCGCATCGGTCGTCAACGCCGGCGCCGTCGAAGGATCGGCTACGGTCAATGCGGGCACCGGCGGCTCGGCCTATGCGAACGAACGGCTCGTCAGCTATGACGGCAAGGGAAGTCAGATCAGCGACGTCTATAGCGAAAGCTCGACCCACCTCGCTGGTGACGCAAGCGTGGATGTCGCCGCGACCGGCTCGATCGGCGGCGCGGTCAATGCTACGGCGACGGAAAATGTCACGATCGTCAACGCTGGCATGATCGGCAGCGGCGTGAACGCTTCGTCGTCGGGTAGCGACACGACCTACAGCTATTCCGAGCAGACGCCGACACCCGTGGTCGACGCGAAGGCGGGGACGACGACAAGCCAATATTCGGTGACTTCGGAATCGACCGCAACCGCAACCACCGGCGCGATCGACTTTACCAATTCGGCTGGCGGAACCGTCGGCTTCAATGGCGTTGGCAACGTCAACCTGACCGCCGGCGGGGACATCACGATCCTGAACCAGGGCGATGTCCGCGGTGCCACCTATGCGCAAAGCACTGGCGGCAAGTCGGTGAGCAGCTCGTCCTACAGCACGACCAGCATCGACGATGGCAAGGGTGGTAGCAGCTTCACCGAGCAGGATACGCAAAGCACCTCCTATGTGTCGACGGGCGGCAGCGTGACCGGCACCTATGCCGGTGCGAACGGCACGCTGAATTTCTCGCCGGCCGCAATCGGTAACGTCACCCAGGTCGCCGATCAGGCGAGCACGGTGACAATCACCGGTGCGGTGCTCGGGAATGTGAGCTCGGTTGCTGGTAATGCAGGCGTGGCGAGTTCTTCGTCTGAAACCAGCGGCAAGGGCACGACGATTGTTGACGTCGACGGCACGGGTTCCTTCACTGGTGGGTATAGCGAAAGCTCCGAGACGACCGCGATCAGCGGTGGCGACAGCAAGGTCGTAGTGTCCGGGAAGGTTGCGCGCAGCAACGCTGGCGGTTCGGCGGGTGTCTACTCGCAGGGAACCAACTCGTCGACTGTGGCGATCAGCGGCTCGGTCGAGGACGATGTGGCCAGTAATGCGACTGGCGCAACCGCGAACGTGACCGAGGAATCGGGCAGCGTCGCCCAGACGATCACCGAGGGCGTCTATGTGACCGACACGCTGGCCGGGAAATACAGCAGCACGTCAGTGGTCACCGACGGTGCGAGCTCGGTTACGATTACCGGCAAGGCCACCGCGAACCAGGATACGGTTGGCGGCAACGTCGATGTGAATGGTGTCAAATCCGCATCGGCCGAGGTCGCCAGCAAGGCGGTCGTCGGCGGTAACTTGACTGTCAACGCCGCTAACGGCACCGACAGCCAGACGACTCTTGAGCGCAGCTATGTACGTGATGCCGAGACGGGTGTCGCAACGGCTACCGAAACGCAGAGTGTTTCCTACGGTGCCTCCGCGGCACAGGGTGATGCGTCGGCAACGATCGCAGGAGCCGTCGAAGGCGGCACCTATGCGACGGCTGGTCGCGGCGATGCGACGGTCACGCTCACGGGTGTGTCGGAAGACTATGTCTCCGCTGTCGCCTCGGGGAGTGTCACCAGCGTCGAGATCGAGCGGACATGGACCGGTAAATCCGATTCGGCGTCGGATAACTTCGGGACGCTGGTCGGCAGCCTGGCTGGGCGCACGCTCGAAGAAAGCGTGACGACCGAGACCACAGCCGTCGGCGGCAAGGCAAGCGTGCTTGTCGATTCGGCGCAGGCGCTCAAGGACAAGGCCGTCTCGGCAACCGAATCGGTCTATGCTTTCGGCATCGAGGGCGCGACGGTCACGGTGACCGCAGGTTCGATCATCGACGGCAGTGTCGAAGCGCAGAGTGCTGCCTTCAATACTGTCCAGACCAGCACCAAGAGCGATGACGGCAAGGGAACGGTAAATCTGTCGAGCACGACAACGACGACAATTGTCGGCGGTCCGGCAGTCGTCAGCAATGCCGGCATCATTACCGAAGATGTCAGCGCCATCAGCGCGACGTCGGCGACGGTGACCAACACCGGACGGATCGGCGATGCGGACTCTGTCGATGACGTCTTGGCCTCGGCGATCGTGATCGGCTCGAATTCGAGCAGCGAAACGACAAACTTCGGCAAAGCATCGCTGCAGACGGTGACCGAAACTTTCACTCCGGTCGTCGCGCTCGGCAAGGCCAGCGTAACGAACGCGCCGGGTGCGGTCATCGTCGGCAATGTTGCCATCGAAGGCGGCGAGGGTACGCTGACGAACAATGGCACGATTGGCGGGACCACGATCTTCGGTCGCAACATCGATACCGCTTCCGTCACCGAGGTTCGCACCGACACGACGACCGAAACCAGCTATGCGCCAGGCGTGGAATTGCTGGCCCAGACCTACACGGCCAATCAGAACGGCGTTTCGGGCGGCTTCGTGGTTACCGGCGGTCTCGACAATGATCCGACCGGCGAAGGAGCGGTGAAGACCAGCGACGTCAACGCGACGATCAATCTGAACTCGGGTTCGGCGACGCTCGGCAGCATCTTCGGCGAAATCGACGAAGATGGTAACCGCACCACAAATACCACGGTCAATCTGAATGGCTCGGGCTTCCTCGGAGCCGACGCCATCCTCTACCCGAACCAGAAATGGCCGGTCGGGAGCGACAAGCCCAACCAGGTCCTGTCCTTGGGCAAGGATGCGCAGGAGCTCTTCGGCGGCTCGAACTATCAGGTCCGGGTGATCGGCATCGAAACGCTGAACAAGGAAGGTGCCGGCACCTTCGTGATTAACGGCGCCGAATATGTCCCGGCCGTGCCGGGAGGCGAACCGATCTACACGCTCGACGTAGGCAACTTCAACATCAAGGCGGGTGAAGTCCAGCTCACCACGAGTGATTTCGAGGGCGCGGAATTCGGGATCCGCGGTAACGTCAATAACGCCGCAACGCTCGTGATCGGCCGCCGCATCACGCCGGGACAGAATCTCTTCGGGAACAATCTGGTCGGACAGACCGAGCTGATCGACGGGATCACCGTCAATCAGGTCGGCAATTTCAACCAGACCGCGACGGGTACGACCGTCGTCGGGATCACGCCGACGCTGGTTCGCGTATACCGCAGCGAAGTCAGCGACGGCTCCGTCCTGCCCGAGCCCCTGGGTCCGGTGGTCGGCGGCGTTTATGTCGGCTACTTCACCACCCCGGAACTGGCGGGGATCGATGTCGATCCGTCGCAGGTGAACATTACGGGTGACCTCAATCTCGCAGGTACGGTGGCGGTCAACGTCTACCGCGACAGCCTCTATGCCGATGGCGACGGCTATACGCTGTTCACCTACACCGGGACGGGTGCTGTTTCGGCCGACGCCACGCCAACGCTGACGTCGCCCTATGTCGGGTTCGAACTCGTCCACGACGCGGCGACGAAGGAAGTCCGGCTGGAAGTGACCCGGTCGAGCTACACTGCCGGTGCGACCAACCCCAACGCCCAGGCAGCGGCGGCCGGCCTCGACTCCGCGCTGGCCTCGGCGGTGACCCGCATCCGCACCGACGCGGCAGGCGGCGCAGGCTTCGGCTCGGTAACCGAGCTTGGCTATGCCCAGGATATCGCCAACGTCGCGACGGCGCTCGACTTCCGCCTCTCGGGGGATCAGGCAGCGCAGCTCTTCAACGAGCTGTCGTCGGGCGAGGTCTACGGCTCACTCGCGGCGGTCGACCAGAACGGGGTCTTCGGCCAGACGCTTGATATGTTGACCAATCGCCGTTCCTTCGGTGGCGATTTCGCGACCCAGCTGTGGCTCAACCCGGTCGGTCGCTGGGGCAAATATGGTGACGGCGACGCCTTTGGCGCTTCGGATATCCGCGCCAACAGCTACGGTCTCGCCGGCGGCCTCGACTTCGCCTATGCGCCCGATGGTGCCTTCGGCTTTGGCGGTGCCTATGCCGAGCATGACATCGCCGCGCGCGGCACGCCGGAAGCGGTCGATGGCCGCACCTGGACTGTCGGTGCCTATGTCACGCAAGGCTTCGGACCGATCTACGCCAATGCCAAAGTCGCCTTCGGCTGGACCAACTATGATGTGACCCGTACGATGAGCCTCCTGGCTCGAACGGCGGAAGCATCGGTCAATGCCAAGCAGCTCGATGCCAGCCTCGAATTGGGCTACGACTATCGCGCCGGCAGCCTGACGGTTACGCCCTACGGCAAGCTCGTCCTGCGTCGTTCGTCTCTGGAAGGCTTCACCGAAACCGGTGCAGGCGCGTTCAGCCTCGACGTCGACGGTCGCAAGAAGACGGTCTTCTCGCCCGTCATCGGCGTCAAGATCGGAACGGAAACCGAACTCTCGGATACCGTCACGCTTCGTCCCTTCGCCCGGGCTTCCTACACCTTCCAGGGGAATCTCCCGAACGACGTCAGCGTTCGTTATGTCGGCGGCGGAGACTCGTTCGTCCTGCGCGGGGTGGAGCCGGACAGCTTCGGGGCGGTCGAAGCCGGATTCGAAGCAAAGATGGCCGAACGCCTGAACCTGTTCTTCTCCGGGAGCCAGACCTTCGGCGGAGATAACAAGGTGACGGGCCTCAGGGGCGGTGTGACGTTCCAGTTCTGAAACCAATAATAGTCCACTGGGAACCCTCGGGGGCGTGTCGGTGGCGCGCCCCCTTCTTTTTGGAGAGTTGAAATGTGGAACGCCGGCTATGTTTCAGAGGTCGATTACATCTACGGCTATTTCTCCGAACTTGCCCCTATCCGGCTCGAGTTCGCGCTTCTTTCGCGCGGTATCTCGCATGATGTCGGTGACCGTCCGAATTATCTCGAACTTGGATTCGGCCAGGGACTGTCGCTGAATATCAATGCGGCAACCTCCTCCGGACAGTTCTACGGTACTGACTTCAACCCGTCGCAGGCGGCCTATACCGCTCAAGTGGCCCGCGCCGGCGGGAAACCGATCCGCATATTCGACGACAGCTTCGAAGAGTTTGCGCGCCGCAGCGACCTGCCGCAGTTCGACATCATCGTTCTGCACGGAATCTGGTCATGGGTTTCGGAAGACGCGAGGCAGGCTATCGTCGATGTTGTACGAACAAATCTGAAACCGGGAGGAATCCTCTACGTCAGCTACAATTGTAAGCCCGGCTGGTCGCCGATTGAGCCCTTGCGGCATCTTCTCAATCTTCATGCGGCGAAAGCCGCGACCGGCGGATTGATTTCGCGGGTCGGCGAGTCACTCGATTTCGCGCAGCGGCTTGTCGACACCAATTCGGGGTACTTCGCGCAATATCCGGCGATCGGCGAAATGGTGAAATCGATTGGCAAGCTCGATCGGAATTATGTCTCACACGAATATTTCAACCGGCACTGGCTCCCGGAGTCCTTTTCCGAGGTCTCGGCGAGGCTTGCCGAGGCGAAGATGGATTTTGCCGCGTCGGCGAGCTTGATCGATAATATGCCGGGTCTCGGCGTGCCCGCGCACTGCCAGGATCTTCTTGCTGGAATATCGGACCTCGCGCTTTACGAGACGACGAGAGATTATCTGGTCAATCGGCAGTTTCGCCGCGATATCTATGTCAAAGGCAAGCGACATCTGACCGGAGCCGAGGTAGCAGACCGGCTCGAAGCGTATAATTTCCTTGCTCTCGCCGATGCTGAAGAGCTGCCACTTTCGCTCGCCACCGCCGCCGGGTCGGCGACGTTACGCGAAGACATCTACAAGCCGGTATGGACCGCAATACGGTCGGCGGCTGGCGAACTCATTTCCTTCTCGAAGCTCTGTGAGACCGTCACCGCCGATGGGATTTCGCGAACGCAACTGGCCGAGGCACTTTTCGTGCTCACTGGACGGGGCGATTTAGCGCCAGCCACCCGATCCGCCGACCCAGACGGCGATGTTGCTGCATCCGTGGCCCTGAACCACGAATTATGCCGTCGATCCAAATATATGGCAGGCGCAAGCAGTCTCGCGGCGCCGCGCATTGGGGCGGCTGTGACCGTCGGGCGGGTCCAGCAGCTTGTGCTGCTCGCCCTTTGGGAAGGCGAGAAGGATATCGATGGGGCAGTCTGGAATTGGCTTTCGGCGCAGAATGAAAGATTGATGCGCGAGGGCAATGTCCTGGAGACCGAGGAAGAAAATCTCGGAGAAATCAGGAAGATTCGCGCGGACGTCGAAGAACGGCTGCTTCCCCTGCTCGAGCGATTGGGAGCATGTCCAGTTGCTTGAGGTCGAGGCCGGGATCAATATGGACCGCATCGGCGATATGCCCGATGCTGCGCGCGTTCTCGTCGTTGATAATCACGCGGTTACGCATCTCGGCCTGCGCCTTCTCTTTGCCGCCGATCTCCGTTACCAGGTCATCGGCTGCCTTCAGCGTGGTATGCTCGTTGGGGCTTTTCTCGCTTCGGAAGCGGTGGACCTCATCATTCTCGATCTGCAACTGCCGGATACCAGAGGCGTCAATGTCGTTGCCGAACTGATCGGAGCGCATGACATGACGGTGGTTATCCTCACCGGAGCGGCAAGCTTTGCGGAGGTTGATTACGCGATGCGACTGGGCGTACGGGCCGTCGTCAGCAAGGCCGATGCGACAAGGGAAATCCTTGCGGCATGCGACGCCGCGCTGTCGGGAGATACTTATATATCATCTGCGATGAAGACGTCGCTTGCCGGTTTCTCGCCTCCTGCCATCACCCTGTCGGCCCGTCAGATGGCAATCCTGCATTTTCTCGCCGAAGGAGCGTCCAACAAGGAAATTTCGGGGCGCTTGGCGATCGCCGCGCCGACGGTCTCCTTCCATCTCTCTGAGTTGATGCGAAGGCTCGAGGTCCGGAGCGACAGTGCCATTATCCCGCGCGCGCGTGAATGGAACCTATTGTGAGCGCGATCAGGCTTGGCGATGCCGGATCGGGCTCATTTTGAGCCCGAGAGGACGCTAAGGATTTGGAACCCTAAAGAATTTCTAGGTGGAAGCGCGGTAAATACGTTATAATCTATGATAACAATGCGGAAGACGAAACCGTCATTCCGCGGGTGGGCGCATCATCAGTGGGTCGAGTGAAGGAACGGAAATTCCGTTCCGGCAGGACATTTGTCGTGCTCGTTCGATTGCTTTGGGGGATGTTTGGTGCCGCATTCAGTTGCTCGGAAGAAGTTTGAAGGATTTGTCGACGATTGTCAGTTCGTCGAACGCCATCGCGGTGACGTCGTCAAGCTGACGCATCCAGCGCCGCGCTATCGCCTTTCCTTTTTGGGTGCCTTCCGCCTGACTGCGCCCGATGGGCAGCGTCTGGAAATAACCAGCAAGAAGTCGATTGCGCTGCTGGCACTTCTGTCGACAGCAGAAACAGGAGAGCGCTGGCGGTCCTGGATACAGGAAAGATTGTGGGGCTCCCTCGATCTCCAACAGGCCCAAGCAGGTCTTCGCCGGGAACTGCACCGCTTGCGCAAACTGACTAACGGCTTTGGAATTCCTTTGCTGCAGAGCGACTTTCGGGCTGTGCGGCTTAACCTCCCTTTTGTCGAATCGGACGTTCGGCGTGAAGTGAGCGACACCGCCTATGGTGGCGAATTTCTCGAGGGTCTCGATATCCCAGGTGAAGAATCTTTCGAAGACTGGCTCCGCGACATGAGAAGCAATTACTTCGATAGTGTTCAGGCGGGTGACGGGGAGAGTTCGGTCGACAGCTTGTTTCTGACCGCTCACGCTGGGGCAGAAAGATCCATCGGAGATGCGATGACTCCAACCGGCAACGCATGTGATCATGGAGATTTCGCTGCCCGTTAAGATGGCGGACGTTCGGCCGGCAGATTGCCGGCATGTTGGTGTCGCCACATGGGGCATCGAGCCCTGAAACATTGGTCGCGCGGCCGGATCTAACGGAAACATCAACCGCCGAGCGGTCTGCGTGATGCAGCCAGCCCGCTTCTGATCATGGGGATTCGCCACTAAACCGTACTAGTTGTCAGCTTCTGTCTGTGGGCGAAGCGCCTATACTGCAACGCTCGGACCGATCGATGTGAAGCGCTTTGCAGTGGTGTCACGTAGGGCCCGCGATATCTGCTCTCGATAAGCAGGGAGTCTTTCCATTCGTCCGGGCTTCCGGCGATAATTGATGACCTTTGCCATGCATTTCCTGCTATGAGGAGAGACCATTAATATGGCGGTTATTCGAAAGACGCTTTTATCGCCTTGAAAAGGATGAGAAGCGCATGGCGTTTAGCACGGTAGCAGGCCGCATCACGATCGGCGGCGTATCGGTGACTACCGGTGCGCCGGGATCAGTTTGGTATCTCCGAACTCTCAGCGCGCTGGAGCATATTTACAATTCATCATCCTTGGCCGCCGTTGCGATAGAGCATTGGCTTGAAACTAACCCCGAAAGAAATATTGAAATTATACTTAGTAATTACAAAGAATCTCTGTTGAGAGGAAGCGGAATTGTCAATTTGTCGAGTTTCATTGACGGGAAAAATGGATCAAAATATTTTCAATCTGATTTAGATCCAGAATTTGTTGATTATTTGTGTGATTCATTAGGTAACGCTGTAACTTCATTAAAATGGCGCGTTTTGGATTAATTATTTCTATTATATTTTTATTTTCCTACTTCATTTTCTTCGGGTGCACAGCCGGCTGCAAGTCCATTTTCGGCGAACTCACGGCTCGCGCCTCTGCGGTGCCGCGGTTGAGTTACCAAAACTCGCGGCATCGGCGAAATGCTGTTGAAAGAACTCGCGAGCGTTGGTGATTGCATAGCAGCGCTTGCTGGTTCAGGATGACAAGTCTTAGGATGACAGGCATCGGCGACACGGAAGGTCTCAAACAGGCTTCGCCTGCTAAAGAAGTCGCTGGTGAAGCGACAGGCAACCTTGACACGGATGCCGTCTACGGGGCGGAAGAAAGCTTCGGAGCAAGCTTGCGCCGCATGCGCCGCGCGAGCGGGTTGACGGCGTCGGAGTTCGCGACGGCCGTTGGCGTGAGCGTTCCAGCTGTTTGCAACTGGGAGCTGGGTCATGCCCGCCCTAGGCCAAAGCGCCTCGCGAGGATTGCAGATGTGCTGGGCGTGAATAGCTGCGATCTTGTCGGGTCTTCCCGAACCGGCACGTTGACCGAGACGGTAAGCCGGGTCCGTTTGGAAATTGCCCAGCTTGCGGGCGTTGCGCCCGAGCGAGTGAAAATATATATCGAACTGTAGGCGCAGCTTCGCATCGTTGCCTTTGACAATCCGTCATAGTGCGACGCAGAAAGTTCAGGAAAGCTCCAGTTTTCCGTCTGCTTCCTGACTGGCATCGGGCGAATAATGAAAATGCCGGCGCGCAAGATTTGGGGATGTAGGATTGTCGCATTGAAGCGCCCAGCTGGTCTGCCCGAAGGAAAACCGCCGCCGAACCCGTATCGTGAATTCTTGTTCTGGTCGATCTTCGCCCTCGTCGCGTTGCTGATGGCCGCCAATCTGTGGAGCGTGCTAAACGGGAGTGGCTGGAGTTTCTGATTCTCGAAAAGGTGACCGGTTGGAGAGAAATCGGCAACCACCGTTACAGAATCGTTCCAATACCGTTGAGATCGCTGTTGAGCGTGAGAGACGCGTGCAGGACTTTATCTGCGTCTTTTCTCCACGATACCGTAACATGGTTGACTCTCCGAGATAACAAGAGCAGCGAATGCGGGGTCGTTTCAGAGGGATTCGCAAAATGGCGGATGATGATCGCTACCAATATTCCTGGCGACAGACGACACTTTTCTTTCCCCGCTTTGGGAGAGTGATTACAAGTAGTGGATTGCGGATCCGCTTGCTGATGCCGGGTGACTATTTGACCCGCCGATCGAGAACCACGGGAAAGCAAATTTATCGGCAACCTTAGGAGCAGATGCATTAGGGCATCACTGCACCTGAACGTTGTCCCTATTTCGCCGGTCGAGCTTCCACATGGCTTGCCGCCCCTGTGACGCGCCCAGAAAATGAGCGCAGTTGCTGATGAGAGCTCGCTGCCGCCAAAAGGGCCGGCAGGGGGCGCACCTTTGTTCTGGCCGCGCTGCGCAATCGTCGCGGCTGTCTTGGCGGTGCGGCGGCTAAGCACATTTGCTCACGGACGCCGCCCCGCCGGCGGCTGCGCCGAGAACGCGTTTGCCTTCTCGATCCGTGGTGTCGGATCGGGGGCCATGGAGACATGGCCTAGCGGCTGATAGGTGGCGCCGCGCTTCCGGGCGCGGCGGCGTTTTCATGGGCCTCCCGTCGATCGCGGGAGTGGGCGGCGCTTCCTTCTGGGCGCGTTCCGCCGAAGCAGAGGCCGAGCGGGAAGCGGCTTAGTGCCACAAGGCGGGACGGCGGCGGAAGCCGCCGTCACATTGCGTCTCGTACGGCCTGCCCGGCGGGAGGCAAAGAGACGGACTGCACCGGATGCCGAGATTAGCGCCCTAATGTCCGCAATGTGTGCGGAGATTATGCCTTCCCTTCGGGAGGCTGCCTGTTGGTGAGGGCGAGGGCGGCTGTCAAACCGCCCTCGCTTGCTCCTCCATGCAGAATGATATACATGTATTTCATGTATATCCATGAGGAGATTGATAATGCAGCTCGCGCGCTGGGGAAATAGCCTCGCCCTTCGGATACCGGCATCCATCGTCGAATTGCTTGGTCTCAAGGAAGGCGACGATATTGAGGTCAATGTCGCCGGGACTCACCGTTTCGAGATCGATCGGGATAGGTCTCGCGAGAAGCTGGTGGAACGCATGCGCATGTTGCGCAAGCCTTTGCCTGCCGGTTGGCGCTTTGATCGCGACGACGCCAACGAACGCTGAGCCGATGCCCGTCTTTCTCGATACGAATATCCTCATCTACGCGTTCAGCGACGATCCGCGCACCAGCACAGCTGAGAAACTCTTGTCGGACGGGGGCGAAATCAGCGTTCAAGTTCTGAACGAATTCTCGAACGTCGCCCGGAAGAAACTTCAGTTCGATTGGCAACAGCTCGGCGAAGCGCTGGGTATCGTTCGGGGTCTCGCAAGCCGCGTTAATCCCCTCAACGTAGAAACCCATATCGAGGGGATCGCACTAGCGGAGCGATACGGGATCTCAATTTATGATGGGCTTATCGTTGCGTCCGCAATTCAAGCGGGATGCGACATACTATATTCGGAAGACATGCATGACGGACTGGGAATCGGCGAACAGTTGAGGATCGTGAATCCGTTTTGAGACTTTGAGCTATGGACGACCCGACGAGAATCTGCGTGACCGACGCGCCCGGCATGCTCGATGAGCTGATCCATCGAGCAGAAGCGGGTTAGGTAGTGATCCTGACATTGGATGTTCGTCCGGCTGTCCGCCTGGTGCCATTTAAACCGGTCGTGATATGAGCGCGCGCCGGGCGGCGGCGCTGAGGCGCGCGCGAGGAATCTTGCCAAAAAAAGAGGACATCGCCGAAGCCGCGCGCAGCCATAACTTTTCATACCGCGACAAGGGACTGCCTACGGAACAGTGGATGCTTCTCGATAAGCGCATATCGAAAAGGGGCGCGAACACCCTGAAAACGTCTCCTGTGGGCGCCGGCATATGACGGGATAAGTTTTGCTAATCAGGAAGCCTGGAAATCGCCGCGCCGCGCGACATTGCGGGGCGCGCGGGGCAATGCCCTCCCGACAAGAATAATCGTGGCAGCACGCAAAGACTGTTGGTAGGGCGGCGGCGTAGAGGAGATATTCGATGGCCGACGAAACCCAGGATATGTTGCTGACGCTCACTGCCGATATTGTTGCGGCCCATGTATCGAACAACAGTGTCTCGATGACGGAACTTCCCGATCTGATCGGACGCGTTCATGGCGCGCTCGCGGGACTTGGCGGCGATACCGAAGCGCCAGTCGAAGAACTAAAGCCCGCTGTGTCGATCCGCTCTTCGGTGAAAACCGACCACATCGTCTGTCTCGAGGATGGCAAGAAACTTAAGATGCTGCGCCGTCACTTGATGACGCACTATGGCATGACCCCCGAAGACTATCGCGCCAAGTGGAACCTGCCCAAGGATTACCCGATGGTCGCGCCCGCCTATGCCGAGAGGCGCCGCGCTCTTGCCAAGGAATTCGGCCTCGGCACCAAGGGCCGCGGCGGCGGCCGCAAACCCGCCGCCAAGACGGCTGCCACGAAGGCCGCGCCCACGCGGTAAAGCGAGCGCCTGACAGCCACGGCCGCGCGACGTGGACCGTGCCGCCCGCCTGCGCACACCGGCGGGCGGCGCGGGCGTTCGATTTGGATGGACGTCCGCCATCTTGCTGTTGCTGCCCCGCGTGCCGAGCCTATCTCGGGCTCAAGATCGACGATCCCTCGTTCACGGCTGGTGACACGCCTCGAAGAGGAGACCCGGATCGGCAAAGGCGGGACCCTGGCGGCGCAGCTGTCGCGGCTCGACCTGATCGTGCTCGACGAGCTCGGTTATCTGCCGTTCGCCCGCTCGGGAGGGCAGTTGCTGTTCCACCTCATCAGCAAGCTTTATGAGCGGACCAGCGTCATCATCACCACGAACCTCGCCTTCGGCGAATGGCCGACCGTGTTCGGCGATCCCAAGATGACCACGGCGCTGCTCGACCGCGTCACCCACCACTGCGATATCGTCGAGACGGGCAACGACAGCTGGCGCTTCAAAAACCGCAGCTGACAGCCACCTTCGGCGCCTTCAAAAATCTATCTTGCGCTGCGCGCGCCTCCGGTCGGGCTACGCCCGCCCTCCGCCGCACGCAGCGCAAGGCCATCTTCAACAAACCAGCATCATATTATCCGAAAAGGGGGTCCCTCTTCGACGCCGATCGGGGGTCCCTTTTGAACGCCGTTTGACATAGATGTCCGGGATTCGGAGTTTGGGCTTCCACAAGAAAGCATGATCCGCACCTTTGAAAATCTGTCGTTGCTCGGCGATTGAATGAACAATGATCTCCAATGACGAGCCCCGATATGCCGCTCCGAAGGTGCCGGCCTCAATTTCGGCGACGACCTGCGAGATTCCTCTTCTGATCGACCGAAAATTCTTCAGTCGTTCCTCCCACAGGAACCAGCTTTGATAGGTCGAGCCGGAATCGCCGCGCCAGCGCTCGATCAGTTCGCGAACAAGATCGCGCTTCATGTTTATAGCCCCCGCTTGATCCATTCCGAATTGCTGTTTTCCACCTGCGGCTTGCCGGCCAAGACAGTTCGCTCGATCCGGCCCTTAGCGAAAGGCGAAACCTTCCGTCCCACCGGCAAGGTGGGCGGGAATGGAAGGTCGAAACGAGCCCGTTCACGCCCGGCGCTGCATAATTGTCGACGACCTCAGTGCCCTGCGTGTTCGCCCGCTCCGCTTGGTTTCTGACTCGCGCCTTCCGCCTCTGTCATGCCCTTCATCATCGCGTCATGGTCCATTGGCGCATTCTGCGTAATAGCCTGATATTGTGCCGGCGACAGGCCAGGGAGTTTTCGGACAAACGCGACCATATCCCAGATGAGACGATCATCATGCGTTTTCCCCCAGGCCGGCATGGCGGTCATCTTGATGCCATGCTTGATGATCCAGAATTGCTCCGCAGCCGAACGTTCCGAACCTTTGAACAAGACGGGCGCTTGCGGATACAGCCCTTGACTCATTTCGGTCTTTTCCATCCCGGGCGCGAGATGGCAGCCGCTGCACATCTCGGTATAGAGACCTGCGCCCGACGCGATCCGCGCCGGAGCCGCCAAATCTGCCGGCACCGCGATCGATCCGGATCGCGCTGCGATGGACTTCTCCCTGAATGTTTCGATGACGCTGTAAGTCAGCCGGTTATGGGGGGCATCGGCCGCTATATTATATAGGCCGAGATAGACGGTGATCGCACCCGCGCCCGCTATCAGGGCAACCGCCAGCAGCGTGAACGTCACGCTCGGCATATGCTTTCGGAAATCGAAAGTTCGAAATCGCTCCATTATCTATCTCCCGCATAACAGGCCTTGAGCTTTGCAGCCGAACGCAATGCGGCGGCTGTGCAACAGATGATACGCACCCCAACAGCTTTGCCCTTGTCACAGACGAGGCAGGCGTTTCCGTACTTGCCGCGACGAGCCATTTCAGGGTGCCCACACCCGCTCGGGCTCATGCGTCCTGCTAGGTGTGGGTTCGGAGAGATCGTGAGGACTAGCCCCTTTTTTGCCCGCTCAGATGCCACCCGCCGGCCGCACCTTCGGCTTGCGTGAGGAGCTGTGGAGATTGAAGATCTGCCACTTTCCGTTGTCCTGTTTGAGGACACTCGTAGCGACGCCATCCCGTTCGATGGTCTCGCCGCTCGCGAGCACAATCGAGAAGCTGTAGGTCTCGGTTGCGATCGCGATATTTCCTTCGCCGCGAACCGAAATCTTGTAATTGCGGAAGGTGAAGGATTTGAATTCCTTGAGTTCGGGACCCATGTGATGGTCGCGATAGTGGGCGAAGTTCCCTTCAACGCCGCCGGACTCGAATATCTGGGCGTCTGGCGAAAAGAGGGCCTCGACGCCGGTCAGGTCCAGTTTCTCCATCGCCGATTTATACTGCGCGAGCGCTGCCGCCGCGCCCTGATAATCCGCAGGCTCGGTCGCCTGAGCCGGGACGGCCACCAGCATGGCCAATGCGATTGCTGTAATCGTCAGTCGTCTCATATCATTTCCCCTTGTTGTGCCGACACTTCACGAGTGCCTCCGGTGGTTTCGATCAGATTCTGGCAAAGCGCAGCCGCAAAGAATTGGCGATGACGCTGACGGACGAGAGTGCCATTGCAGCGGCGGCAATGACCGGCGAGAGCAATAGTCCGAAAATCGGATAGAGCACGCCCGCAGCGACGGGAATCCCGGCGACATTATAGGCGAAAGCGAAGAAGAGATTCTGACGGATGTTCGCCATCGTCGCATGGCTGAGATGCCGCGCCCGCACGATGCCCAGAAGGTCGCCGCGCAGTAGCGTCACACCCGCGCTTTCGATGGCGACATCGGTTCCCGAACCCATCGCGATGCCGACGTCGGCGGCGGCGAGCGCGGGGGCGTCGTTTACCCCGTCGCCGGCCATGGCGACGATCCGGCCCTCTTCGCGCAGCCGCTGCACGACCGCACTCTTCTGGTCGGGGAGGACATCGGCCTCGACGTCGTCGATGCCGAGGCGCCGCGCGATCGCCTCGGCGGTGACGCGATTGTCGCCGGTTAGCATGATGACCTTGATTCCGGCTTCGCGCAGCGCCGCGAGTGCGTCGCCCGTCGTCTCCTTGACCGGATCGGCGATGGCGATGACGCCGGCCGCCTTGCCGCTGACCGCGATGTAGATCGCCGTTGCACCGTCTGTACGAAGCCGGTCAGCCGCCTCGGCGAGTGCGCCCAGATCGACGTCATATTCTTCGAGAAAGTTCGCATTGCCGAGGACGATCGCCTTGTCGTCGACGACCCCGACGATGCCCTTGCCGACCGGCTGGTCGACTCCCGATGGCTCGACGAGCGCGAGGGCGCGGTCTTCCGCCGCTTTGACGATTGCGGCGGCCAATGGATGTTCGCTGCTGCGCTCAAGGCTCGCGGCAATCCGGAGGAGGTCGTTTTCCTCGAACCCTTCGGCGACTTCGATGGCGACGACCGAGGGTCTGCCTTCTGTCAGCGTCCCGGTCTTATCGACGACGAGCGTGTCGACCTTCTCCATCCGCTCAAGCGCCTCGGCATTTTTGATCAGCACGCCAACTTCGGCGCCGCGCCCCACGCCGACCATGATGGACATTGGCGTCGCGAGGCCGAGCGCGCAGGGACAGGCGATGATGAGCACCGAGACGGCGGCGATAAGGCCATAGGCCATGGCGGGCACGGGGCCCAGAAGCGACCAGACAACGAAAGCGGCAATGGCGACGACGATGACGCCGGGCACGAACCAGCCCGAAACGGCATCGGCGAGACGCTGGATCGGCGCGCGGCTGCGCTGCGCATCGGCGACCATCTGTACGATTCGCGCGAGCATCGTGTCGCGCCCGACCTTCTCGCTGCGCATGAGCAGGCCGCCCGTTTGATTGATCGTTCCGCCGACCAGCGCCGCCCCGGCCGCCTTGGTCACCGGCATCGATTCGCCCGTGACCATCGATTCGTCGACCGTGCCGCGGCCTTCTACGACGATGCCATCGACGGGGACTTTTTCGCCCGGACGGATGCGTAGCATGTCACCGACCGCGACGTCCTCGAGCGCGACCTCCTCGTCGCTTCCATCGCTGCGGACGCGCCGGGCGAGCTTCGGTGTGAGGTCAAGGAGCGCGCGGATCGCGCCGCTCGTCGTTTCGCGGGCCCTGAGTTCGAGCACCTGCCCGAGTAGCACCAGCACCGTGATGACCGCCGCCGCCTCGAAATAGACCGCGACCGAGCCATCATCGGCGCGGAACGCAGCCGGAAAGATTTGGGGGACGATCGCCGCGATCATGCTGTAGCCCCACGCGACCCCGGTCCCCATCGCGATGAGGGTGAACATGTTGAGGCTTTTGTTGCGGATTGAGAGCCACGCGCGCTCGAAGAAGGGCCAGCCCGCCCATAGAACGACGGGAGTCGCGAGCAACATCTGGGTCCAGTTGTTCGTCTGGCGACCGACAAATTGATGAAGGCCTGTCAGATGGCCGCCCATTTCGAGCGCAACCACCGGGAGTGCGAGAAGGAGCCCGATCCAGAAGCGCCGCCGCATATCGCGATATTCTTCGCTGGGGCCGCCCGATGCTGTCGGCATGACGGGCTCGAGTGCCATGCCGCAGATCGGGCAGCTTCCGGGGCCGGCGCGCTGGATCTCGGGATGCATCGGGCAGGTCCAGATGGCGCCTTCGGGTGCATCGGCTGCGGCCGGCTCGCGTTTTGCGGCATAAAGATCGGGATCGGCCTCGAATTTGGCGAGGCAGCCTGCGCTGCAGAAATAGTGATGCTTGCCGCTATGCGTCGCGATATGAGGTGTGGTGGCCGGATCGACCATCATGCCGCAGACCGGATCAGTCGTGCTCCCGCTGCCTTTTTCTGCGCCCTGATGATCGTGCATCGCCGCCGCTCCCGTATGTGTCGGATGCCCGCCTCGCGGCGGGGCGGTCCAAACGCCACCGGTCGAGTTCGCCGTTGGCGTCGTTCCTGGCGGTTCCAGAATGGAGCCGCTTCTATCGATACGCAAGAAGAGCGGTTATCCCTTGGATTTTCTTTGCCCCGTGCCGTCAGGTCCCGGGCTTTCGGGCCTCGATGATCCCGATCGCACCGGTTGGCGTGCGGAACGTCTCAAGCTCGCGAACATCGCAAAAGCCTGCCTCTCTCATCAGCACCGGGAGCAATCCATCGGCGTTGGGCTGGGTGTCCTGGACGCCGTCGAGCTGCTGGATCGTGAGGCGGAACAACAACCGCATGAGGCGGCTGCGCTGTTCCCCATAGTCGGCAACATAGAGTTTGCCGCCCGGCGCGAGCACCTGCCGGGCCTCGCGTAGCAGACGTGCCTTTTCCTCAAGCCCGACCTGATGAAGGACGAGGCAGATCGCAATCTTGGCAGGCGGGGGCCAGTCATCGATCGCCGAAGCCGCGAAAAAGCCAACTCGAAACTCCGGCGGTGGAACAATCTGCGCGGTCTTCGTTCGGGCAATTCGCGTCGCTGCCTCGTCGGGGTCGAAACCAAGATAGCGGACGTCCCGGCTATGGCGAGCGATCGCCAGCGCAAGATTTCCCGTACCCGAGCCGATATCGAGAATGACGTCACCCTCGCCGAGCGCCATATGGCGAACGAGACGGTCGCGCCACACGCGCTCGCGCGTTGTCACCGCGACGCCGAAATCATAAAAGGGCGTCAGGAAGTGATATCCTGCCGCTGGCGTGTAGGATCTTGCTACGGGTTTCGGGTCGGGCATGGCCGTCTCCTTTCGACGCTTTGGCTTGCCGCCGGATTGCGGCCGCAATCGCCGGTCTCGACGAGACGCTTAAGGGCAAACAGGCGCGGCAGTCTTGAATGTTTCGCCGGGGCGACGCGGTGCGAGGCGCATCCGGCTCAGGGCACGATTTCGAACGCGAAGGCACTAAGGCCGGCCGAAGGCGTCACGCCTAGCCATTGAGCGCAGCGGCGCGTGAAGTGCGATTGATCGGCGAAGCCTCCCGCCGCCGCGGCGTCGGCAAGACCTCCGCCGCCGACCAGCGTCCGCACGGCGCGTTGAAGCTGGAGCCATTGCAGCAATTTGGCCGGAGGCACGCCGAAGTCGCGGCTGACGATTTCGCGGAGGCGCGAGGGCGAAAGGCAGGCGACGTCGGCCAAGGCGCGCGCGGTCGACAAATCGTCAGGGGCCGCGAGCACTTCGGACAGGCGGGCATCCACCGGACGCGCCTGCGAGCGGTCGAGATAGTCGGACGCCCAGCGCTTCGCGTCCGCGCCGCTTGCGATGTCACCTAGTCCGGCTGTCTCTATCGGCGTCAACAGGACAGGCGCCGATCCGGCGGACAGCCGGGTGCCGGCACGAAAAAGCGGGTCGAGATAAAATGACCGCACGAGGGCGCCCGGCGGCCCGAGGCGGTGCCGGACATGCGACGCTATCGCAATGGCGTGTCCGGCGGGAACTATCAGGTCGGCATCACCGGAAATTTCGAGGTCGCGTTCGATGGCGAGGCTGATCTGGTGCGCCACATGGTTATGGGGACGGCTGCTCCCGATGCGCGCGTCAATGAGCGCCCAGCCGGTCCCGAGCATGATCGAACCCGACCAAGAGGCGGTGCTTGGGGTCAAACCGGATCGGCGGTGACGAAGGGTTCGAGCGTACCGAACCAGGCAACCAGCGCGAGTATGGCGAGCGCGGCCGACGCTTCGATGATGAGGCTTCTGCGCATGGCTGCAATCGCGAGGTCGGGGTCGGCGTCGACATTGTCGGTATCGGTCCCCGGGACGGCGGCCGCGAGCGCCGGGGTCAGCCGCCAGCGGTTCGCCGCCGCGAGCGCCAGCATCAGTCCGAACAGCGCAAGCTTGGCGAGAAGCAATTGTCCATAGGGCGAGCCGAGGGAACGGCCGAGATTCTCGGCGCCGACGATCATCTGGCTGTTGACGAGGCCGGTGGCGGCGATGACGAGGACGCAGATCGTACCGACGCGCGAGAATTGATCGAGGCTCCGCGCCGCAATTTGGAGTCCGCCCGGCCATTCGCGGACACGACGTGGTGAGATCAGGATCAGGAAGGCGCCGATCGCGCCGATCCAGACCGCCGCTGCAATCAGGTGCAAGATGTCGCTGATCCGGTGCACGGTGCCTGCGGCGCCTTCGGTCGCGCCGGCGTGGCCGGACCAGACCAGACTCGCGACGGCCACCGAGCCCGCGGCCGCGAGTACGGCGGCCGAAGTTGTCGGCCAGCGGACCATCCAGATCGCGACTCCCAGCGCGAGCAGCAGCGCTGCGCTCCGGTAGACCCAGGCTGTGCCGACCTCGGTCTCGCGAACAAGGTCCCAAAAAGGCTGGAGTTCCAGGGAGAGGAGCCCCACACCCTGCATCGAAGCCGCGAGCACGCCCATCCCCAAGATGGAGAGAAGCAGTCCGGCGGCGCAGAGCCATCGCTCTGCGCGCCAGATCGAGGCCATCATCGACTGCGGCGCAAGGCGTTCGCTCCGTGTCAGCGCAAAAAGCGGGAACGCAGCAAGGCCGGCGATGAGCATCAGGTCCGCATAAAGTGCGAACCTGATGCCGATCAGAACGGGGTCCCCCACCGTCTTTTACTTTACGGTGAAGCTGAATTCGCTGCCCATGCGGTGGGTATCAGCGCCCGCCGCCGACCATGTGACCTTGTAGGTTCCGGCTGTCAGCGGCCGCTTGAGCATCAGCATCGCCGACTTGCCCTCTTTGCCCATCATCGACGAGTAAGGCACCTTCATCGGGGCATGATTGGCCATGCCGGGCATGCCGGTCATGACCAGCTCGGTCTTGAGGGTCGAGGCGACGATCTTTTCGTTGAACTGAAGATTGACCGACGTGACCTTCGAAACGGTCGAATTGGCGGCGGGCGTCGAGCTGACGAGCTTGGTGTGCGCGCTTGCCGTGGCCGGCATGAGAAGCAGAGCGAAAGCCGCCGCTGCAGAGGGGAGAAGAGACTTGAACATGAACACCTCCAAATGCGTGTCTGTCCTGCTAATACGCAGGATATCGGCATGGCCCTCAAATATTCCGGAATAATATTCTGGTGTGAGGGGTGAGGCGCTTCGGCGCGTATGTACAATGATGGAAAGGTTTGAAGAGACGATCGATGGATAAGGAGCTTCGCATTTTGAACAGGATCGATCTGCCCGCAGCGCTCGATGCGCTCGATGATCGCATCATGGGCGCATTGGCGATCCGCCGGCGCGAAGCGGTAGCGATGCGCCGCCTGATGGCGCTCGCGGCCTTTGTCTCGCTCGGCGGCGGTGTCTTTGCGGGGAGTGCGATTTCCCAGCCGGCGGTCGCGGCAAGCCCCCTGACCCCATTCGGCCCGCCTAGCGCATTGGTGCCTTCCACCTTGCTGGATGTACAGTAGCGATGCCGTCGCGCCGTCTTCTTCTCTTGGGGCTCATTGCCTTCGCCGCGGCGATTGCCGGCGTGTTCATCGGCCGTCTGGTAGCCGATGCGCCCAAAGCCAGCGAAACCGAACTTCATGCGCTTCTCCACGGCCAACTCGACCTGACCCCGGAGCAGGAAAAGAAACTCGAGCGGATCGAAGCCGACTTCGCCGGTCGCCGCCAGGCGCTCGAACTCGAGATGCGCGCCGCCAATGTCCGGCTCGCGCAGGCGATCGAAGCCGAGCATGGCTATGGACCGCGCGTCACCGAGGCGATCGACGAGACGCATGAGGTGATGGGGACATTGCAGAAGGAAACGCTCCAGCATCTCTTCGCGATGCGCGGGGTTCTCAACCCCGATCAAGCGGAAATGTTCGACAAAAGCGTGGTCAAGGCGCTGACCGCCGATGCGCGGTGAGCGCCGACCTATCGCAATGTAGCGACCAGGATCTGGCGGCCTTTGCGCGCGCGCACCGCGAAGACGCCTATCGCGAGTTGCTGCGCCGTTACAAAACGGGCGTCTACCGGCTCATCGTAAAGCAGATCGGCGATGCCGACGAGGCGATGGATTTGACGCAGGAGACGTTCGTCTCCGGCTTTTCGGCGCTCGATCGCTATGATGGCGAACGCCCCTTCCGCACATGGATCGCCCGTATCGCGCTCAACAAATGTCGCGACTGGGCACGACGGCGAAAGGTGCGCGCCTTTTTCTCCCGCGCGCTCCCGCTCGAAAATGCGCATCACGTAGCAAGCGATGGTCCTGGGCCCGATTCCGCGGCGACCGACAGGCGAGAGCTCGCCAGGGTTCGCGGGGCGATCGATCAGCTGCCGCAGAATTTGCGCGAAGTGTTGCTCCTCCGCGGTGTCGACGAGGTCAGCCAGGCCGAAACAGCGGTCATTTTGCGGGTCAGCGAGAAAACAGTCGAAACGCGCCTCTATCGAGCGCGGACCAGGCTCCGGGAATTGCTCGCGGGAACATCTGCGAGCGCCGAGGGTTGAGGGTTCGACCGCTCGTTCAGGCGGCATCTCCTCATCGTCCGGCATTTTTATTGAGGGGCAGGCGTGCCGCCTGCGTATAGCTTTAGGAACAGTCAGTAACGGTCGGAAAGAATATGCAGATGGAAAGGCGTCGGTTCGTCAGTGGAGCTTTGGGTGGAGGGGCTGCTGCGGCGATGGCCGCATGGTTCCCGGCCTGGGCCCAGCCGGTGTCGTCCGGCATCACCGCGCCGCTTCCGACCGTATCCGGCAATGACATAACGCTGCGCATCGCGCGCCAGACGATGCGCATCGACGGCAAGGTCAGTCGCGCGATCGGGATCAACGGCACCGTGCCCGCGCCGCTCGTCCGGCTGAAGGAGGGACAAAGCGCGCGCCTCACCGTCGTCAACGATCTCGACGAGGACAGCTCGATTCACTGGCACGGCCTGATCCTGCCGTTCCAGATGGACGGCGTGCCCGGCGTCAGCTTCCCCGGGATCAAGCCGCGCTCGAAGTTTGTCTATGAATTCCCGGTCGTTCAATCGGGGACCTATTGGTATCACAGCCATTCGGGGCTTCAGGAACAGCTCGGCCATTATGGCCCGATCGTCATCGATCCCGCGGGCGCCGACCCGATCGGCTACGACCGCGAGCATGTCGTCGTCCTGTCCGACCACAGTCAATTGTCGCCCGAGGCGATCTTCCGCAAGCTCAAGGTCAATCCCGGCCATTTCAACATGCAGCGCCAGACGCTGGCGGGCCTGCTTGCCGGCAAGGATCAACCGCTCAAGGAGCGGATCGATTGGGGCAAGATGCGGATGGACCCGACCGACGTCGCCGACGTCAATGGTTCGACCTACACCTTCCTCGTCAACGGCCATGGTCCGCGCGACAACTGGACCGCGCTCTTCAGCCCCGGCGAGCGGGTACGCCTGCGCATCGTCAATGCGTCGGCGATGACGATCTTCAACGTCCGTATCCCGGGCCTCAGGATGACCGTCGTCCAGGCTGATGGGCTCAATGTCGTGCCGACCGAAATCGACGAGTTCCAGATCGCGGTCGCCGAAACCTATGACGTCATCGTGACCCCGGTCGAGGACCGTGCTTATACGCTCGTTGCCGAGGCCAATGACCGCTCGGGCATGGGACGCGCGACGCTCGCACCGCGCGCTGGCATGGTCGCCGAGGTGCCGCCGCTCCGCGAACGGCCGCTCGCGACCATGAAGGACATGGGCATGGGCGACATGTCGGGCGGCGCGATGGCGGGTATGGACCATTCGGGCGGCGATATGGGCGCCATGCCCATGCCGGCGAGCGACCCTTCTTGTCCTCCCGAACATGCCAAGATGGGCCATTGTACGCCAGCGGGGGAAAGCGGCGCGATGGCGGGCATGGATCATGGATCTGGCGGAGGCATGCAGCACAGCATGCGCGACTTCAGTGTCGCGCCGCAGGTCAAGCGCGATCCCAGCGTTCAGACGATCTCGCCGATGCCGATGGATCGCATGGGCGAGCCGGGGCAGGGACTGGAGAATGTCGGGCACAAGGTGCTGACCTACCATGACCTTGTCGCGCTCGAGCGCAACCCCGATACCCGCGCCGCCTCGCGCTCGCTCGACATCCATCTGACCGGCAATATGGAACGCTTCATGTGGTCGTTCGACGGCATCAAGATGTCCGACTATCACGAGCCCATCCCCTTCATCGAGGGAGAGCGCGTGCGGATCAACCTCATCAACGATTCGATGATGAGCCACCCCATCCACCTCCACGGCCATTTTTTCGAACTGGTGACGGGCAAGGGCGACCGGTCGCCGCGCAAGCATACGGTGCTTGTCCAGCCGGGCGGCATCGCGAGCTTCGATTTCACCGCCGACGCGCTCGGCGACTGGGCGTTCCATTGCCACCTTCTCTATCACATGCACGCGGGGATGATGCGCGTCGTCAGCGTCCGTCCGAAGGGAGACGGCGAATGACCCGGGTCGCGCTTCTCCTCGCGGGTATCGCCCCGCTGGCCTTTGCTGTGCCCGCCGCGGCGCAGTCGATGGATCATTCGATGCATGGTGCGGCGCCCGCGCCGACACCCGCTCCCTCGCCAACGCCAGCACCCGTAGCGCAGTCCGCGCCCGAAGCGCCCGCCGAAGGGTCGATGGAGCAGATGGACCATGGGAACATGCAGGGCATGGACATGGAACCCGAGGCTTCAAGCTGCCCGCCCGAACATGCGGCGATGGGTCATTGTACGCCTGAGGCGGAAGCTCCAGGCAAGGGCGCTTCGGACATGGGTGCGATGGATCATGGCGCACCGCAGCCGTCCGATCCCGATTGCCCGCCCGAACATGCCAAAATGGGCCATTGCACCCCGAAGGGCGGATCTGCGGACGCGATGGCGGGAATGGAAGGCATGGCGACCACGAGCAGCGCTAGCGGCACCGATTTGCCGCCGGGCGATGCTACCGCGCCTGCGCCTCCCGGCGACTGGTATGCCGATCGCATTTATCCCCAAGCCGAAATGGAGCATTCGCGCCACGACATGATGAAAGAGAATGGTGCGCAGACCATCGCTTTCATCAGCTTCAACCTTGCCGAATATCAGGCGCGCAAGGGCCGCGACGGGTTCCGCTGGGACGGTGAGGCTTGGTACGGCGGCGACATTAACCGGCTGACGATCAAGAGCGAAGGCGAGGGCGTGTTCGGCGAAGGCATCGAGAGCGCCGAGGTACAGGCGCTCTACAGCCGGGCGATCGGACCCTATTTCAACGCGCAGGCGGGTATCAGGCAGGATCTTGGGCCCGGCCCCGACCGCACCTATGCGACGATCGGCTTCGAGGGGCTCGCCCCCTATTGGTTCGAAGTCGAGGGCGCGCTGTTTCTTTCGAACAAGGGTGATCTGCTCGCCCGGCTCGAAGGCTATTACGACCAGCGCATCACCCAGAAACTGATCCTCCAGCCGATGGCGGAGGTCAATTTTGCGCTCCAGGATGTCCCCGAGACCGGCGTTGGTTCGGGGCTTTCGGATTTCGAGCTCGGGCTTCGCCTGCGTTACGAGGTCGTGAAGGAATTCGCGCCTTATGTCGGCGTCGAATGGGCGCGCAAGGTCGGCGATACCGCGCGTTTTGCCCGCGCCGCGGGCGAGGATGCGAGCGGCGTCAGCTTCGTGATGGGGGTGCGGGCCTGGTTCTAGAAGTTTCGCGGGGTGGCGACACGTCGAGGAGAAATGCCGTGAAACCAGCCTATCGCAGCCTCGCGCTGCAGACGATCGTCAGCGGCGTCATCATGTATCTGGTGATGTTCGTCATGATCGACCGCCTCTCGAGCTTCTACAATAATCTCAACATGCTCTACATGACGCTGATGATGGTCTCGCCGATGGTCGTGCTGATGATCGTCGCAATGCCGGGCATGTTCCCGTCGAAACGTCTCAATACGTTCCTGCTGCTGGGATCGGCAGTTGCCTTCTTCGGGAGCTTCGGGCTCATCCGGACACAGACGACGATCGGCGACACGGCCTTCTTGCGTTCGATGATCCCGCATCACTCGGGCGCGATCCTCATGTGTGAACAGGCTTCTCTCAAAGATGCCGAGATACGCGAACTCTGCCGCGGCATCATCGCGGGGCAGGCGGCCGAAATCGAACAGATGAAATCCATTCTCGCGAGGAAATGACATGAAAAATCTGATGACGCGCCGTCATCTTTTCGGCCTGATTGCGGTCGGATCGGGGATCGCGCTTGCGGCATGCAATTCTGCCTCGGGCCCGGCGGCGACCAGCGATAAGAATGGCGCGGCGCCCGCGCCGGGCGCCGAGACGTCCAGCCCCAAGCGAATGCTCGTTTATCGCGATCCCGAATGCGGCTGCTGCGAAGCTTGGGCGGATATCGCACGCAAGGCCGGTTATGATGTGACTGTCGAGAACCGCGCTGACATGGCCGCCGTAAAGACGCGATATGGTGTGCCTGGCCAGCTGGCGTCGTGCCACACGGCCGTGATCGGCGGCTATGCGATCGAGGGTCATGTGCCGATGCGGCATGTTGCGAGACTCCTCCACGACAAGCCACGCGACATTCGCGGAATCGCCGTGCCCGGCATGCCGCGCGGTTCTCCGGGAATGGAAATGCCGGACGGAAGCGCGGACGCATTCGAAGTGATGGCATTCGGCAGCGACGGCAAGGTTTCTGAATTCCGCGCATGACCTGCCGACACGAAGAGGAGACAGATATGACGAGATTCATTCCCCTAGCGAGCGCCGCCGCGCTGATATTTGCTCTGGCAGGATGCGGCACTGAGCCCGCGCAGCAGAGCGACGTCACACCGGAACAGAGTGAGGTCACTGCCGGTGAGCCGCCCGCAATGGTCGAGACCATGCCCGTAGCGGACGAGCCGCCCGCCGCGTCTGCCCCGGCGGCGCCGACCGAAGAAGCGATGCCTCCGGAGAAATCCCGCCCCAAGCAAGAACCCGCCGCGAAGGCCGCTGTGCCGCCGCGGGCAAAGGCCGCGCCGGAAGCGCCGAAACCTGTCGAACCCGAACCCGATCCTCATGCCGGGCACGATATGGACAAAAAATAAGGAGCATGTGCCGACGCGGCATGTCGCCCGGGCGGTCGAGGACAAGCTGCGCGAAGTGTCCGGCATCGCCGCGCCCGGCATGCCGCGCGGTCGGGCGCTGCTCGATGCCGCAGCGAGAGATATAACCATATGGAATAACCATCTCGTTTATAGCGATGAGTGGTGATTATTTCTGGTCATGCCAAGGCCGCGAAGATAGCTCGGTGGCGAAGCCGAGAGCTTTCGCAAATGGGAGGGGACCATGAGAAAATTGCTTCGCACGAGTGGCTCGATTATCGCCGTCCTGGCAGGCATGTCGGCCGCCGCCGCCTTCGCGCAGGATAACGCCAAAGAGGCGCCGGGGCCAGGCGCGTCGCAGGGCGAAATCGTCGTGACGGGTACGCGGCGGAACGATCTCAAGGCGGCCGATTCCGCTCAGCCGATCGACATCATCACCGGTGCCGAACTGCTCGAAAAGGGCACGGCCGACATGAATGATCTCCTGCGCACCGAGGTCCCGTCGCTCAATGTCCAGCGCCTCGTCAGCAACGACGGCGCCGTTTTTACCCGGCCTTTCTCGCTGCGCGGCCTGCCGCCGGACCAGACGCTGGTGCTCGTGAATGGCAAGCGGCGCCATCGCGGCGCGACGGTCCAGTTCACCAATGTTCCCTATATCCGGGGATCGCAGGGACCCGATCTTTCGGCGATCCCGTCGATCGCGATCGGCCAGCTCGAGGTTCTGCGTGACGGCGCGTCGGCGCTCTATGGATCGGATGCGATCGCCGGCGTCCTCAATTTCGGTCTGCGCCGCGACCGCGAAGGCGGATTGCTGATCGCCCGCTATGGCCAATTCTATAAGGGCGACGGCGAGGATTTCCTCGTCCAGGGCAATGTCGGGCTTCCCTTCACCGACGCCGGTTTCGTCAACATCAGCGGCGAATATGTGAACGCCAGCACGACGTCGCGCGGCATTCAGCGTCCCGACGCGCAGGCGCTCATCGATGCCGGCGTTCAGGATGTCCCGGTCCCGGCGCAGCGCTGGGGAAATCCCGAATCCGAGGCGGCGCGCATCTTCGTCAATGCCGGCATCGAACTGTCGGAGGAGATGGAATTCTACACCTTCGGCAACTATAGCTGGAGCCGCGGCACGACGGCCTTCTTTTACCGCAACCCCGATGCCAGCTTCATTTCCACCTCGATTCCGCTCACCAATACGCCCGGAGGACAGCGGTTCAGCTTCCGCCAGCTCTTTCCCGGCGGTTTCACCCCGGATTTCGGTGCCACGGTGACCGATGCGGCGCTGGCGGCCGGCCTCAAGGGCGAATTCTCCTCGGGCCTGACCTATGACCTCAGCGCTTCCTATGGTCAGAACCATGCTTCCTACCGGATCGAAAATACGGTCAATCCGTCGCTTGGCCTCGCGTCGCCGACCTCCTTCAAGCCGGGGCAGCTCGAGCAGCGCGAACTCGCTTTCAATCTCGATCTCACTTACCCCATCGCGATCGGCACCTCCGATCCGCTGACGCTTGCAGGCGGTCTCGAGTATCGGCGCGAGACATATGAGATCACGGCCGGCGACATCGCATCATGGCAGGTTGGTCCTTTCGCGTCGGTCATCGATCCCGATACCGGAAACCGCGTCGGACTGCCGGTCGGCTCGAACGGCTTCCCGGGCTTCAGTCCCATCCAGGCGGGCGAGTTCGCGCGCAGCAACTGGGCCGCCTATACGTCGCTCGAAGGCAATCTCACCGACGCGCTCCAGTTCGGCCTTGCCGGCCGCTACGAGAATTACTCGGACTTCGGCTCGAAATTCACCTGGAAGATCAACGGGCGATATGATTTCTCGGACGTCTTCGCGGTGCGCGGATCGGTCAACACCGGCTTTCGGGCGCCGACGCCGGGCCAGTCGAACGCCTCGCAGGTCCAGACCAACATCGACTCGATAACCGGGGCGCCGCTGACCGCAGGCATTATCGCGCCCAACAATCCGGTGGCGCAATTCTTCGGCGCGACGCCGCTTCGGCCCGAGAATTCGTTCAACGTCGCCGGCGGCATCGTGGTGAAGCCCTCCAATCGCATCACCTTCACGCTCGACTATTTCAACATCAAGGTCGAAGACCGGATCGCCGTATCGGGCAATTTCAATCTCACCCCGGCGCAGCGTGCGCAGCTCGCGGCGCTTGGCATTCCCGGTGGGGATTCCTTCCAGCAGGTGAGCTTCTTCACCAATTCCTTCGACAGCCGCACCCAGGGCGTCGATGCGGTGCTCACCGTGGGCTTCGACCTCGGCGACGGCAAGGCCACGCTCGGCCTCAACGGCAACTATACCAAAACCGATGTCATCAAGGCCTCGCCGGTGATCACTGCGGACCGCGAGCGGCTGCTCGAACTCGAGGGCTTCGTTCCGAAGTGGAAGGGCAATGCGTCCTTCACTTATGCGGGCGAGCGCTTCGGCTTCGTCGCGCGCGCGAACTATTATGGCAAATGGACCGACTATGGCGCCGCACCGGCTGCCGACCAGACGGGCGGCGCCGAACTGCTGGTCGATCTCGAGCTGTCCTACAAGGTTAGCGACATGCTCAAGCTCGCGGTCGGCGGCGAGAATATCTTCGACAATTACCCCGACGTCGAGGCGCGGCAATCCCAGATCAACAACGGGATCCGATATCTCCGCTTCGCGCCGACGGGGTTCAACGGGGGCTTCTGGTACGTCCGCGCGACCGCCTCCTTCTGATCGGTGGCCGTGAGGGCCGTGCGGCGTCTTGTGTCTTCAGCTGGCGTCGGAGCCGAACATCGCGTCGCGGTGGGATTCGAGCACCGCGATAAAGGCCGCAGCGACTTGGGACATCGGCCTCAACTTCGGCGTGAAGAGCATATATTCGAAATGGACCTCCGGCGCGAAATCACGGACCGTAAGGCCCCGCTCGGCATAATCCGCTGCGGTCACGGGGTTGAGAATCGAACATCCGACCCCCTGCATGACAAGCGCGCAGATGGTCATCGCATATTGGGTTTCGATGACCATCTCGCGGTGGACGCCCGCGTCCTCGAAAATGCGGTCGATGCGGTGACGCACGCCGTCCTCGAGCGCGAGCGAAATGAAGGGCTCGCCCTCGAGATCGGCCGGCCGGATGACGTCCTTGACGGCCAAGCGGTGGCCGGCAGGGAGAACGCAGGCGCCGGGGCAGCGCAGGAAGCGCTCCATCCTTATGCCGGGCAATTCGCGCGCCGGCGTCGCGAGCCCGATGTCGAACTGCTGGTTCGCCATCCATTGCCGCACCGTCGAGGAACTGCGGGTCTGGAGCTGAACGGTGACGCCGGGATGTGTCTCGCGAAAGGCCGCGATCACACGCGGCAGGAAACTGACCGCGAGCGCCGGAAGGGCGGCGATCCGGAGCGTGCCGGTCGCCATGTTGCGGATGTCTTCCGCTACCCGCTTCAGGGCCGCAATGCCCGAGAAGCTCCGCTCGACTTCGTAGAAAAAGGCGTCGGCTTCGGGCGTCACGGTGAGCGCGCTGCCGCGCGAACGCAGGAAGAGCTGAAAGCCCAGCTGATGCTCGAGCTCGGCAAGCATCTTGCTCACCGCGGGTTGCGACAGGTTGAGCGACTGCGCGGCCTGGGTGACCGATCCCGAGAGCATCACGGCCCTGAAGGCTTCGAGGTGACGCAGGTTCATCGGACATCGCTCCCTATAGCTATTTCTTATGGCGCTAGCATTGAAAGCCTCGTTTATGAATAGGTCGCACGCATCGCGCCGCTGGTTACCGGCGCTGCTCGCCGCAGGCGCCCTGTTACTCGGCGGCTGCGGCCGCGAGCCCGCCGGCACCGGTGGGCATGAAATCGCCGCGGCGAAGGGATCGACGCTTGCGCGGATTCGCGCGCGCGGAACGCTCAATTGCGCAATTCATACGGGGCAGCTCGGCATGTCCTATCTCGACAAGCGCGGGCGCTGGCAGGGGTTCTTCGTCGACTACTGCCGGGCGCTCGCCGCTGCGGTCCTCGGCGATGCCCGCAAGGTCCGGTTCATGCCGGTCGCCTCGAACAAGCGCTTCACGATCGTGCAGACGGGCGAGGCCGACGTCCTGTCGCGGACGACGACATGGACGCTGACGCGCGACACCGACCTCGGGGTGAATTTCGTCGGCACCATGTATTATGACGGGCAGAGCTTCCTGGTGCCCCGGCGATCGGGTGTGCGGCTTCCGACGGATCTCGATGGCGCATCGATCTGCATCACCAAGGGGACGACCTCCGAACTCAACACCGCCGAATATTTCGAGCGCAAGGGGCTGCGTTTCCAGTCGGTCGTGTTCGAGAATCCCGAGGAAGCCAAGCTCGCCTTCTTTGCCGGGCGGTGCGACGCGATGACCACCGATGCCTTCACGCTGACCGTGATCCGTCTCGCCGATACCGCGCATCCGGACGATTATGTTGTGCTGCCCGAACGACTCACCAAGGAGCCGGTAGGTCCCGTCGTGCGCAGCGACGACGAGCAATGGTATGAGATCAACAAATGGGTGCTGAACGCGCTCTTTGCTGCCGAGGAAATGGGGGTCACCCGCGCGAATGCAGCGCGCATGCGCATGGCCTCGCGTGACCCCGAAGTGCGCAAGATGCTCGGCGGCCTGCCCGGATTCGGCAAGTCGCTCGGCCTCGACGATGACTGGGCGTATCGCGCGATCGAGGCGACGGGCAATTATGGCGAAATCTTCGACCGGCACATTACGCCGCTCGGCGTCGAACGCGGACAGAATAAGCTCTATCGGGACGGCGGGCTGATCTACCCGTTGCCGATGCGATGACTCATAAACACAGGCGGCTTGCCATCGCTGCGTTACCCTGGCTGCTGATCGCGGGCGGGCTTGTGGTCGCCTACGGCCTGTTTGCGACATTGGCGGACAATCTCGCGGACCGAAACATCCGGACGGGGTTCGGTTTCCTGTTCGACCGGGCGGGTTTCGCGATTGGCGAAACGCTGATTGCTTACGCGCCGGGCGATTCCTATGCCGCGGCGCTGGCGGTGGGTCTTCTCAACACGCTCCTGATATCGGCGCTCGGCATCATCTTCTCGACCTTGCTCGGCCTCGCGGTCTGCATGGCGCGCCTGTCGTCCAACTGGCTGCTTGCGAGGCTCTCCGGCCTTTATATCGAGCTGGTTCGCAATATTCCGCTGCTGCTCCAGATGTTCGTCTGGTACGCCGCGCTGCTGTTCGGTCTGCCCGGACCCGGCCCGGGCGCCGTCGGACCGTTCGACCTCGATAATCGGGGATTGCACCTCCCCGCGCTCTCCTTGGCCGATCCGGGACGGCCGGTCTTTCTCATCGCGATCGTCGCCTGTGCGATCCTGCTGGGTGCCGTGCGGCGAGGAGCCGTTCGCACGCGCACTGCGCTGGCCTTCGCCGGCATCTCCCTGGTGCCGCTCTTGCTGTGGGGCGGGATCGATCTGCCGCGGGCGGGGCGCTTCGGAACCGTCGGCGGATTGTCGCTCTCCACGGAGTTTCTGACGCTGGTCGCCAGCCTTTCGGTCTATGCCTCGGCCTATCTGGCCGAGATATTCCGCGGCGCGATCCTCGCCGTTCCCGCAGGGCAGAGCGAGGCCGCCAAAGCGCTCGGCCTGTCGCCCGCGCAAACAATGGGACGGATCGTGATGCCGCAAGCGCTGCGCATCGCCATACCGCCGATGACGAGCTGGCATCTCAACACGATCAAGAACAGCTCCCTGGGGGTCGCGATCGGATATCCCGAATTTGTCTCGGTGGTCGATACCGTCATCAGTCAGACAGGGCAGGCGATCGAGGGCGTCGGCCTGATCGTCGCGACCTTCCTGCTGCTTTCGCTATCCTTGTCGTTCGTCACCGGCCTCTATGCCCGCCAGTTGGGCTGGAGCGTCGCCGGGCAGCCCGGCCGGAGCATCCAGTCGGCGCCCCTCGAACCCTTTCCGCTGCGCTCGGCGACCGCCTGGCCGTCGTGGATACGGCGCAATCTGTTCAGAGGAGGACGCCAGTCGATACTCACCATCGCGATCCTCGCCATGACCGCGGCTTTCGCCGGCAAGGGGCTCTCGTGGCTGCTGTTCGACGCGACCTTCGCCGGGGGCGCGGCCGATTGCCGTTTGGCCAGCGGTGCTTGCTGGCCATTCCTCCGCGAAAATGCGCGGCTGATATTGTTTGGCACCTATCCCGAAGCCGAGCAGTGGCGGTCCGCAGCAGCGGCGGCCGCGCTGCTTTCATGCCTTGCCTTCTCCTTCGTCCCGCGATTCTGGCGCAGCCGCCTCGGGCTTGTCTGGCTCGGCGCAATCGCCGTGGCGGTACTTCTGCTACGAGGAGGATTCGCGGGCCTTTCCTATGTCCCGATGGAGAAGTGGAGCGGCCTGCCGGTCACATTGCTGCTCGCGAGCCTTGCGGTGGTCGGCGCTTTTCCATTGGCTATACTCCTCGCGTTCGGCCGCAGGTCGGCGCGGCGCGGCATTCGCTGGCCGAGCGTCGCCTTCATCGAGCTGGTTCGCGGAACGCCGCTGATCGGAGTGCTCTTCCTCGCTGCGGTCCTGTTCCCGCTGTTCGTGCCCTCCTATCTCTCGATCGACAGCCTGCCGCGCGTCCAGCTCGCGCTCATATTCTTCACTGCCGCCTATATGGCCGAGGTCATCCGGGGCGGCCTGCTGGCGGTTCCCGTCGGGCAAGCCGAGGCCGCGCATGCTCTTGGCCTCACCAAATGGCAGGCGCGGCGCCATATCCTGTTGCCGCAGGCGCTGAAAGTCAGCGTGCCGGGGCTGGTCAACACTTCGATCAGCGAGGTCAAGAACACGACGCTCGTCCTCATCGTCGGCGTCTTCGATTTGTTGCAGACGACCCGCCTCTCCTACGTCGAGGCGCAATGGCGACCCTATTTCGCCGAAGCCTATCTTTTTACCGGGACAATCTTTTTCCTCCTCTGTTTCTCCCTGTCCCGGCTCAGCATGAAGATCGAACGGAAACTAAACTATGCAGGATAATCACGACAGAAAATGGCCCGGGGAGCCGGCAAGCCCGAAAGGGCGCGCCTGGCAGGATCCGACGCGTGCCGTGCACGGCGGTCCCCGTCCGTGCGATCAGCGGGGCCTCATCAATCCGCCCGTCGACCGGGCCTCCACCATTATCTACGACAGCGTCGAGGCCTATATGGACCGGCACCAGGGTCTCTACGATGAGGTCATCTATGGCCTGTACGGAACGCGAACGACCTTTGCGCTCGCCGAGGCTGTCAGCGAACTTGAAGGCGGCTGCGCGACCGTCATCACCTCGTCCGGAACCAGCGCAATCGCGCTAGCCCTCACGGCTTTCGTGGCCGGGGGCGACCATCTGCTCGTCGCGGACTGCGTCTATGGGCCGACCCGCAAGTTTCTGACCGACGTTCTCGCGCGTTTCGGGGTCGAGGTGGAATATTTCCGGCCCGATATCGGAGCGGAGATTGCCGGGCTGTGCCGCAGCAACACCCGGCTCATCTATATGGAGACCCCGGGCTCGCAGACATTCGATATGATCGACGTCCCCGCGATCACGGCGGTTGCGCGCAGCCGGGGCATATTGACCGCTCTCGACAACACCTGGGCCACGCCGCTCTTCTTCAAGCCCTTGGCCCATGGCGTCGACATCTCGCTTGCTTCGGCAACCAAATATCTCTCGGGGCACTCCGACTGTCTGCTCGGCACGATGACGGCGGCCAGCGATGCCGTCTACCGCCAGCTCAAGGACGCGGCGGCGCGCTGGGGCAACTGCGCGAGTCCCGACAATTGCTATCTGGTCCACCGGGGCATCAGGACGCTCGATGCGCGCCTTGAACGCCACCAGCGCACCGCAGCGACGCTGATCGAATGGTTCGCCCAGCAACCCGAAGTGGTTGCGGTCCGCTATCCGGCTCATCCCGCCGACCCCGGCCATGCAATCTGGAAGCGGGATTTCACCGGTGCTTCCGGATTGTTCGGTGTTCAGCTCGATGGCCTGACCCCGCCCGAAACCAGCGCCTTTTTCAACGAATTCTCGCTATTCCAGCTCGGTTCGAGCTGGGGCGGCTTCGAAAGTCTCGCGGTTCCGGCGTGGCCCGCTCCGATCCGCGATTTTCCCAATGGCGAGGCAGATGGGGCGCTGATCCGCATTCACGCCGGCCTCGAAGCGCCGCAGGATCTGATCGCCGACCTCGCCGCAGCCTTCGCGCGGGTACGAGCGCTCCGCGGCCGGGGGCAGGCGTCATGACCGACGCCTCGGGCCACGCGGCCGTCAGCTTGCGGCAGGTCGACAAATATTATGGCGCCTATCATGCCCTCCGCTCGATCGACCTCGAAATCGCCCCGCGCGAGCGGATCGTGATTTGCGGCCCTTCAGGCTCCGGCAAATCGACGCTCATTCGCTGCATGAACAGGCTCGAGGTGCCCGACTCCGGTGCCGTCCTGATCGAGGGAACCAGGATAACCGACGCGTCGCGGGAGGCCGTTGCGGCGCTCCGCGCCGTCGGCATGGTCTTTCAACAGTTCAATCTGTTCCCGCACAAGACGGTGCTGGAGAATTGCACCCTCGCGCCCGTCCTGCTCGGCGGCTTGTCTCTTCCGGAGGCGGAGGCGCGCGCCATATCCTATTTGGACAAGGTGAGGATTGGCGACCAGGCGGGCAAATATCCGGGGCAGCTCTCGGGAGGGCAGCAACAGCGGGCCGCGATAGCCCGCGCTCTGGCGATGGAGCCCCGGATTCTTCTCTTCGACGAGCCGACATCGGCGCTCGATCCCGAGATGATCAAGGAGGTACTCGATGTGATGACGTCCCTTGCCGGCGAAGGACGGACGATGGTGTGCGTGACGCACGAAATGGGATTCGCGCGCGAGGCGGCCGATCGCATGCTTTTCATGGATCAGGGCCAGATCATCGAAGACGCAAGGCCGGCAGATTTTTTCGCCGCGCCGAAAAGCGAGCGCGCACGGACCTTTCTCGAACAGATACTTTCGCATTGAGCGGCTCAAGTCGGTCGCGCCCCCAAGCTGTGCCGACCCACTTAATCATGTCATTTCATAAGCAAGCCGAGGGAGGGGCCCGCCGGCTCCTTGCGCGAAAAGGCTCAGGCCGGAAAAAATTTCAAAATTGATGAGGGGTAGAGCTTTGGGGTGCGTATCTAGTAAGTATCGTGCGCCCGGAATTTACTTCATAACCAATTGATATGATTCAATAAATTCCTATTGACCTGTATATACATTTGATGCTCTCTGAGGGGAATCAGCCAACCATCAGGGGGTTTCGCTATGATGACCAGGACAATTTTGCTCGCCAGCGCCGCAGCGGTCGCGACCTTTGCAACGCCAGCGCTCGCGCAGAGCGATGCTGCGACGCAGTCACCCGCCGCGGAGGATGCTCCGAACGGATCGGACATCGTCGTGACCGGCTCGCGCATTCGTCGCCAGGATCTCGCGGGCGTCGGCCCCGCGACCGTCGTGTCGGCCGAGCAGATCGAGAACACCGGCGTCGTCAATATCGAGACGGTGCTGCAGCGCCTTCCCGCCAACGCCGGCTTCGCAGGCAACCAGACCTCCGCCTATTGGGCGAACAATGGATATGGCACGGCGCAGGTGAACCTGCGCGGTCTCGGCATCAAGCGCACGCTTGTTCTGCTCAACGGCCGCCGCCTCGTCGCGGGCGGCACCGGCGCGAACTCCTCGCCCGATCTTAACATGATCCCGGTCGCGGCGCTCGCGCGCACCGATGTGCTCAAGGACGGCGCCTCGGCGATCTATGGCGCCGACGCGATGGCGGGCGTGGTCAACCTCGTGACCCGCACTGACTATGAAGGCCTCGGCCTCAGCGTGCGCCAAGGCATCACCGAAAAGGGCGATGGCTCGGACTTCACCGCCGACCTCCTGTGGGGCGTCCGCAACGATCGCGGCGGTTTCATGGCGGCGGTCACCTATCAGAAGACGAGCGCGGTCAATATGGCAACGCGCGCGCCTTGCTCGCTTGCCGAAACCACGCCCGGCATGCTGAGCTGCGTGAACAGCGCCTCGACGATCGGCGGCCGCGCGGTGCTGCCGAACGGCCAGCAGATCAACTTCAATCAGGTGCTGGGCGGTAACGGCAACTTCTTCGAGCCGTACAGCGCTGCCAAGCACAACTTCAACTCGAACCCGTTCCTCAACGCGGTGAGCCCGGTCGAGCGCGTGAGCACGGCGTTTTTCGCCGACTATGACATCACTGACAATATCGAGGCGTTCGGCGAATTCCTTTACACCTTCCGCAAGTCGAATCAGATCGCGACGCCCGGAACGCTGCGCAACCTCTCGATCGCGGCGAGCAATCCCACCAATCCGACGGGGCAGAATATCGTCCTCATCCAGCGCCGCCTCGCCGAGCCCGGCCCGCGCCAATTCTTCCAGGAAACCGATACCTGGCAGGGTACGTTTGGCCTCCGCGGCAAGCTCTCGAACGATTGGGGATGGGAAATCGCGGGCGCCTTCGGCCGCAACACCGCGGTCGATGGTTCGACCAACATCGCCAATCTCGAGCGAGTGGCGAATTCCCTCGATACGACCAAGTGCAGTCTTGCTGCCGGTGCCACGATCCCCTGCGCCGACTATCTCGGGTTCGGCGACCTGACCCCGGAGGTTCTCGACTATATCCTGTTCACGTCGCGCGACCGCGGCGGCAACGAGCTTGCGACGGTCACCGCCGATATCAACGGCGATCTCTTCAAGCTGCCCGCAGGCCCCGTCTCCTTCGCGGCGGGTGTCGTCTATCGCAAGGAAAAGGGTTGGCGCGATCCCGATCCGCTGACGGTGCTCGGTATTGCCAACACCAACCAGCAGGATCCGATCTCCGGAACGAGCACGGCGAAGGAAGCCTATCTCGAACTGTCGGTGCCCGTTCTGGCCGACACACCCTTCTTCCAGTCGCTTACCCTCGACGGCGCGGTTCGCTACTCGAACTACGACCTGTTCGGCAGCGACTGGAACTACAAGGGGAGCGTCGACTGGGTCATCAATGACAGCTTCCGCCTGCGCGGCACCTACGGCACCGGCTTTCGCATTCCGAACGTCCCCGAATTGTTCGGCGGCGTCTCCGAGGGCAATCTGACGACCACCGACCCCTGCTCGCGCTATTCGACCAGCGGCAATGCGACACTGATCGCCAATTGTCAGGCGTCGGGCGTGCCGGCCAATTATGTTCAGCTCGGTACAACGATCCTGACAACGGTCGGCGGCAACGAGAATCTGAAACCCGAAAGCTCGACGACCTGGACCGTCGGGACGGTGATTTCACCGAAGGGACTGGTTCCGGGACTCTCGCTCACTGCCGACTGGTTCGACATCAAGATCAAGGATGCGATCCGTGCTATTCCGGGCTCGACAAAGCTCAGCATTTGTTATGCGAGCCAGAATCTTTCGCATCCCTTCTGCGAAGATTTTACCCGCAGCCCGTTGACCGGCGAGGTTACCTTCCTCTCCGCGCAACCGATCAACACGGGCCGCGAAGAAATGAACGGCCTCGATCTGGGTCTCGTTTACAACAATGACATCGGCAGCGTGAACGTCTCGCTCGACGTCAACGTGACCTATCTCAACAAATATGTGGTCCTGCCTTTCCCCGGCGGCGCGCCGATCGACTTCGACGGCTTTATCGGCGGCGGCAATGGCGGCTATCCGAAATGGCGCGGCTATGGCGTGCTGACCGCTGAAAAGGACGGGGTCAGCGCGACCTGGTCGACCCAGTGGATCGGCAAGGCGACCGACTTCAATGCGGCCCCCGGCGACATCGGCTACAGCACGCCGAATGTCTTCTACCACAATCTCCAGGTCGCTTTCGAAATCGACGAGAAGACCCGGTTCCAGGTCGGTGTCGACAATCTTTTCGATCGCAAGGCGCCCTATATCCAGAGCTTCACCGATGCGAACACCGACACGATGACCTATGACCTGCTCGGACGGCGTTTCTACGTCGGCTTCCGCACCGCGTTCTGAGGGTAATCGATATGGCGATCCGTTGGCCGCTGCTCGTCCGGCGAACGCATAAATGGCTGGCCTTGGTGGTCGGCGTCCAGGCGCTGCTCTGGACGCTGACCGGCTTCTACATGGTGGTCGTGCATATCGACACCATCCATGGCGACCATCTCGTGCGCGCGCCGATGGTTCAGCCCTTCGACCTCGCGGGCCTCGCGCCGCCGTCGCGGATCGTTGCGGCCGCGCCCGGTGCGTCCGAGGTTCGCTTGCAGCGGTTCTTCGATCGCCCCGTCTGGCGCGCTGAAACTCCCGAAGGGGCGCGGCTGTTCGATGCCCGCTCGGGTGCGCCGCTGCCTGCGCTTACCGAGTCCCAGGTCCGCGAGCAGGCGCGGCGCATCTACACCGGCGACGGCAAGATCGTGTCGGTGCGGCTGTTGACCGAAGCGCCACAGGAAATGCAGTCGCGCAAGCCGCCCTATTGGCAGGTCGAGTTCGAGGGCTGGAACCGCCCGACGCTCTATCTGTCGCCGACGACCGGTGAGCTTATCTCGCGCCGCCACGCATTGTGGCGCGTGTTCGACTTCGCGTGGATGCTCCACATCATGGACTATGATGAGCGGACCGACGTCAACAACCCGTTGCTCCGCGTCGCGACCTGGAGCGTCTTCGCGATGGCGATCAGCGGGGCGTGGTTGCTGATCTGGTCCTTCAAACGCCGCAAGAGGAAGCAGGCATGAAACGCATCCGACTGACGCCGCTCTTCTTCCGGCGCATCCACAAATGGGTCGGGCTGATCCTGGGTCTCCAGTTCCTGCTCTGGGCGCTCAGCGGATCGGTGATGGCGCTGCTCGACAAGGATAAGGTCGGCGGGCACGGCGGCGGGATGTCGCATGCGCATCCACTGCCACCGGGGGAATATTTCGACGTGGCGGCCCTGCCGCGCGGCGAACCTGTCACGGGCGTGATCCTTCGCGATCTCGGAACCCGGCCGGTCTATGAAGTGCGCTCCGCAAAAGGCGTCCGTCTCGTCGACGCGACAAGCGGCGAGCACATCCGGGTCGACGAGGCCATGGCGCGCGAAGTCGCCTCCATGATGAACGAGGCGCCGATCCGAGAGGTGAGCGTAATCGCCAAGCCGAACCTCGAATCGCGCGATCATGAGGGGGCGATGTGGCGCGTCGATTTCGCGGACGACGAGAACAGCAGCGCCTATGTCTCGCTCGACACCGCGCGCTTCCTCGTCATGCGCGGCGACACCTGGCGGACGTGGGACTTCTTCTGGATGCTCCACAACATGGATTACATCAACCGGAAGAGCTTCAATCACCCGCTCATCATTTTCGTCGCCTTTGGCGCGCTCTGGCTCTCGGGCACCGGCTTCTATCTGCTGTTCAAGAGCTTCAGCCGCGCCGATTTCCGCTGGCTGCGCCGGCGCCGCAAACCGGTGGTCGTCACGCGCACCAGCTGAGCGGCGTCAATCGTCGATCGAGAAGGCCGCCGACAGCTCGAATCGCGATCCGGGATGCGTCAGCCAGGCATGGCTGACGAGGCGCGAATGGCTCCACGTCCGCCGCGTCATCCGCAACACGGGTTCGCCGTCCGAGAGCCCCAGCATGCTGTGGGTGTGCGCGTCGGGCATCTCGGCGCGAACCCGATGTTCGACGCGCTCGAGCGGCGCCGTCCGCGTCAGATATTCGTTCGGCGTCATCTGGGTGAAGTCGATCTTCCCATAATCGGGAGCCGCCGACGCGAGCACGAAACGCTCCTCGAGCTGGATCGGGAACTCGGCTTCGTGATGAACGATGATCGAGTGGAAAAGCCTCGTGCCGACCGGAACCTCCAGTAGCGCCGCAAGGTCCGCATTGGCGCGTATCTCGTCATTCTGCACGACGCGGGCCCGATAGATGTGACCGCGCTCGCGGATCTCTTCGGCGATATTGCGAATTTCGATCATCTGGCCGATCGGCTTGGGCTCGGCGATGAACGATCCGCTACCCGCGCGGCGTACAAGAACGCCTGCCGCCTGTAGTTCGCGAAGCGCCCGATTGGCGGTCATCCGTGACACGTCGAATTGTTGGACTAGCTCTGCTTCCGATGGAACCCGGTCGCCCGGCTTAAGAAGTCCGTCGCGAACGGCATCGCAAATGCTCTGCTTGATGGCGGCATAGCGAGGCGGAGACTTGTCATTTTCGTCATCGGAGTTGCCGGGCCGGGCGGCCGCAGATCCATTCGAGAGTTTTGATCCGCGTCCGGGGGTGCGAGTGGTAACATCCATAACCCGTCTATACAGGTTGCTGCTCGCAGAAGCCAAGCATGCTGTTTGCGACCTGCGCCGGTTTCAGAAGCTGATGGTGGCATTGAAGGAATTATACAGCGTGTTGCCCCCGGCCGGTGCATTGGGCGCGTTTCGGAGAAACCGGCCCTTGCCGAGAAACAGGCCGCTCCATTCGAGGCGGAGGCGCTTCGGTACGAGCCAGTAGCGCAGGCGCGCTTCGACCTGGTGTCCCGCGAAGCGGCCGGAGGCGCCGGATGGATCGCGAACGCCGGTCGTCGAAAAACTGTCGAACCGCGAGGCCAGCCAGAGCGGCCGGTAGGCCGCAAAGGCATCGAGGCGCCTTGACGGTATTGTTTCGATACGGATCGCCGGGGACAGAAGATTGGCCCGTCCGACCGCATTATAGAGGCCCGCTGGCGCGAGTTCCGCGCGGCGCATGCCGAACAAGGTATCGAAGCGGCCGAAATCGCCTCCCCGGCCGTCGCCGCTCGCATAGTCGAATTCGAGCGATAGGCGCGGCGACCAAGGGTGGCGGAAGCTGTAACCCGCCTCGAGATGCGTGAACCACGCCGACACATCGGACTTGGCTGCCGAGGGAGCGAGGCTGCTGCTGATCGTACCGAACTGGTAGAAAGTCTCGCTCTCATAATCGAACCGGCCCGGCGCGGGATCGCGATAGGCGCGCAGTCCGATCGTTTCGAGCGAACGGTCGCGCGTCGGCCGCTGCGGCGCGTCGCGCTCGCCGAGATGGAAGTAGGAAATCTCGACCGAGCCGCGCGACCCGCCGAGCTTCTTCGTCGCGAGGCCGCCCCAGAGTTGCAGGTCAAAGCTCTCCTTGTCGAACTTGACCCGGTTGGCGTCGAGCGACGCGCGGTCGTCGGGCAGCCGCACCTGCGGAAGCGTATAGATAAAGGTCGCCGCGACACCTCCGCGCAGCGCCAGGTCGGCGCGGAGACCCGTATAGCCGCTGGTCGTATTGCGATAATCGTCCGCGGCCACCAGCCGCCGCGATCCCAGGTTCAGCGTGAAGCGGCCGGCCTGGAGATCGAGCTTCGTGCCTGCACCGAAGGCATCGCGCGCCTCATAGCCGACATAGGCCTGGACCAGTTCGAACGCGTTGACTTCGCCCGTCGTCACCGGGGTTCCCGCCTCGCTCCCATAGACGCGGCTGTCGTAGAGTTCGGCGCCCAAGCGAAATCCGTCGCTGCGATATTCGCCGCCGACGATCGTGCGGACATTGAGCAGGTCGTCCTTCTCGTCGAATCCCGTCCGCGCCTGTCCTTGGATCATTTCATAGCGCAGGCGCATGCTGCCCGTGATGGTCAGGCCATCTTCGGCGAGAGCGGGTGCGGGCAGGGCGAGTAAAGTCGCGGCAAGATACAGCCTCAAGCAAACCTCCTGATCCCCGAAATCGAGGACGAACAGGCAACGCTTGAGCGCCGGGACGCTTTACCGGGAGGTTGCGCGGCCCCGGTAATCCGCCTCTAGATCGGAGGCGCCCCTGGTGCAAGATCGCTTCGGTGCCGACCTGGGCTGGACGTGGTCCCGGGCTCAGGCTCCCGGCAGCCCCGCCAATCGCGCCGGCGTCACGACGGGTTCGGCGCGGTCCTTGCGTTCCGAATAGCGGTCGACAAGCTGCGTGGCATGGCCGCGCGTCAGCACGGTGAAGCACACAAGTTCCTCCGCAACGTCGACGATCCGGTCGTAATAGCTCGACGGGAGCATCCGGCCCGCCTCGTCGAACTCGGCATAAGCCTTGGCGACGCTCGACTGGTTGGGGATGGTGATCATCCGCATCCAGCGGCCGAGGATGCGGAGCGTATTGACGCTGTTGAACGATTGCGACCCCGCCGACACCTGCATCACCGCGAGGGTGCGGCCCTGTGTCGGGCGTAGCCCTTTGTATGCGAGCGGCAGGTGATCGACCTGCGCCTTCATGATGCCGGTGATCTGGCCATGCCGTTCGGGGCTGCACCAGACCTGGCCCTCGGACCAGAGCGAATGCTGGCGCAGTTCCTCGACGGCCGGGTGGTCGTCGTCGGCGATCAAATCGGGCAGCGGCAGGTCCGACGGATCGAAGATGCGCGTCTCGCAGCCGAAGAGCTGGAGCAGGCGCGCGGTCTCTTCGACGACGAGCCGCGAATAGGAGCGTTCGCGCAAGCTGCCGTAGAGCAGCAGGATGCGCGGCGCTGGGTCGAGCGGGCCGAGGCCGAGCGCGGGCTGCGAGCGGATATATTCCGCGCTGAGCGCCGGAAGATGGGTGGGATCGGCGAGCGCGCGCAGGCGCGAAAAGGTGGGGGAAGCCATGACAATCAGTCTTTCGCGGGGGTGGATGCCGGGAACCAGCGGCGTCCGAACCAGAAGGCGACGCTCACCAGCAGGATGAGCACGGGAACTTCGACGAGCGGGCCGATGACGGCGGCGAAGGCGACCGGCGAGGCGAGCCCGAAGGCGGCAATCGCAACCGCGATCGCAAGCTCGAAATTATTTCCGGCGGCGGTGAAGGCGACCGCGGTCGTGCGCGGATAATCGGCCTCGATCAGCTTGCCCATCCAGAAGCTGATGACGAACTGCACGACGAAATAGATGGTCAGCGGGACGGCGATGCGCACGACGTCGCCGGGAATGGTGACGATCTCACCGCCCTTGAGGCTGAACATTGCGACGATCGTGAAGAGCAGCGCGACAAGCGTGATCGGCGCGATGCGCGGGAGGAAGCGCGTCTCATACCATTCGTTGCCCTTGGCGTCTGCGAGCCACTTGCGAGTGAGATAGCCCGCCGCAAAGGGAACGCCGAGATAAATGAGGACGGCTTCGGCGACGGTCCAGAAGCTTACGTCGATAACGCTGCCTTCGAGACCGAACAGCGGCGGCAATATCGTCAGGAAGAACCAGGCATAGATGCTGAAGAACAGGATCTGGAAGATCGAGTTGAACGCCACCAGTGCCGCGACATATTGATTGTCGCCCTTCGCGAGCTGGTTCCAGACGATCACCATCGCGATGCAGCGCGCGAGGCCGATCAGGATCAGCCCGGTCATATATTCGGGCTTGTCTGACAGGAAGATCACCGCGAGCGCGAACATCAGCACGGGACCGATGATCCAGTTCTGGATGAGCGAGATGGCGAGCACCCTTTTGTCCTCGAACACGCGCGGCAATTCCTCGTAGCGGACGCGCGCGAGCGGCGGATACATCATCAGGATAAGGCCGATCGCGATCGGGATGTTGGTCGAGCCCCACGAGAGGGCATCGATCGCGGCGGGCAGGCCGGTGAACACCGAACCGAGCAACACGCCGAGCGCCATCGCGAGGAAGATCCAGAGCGTCAGGTAGCGATCAAGGAACGACAGGCGTTCGCGTTTTGCCGCAGTCATGATGCTGTCCTCAGGCCTGAGCGCGATTGCCGCCGGCGTCGACGACCTGTTCGCCATCTTCCTTTGTGAAGGCGCCAAGCTGCCGTGCGGGCAGGATGTCGAGCACGGCTTCGGAGGGACGGCAGAGCTTGACTCCGAGCCGCGAGACGACGAGCGGGCGGTTAATGAGGATCGGATGCGCCATCATCGCATCGACGAGTGCGCGGTCGGTAAGGCTTTCGTCGCCGAGACCGAGCTCCGCATAGGGCGTCCCTTTCTCGCGGAGCAGCTCGCGCGGTGTGATCCCGGCGCGCTCGATTAATTGCTCGAGCAAGGCACGGGACGGCGGCGTCTTCAGATATTCGACGACATGCGGTTCGATCCCGGCATTGCGAATCATCGCGAGGGTGTTGCGGGAGGTCCCGCAGGCGGGGTTATGGTAGATGACGATGTCGGTCATAGCGCGCGTTCCTTCAGCAGCAGGCGAGTTCTGCGAGCAGCGGCTCGCACAGCTCCGCCCGGCCTTGGCAGCAGTCCTTCGCCAGGAAGAGCATCAGGCCGCGAAGCGCGTCGATATCCGCGCGCTGGATAATTTGACGCCCGCGCTTCTCGGATATCACGAGGCCGGCTTTGGCGAGCACCGCGAGATGGGTGGAGAAGGTACTCTGGGTGAGTCCCGACGCTTCGACAAGTTGACCCGTCGACAGGCCGTCGGGCTCATGTTTGACGAGCAGGCGAAAGGCATCGAGGCGTGTCGGGTGTCCCAGCGCGGCGAGAATGGACAAGGCGGAATCGGTTTGCATGCATCGGAATTATCCGATGGAATCGCATCCGTCAATTCCAATCGGGAATATCCGATTAGTTGGTCCGCTTGCGCGATCGGGCTATAGCCTCGTCATGGGTCGCGAACAGCAGAGCGAGATCGCCTTTCGGATCGTCATCGAACAGCCGGTGCCTGGCGTGCTTCACAGCTTGCAAGGCAAGGACGACGGGCCGCTCGATCCCAAAGCGTCCCGCATGGGTGAAGCCTTGGCCTTCGATTTCTCCGTGCGCGTCGGCCCGGGTCCCAAATTCTTCGGCGACCAGGTGCGGCGCGAGGGGCCGGAGCGCCGGTTCGTCTATATTCGTGTCGGGCAAATGGCGGGTGACGCGGCTTCGCCTTGGTCGCGGCGGATGAAGATCGACATACATGATATCGATCAGGAGCTGCTCGACGCGGCCGCGAAGGATATGCGGCCCATCGAGATTGCGATCATTGGCACGGGTAAGGATGGCACGCCCGCGTGCGCGACGGTGCGTCCGACGATGCGGCGCATCGCCTAGCAGAGCTCGTATCCTGTTCCGTCCCGTCAAGCGGCGTGTCGCATGGTCCCGAGCTTGGCCGCGCCGCTCGCCAGCAGCCGCTCGATTTCGTCCGAGGTCCGCCGGACAGCGAGTTTCAGCGCTTCCTCGATGTGGACATAATCCTGGGTCACATTCTGCGAAGCATGTCCGAGCATTGCGCGGATCGTGAGTTCCGAGAATCCCAAATCTCCCGCGACGCTTCCGAAGGTGTGGCGAAGCGTATGGGGCGTCACACCCTCTATACCTGCCAAAACGCACACGCGCCGGAGGCACTCGCTAACCGCCGTGAAGGGACCGTCGCCGATGGTCGAGGGAAACAGGTGCGGATTGCCCGCAATCTCTGCCTGGTCTTGCAGAACCCGCACCGCGGCCGGACCGATCGCTCGAATCTGTGCGCCGCCCTTCGTGTCGGGAAAAGCAACATAGCCGGCATCGGGATGAAGCCAGCTGCGGCGCATCGCTTGCCCTTCTTCCCGGCGATAGCCCGTCAGCAGCAAGGTGCGCAGGACGCCGAGAGCGACCGGATTCTCGCCGCTCGCCTCGGCATGAGCGATGGCCTTCCCCATCATCTCGATTTCAGCGACGCTGAGGCGCCGCGTCTTCTTTTTGCTCGCGAGCTTCTTGGCCCCGAGGGTCGGGTGTACTTCGAGCAGACCCTTGTGCTTCGCGTGACCGATGATCGCCTGAAGCGTGCCGAGGCAGCGGCCCGCCACGCCGGGCCCGCCCGTTGCCATGCCGCCTCGCCCTCCCGTTCGGGGTTTGGCCGTCTTCCCGTTCTTTACGTCGGATTGCATCTGCTCGACGTCGGCGATCCGGAGATGCTTCACGATGCGATTGCCAAGCAGGGGTACGATGTGGGTTCGAACCCGGCTCTCGTCCATATCGAGCGACGACGTTTTGATGGGAAGATTCTTGCGGCCTAGGATATTCCCGGCGCGAGCTTCCTCCAAATACCAGTCGCACATCTCCGCTACGGTCATTCCCTTGCGGACCTGCCTGACCTTGTCGGCGGGATCCTCGCCGACGATGACCTCGGCCAACTTGAGCTTTGCAAGATCGCGGGCCGTATCGACCGTCAGCACGCCGAACCGGCCGAGGTTCATCCGGCGTTTGATACCCTCGGCATTGCGATATTGAACGACGAAAGTCTTGAGCCCCGAAGGGAGCACCCTCAGGCCGAAGCCCTTCACTTCGCTATCCCAATAGATGAGCTGCTTGCTGTCTGGCACGGCAAGCGCGTCGATCGCCCGTTTGGTCAGCTTGCCCGTCGGCATCATGTCTCTCCTGCTGGAGACAAAACCAAAACCGAGCGGCTTTGTCTCCAAATTGTCTCCTGCAACCGTCAAACTGGAGACAAAATTAGGATACGAGAGGGCAGAAAGAAAATCAAGAAATATAGGAAATATAGGGTTTTAGGATAGCATTGGAAGCTCTAGGAAAGCCCGAAGGTCAAGTTGCCAAGGTTGGGGTCGAGGGTTCGAATCCCTTCGCCCGCTCCAGTTTTTCCTAATATTTTCAACGAGTCATTTGAGTGGTCGTTTTATTACGCGCCGGCGCGCGCGGGGTGTTTCTAACTCGCGTAATAGGGACGTAATATGCTCCCGGCGAGCTTTCGCCCGGTTTAGCGTAGAATTGCTGGGTACCTCGGAGCCTGTGCTTTGCGCCCTGCACTCGCCTGGCTGGATATAAGTAGATGAGCGCGAGACTATGGGTGGGAGCCCAGCAATCATCGCTAATGCTCGCCGGAGAACCCCCCTTTCGCGCCTGAAGTCAGTCGTTCTTAGCCCGGGAAACGAGGGCCCCTAAGGCGAGCGGTGCTGGGCACCGAATTGTGGTTTCCGACATGCATCCCTGCCAACCGTATCGAAGCTGACGCACGGCTAGCGCGACATCCTACGCCTTTCATCTTGGGTGGCTGCGTCGACCCGACTGCGCCGGACGGAAATATCTGCGACTAGGCGCGGTATCGCGATGCCAGTTCAGGACAGCCGTAGCATTGGGCGAAAATAGCCTGTCACAAATTCACCTGTGGTCTGTCCCGTTGCCACTGGCGATTTCGATACAGTCACGCGGCTCCGCGACTGACAGCATCGAGACCGCGAAGCAAATCGTCATCCAACGTCAAGGTCGCCGCGGCGAGGTTTTGCTGCAGATGCTCGACCGACGAGGTGCCCGGGATCAGCAATATGTTGGGCGAGCGGTGGAACAGCCATGCGAGCGCCAGCTGCATCGGCGTCGCACCGACTTCCGAAGCGAGCGACGACAAGCTGTCTGACTGGATCGGGCTGAATCCGCCGAGCGGGAAGAACGGGACATAGGCTATGCCCGCAGCGGCCAGCTCGTCGACCAGCGCATCGTCGCTGCGCTGGACGAGGTTATACTGGTTCTGGACACATACCACGGGCGCAATCGTCCGCGCCTCTGCGATCTGCGCCGAAGTGACGTTGCTGAGGCCCAGGTGCCGGATCAGTCCGCGCTGCTGCAATCGCGCCAGCACCGAGAATGTCTTTTCGACCGAGCCTTCGCCGGGCTTGCCGTGATCGGCGGTCCCAGGGATCATCACGCGCAGATTGACGATGTCGAGCACGTCCAGACCCAGATTGCGGAGATTGTCCTCGACCGCGCGCTCCAGCTGCGCGGGCGCGAACGCCGGGATCCACGACGCGTCATCGCCGCGCACGGCGCCAACCTTCGTGACGATCAGCAGGTCGTCGGGATAGGGGTGCAGCGCTTCGCGAATGATCTGGTTGGTGACGTGCGGGCCATAAAAATCGCTCGTGTCGATGTGGTTGACGCCGCTTGCAACGGCTTCGCGCAGCACCGCAATCGCGGCCTCTTTGTCCTTCGGCGGGCCGAACACGCCGGGCCCGGCAAGCTGCATCGCGCCATAGCCCATGCGGTTCACGGTGCGGTCGGCGAGCGGAAAGGTCTTTGTGGTCATCGGTGATCTCCTTCGGGGTGATCGCCATATGCGCCTTCAGCGATTGCACGATAAGCCGTGCAATACCGAATGACCTGTGCGATATTTCGTACAATGATTGGGCAACTCGACGATCTTGCGACTTTCGTTGCCGTGGTCGACGCGGGCGGCTTTCGCGACGCCGCGCGCGTCTCGGGTTCGTCGGCGTCGGGATTGAGTGAAGCGATACGCCGCCTCGAGACCCGGCTCGGCATCCGTCTGCTCCACCGCACCACGCGCAGCGTCACCCCAACCGACGCGGGCCACCAGCTTTATGAACGCCTTCGTCCGGCACTCGGAGAGGTGGGACAAGCGCTCGACGCGGTGAATAATTTTCGCGACCGTCCCGCCGGCACGCTGCGCCTCAACGTTCCCGCCAATGTCGCACGCACCGTCCTTGCGCCGATCATCGTGCCGTTCCTGAAGGAATATCCCGAGATCCGCGTCGAAATCACCGCCGAAGACAGTTTCATCGATATGGTCGGTGGCGGCTATGACGCGGGCATTCGCTATGACGAGCGGCTCGAGCAGGACATGATCGCGCTGCCGGTCGGCCCGCGGACGCAGCGCATCCTGATCGTCGGCGCCCCCGCCTATTTTGCCGAGCATGGCCGGCCGCAGCACCCGAGCGACCTGCTCCGGCACCGCTGTCTGCGCGGGCGCTTCGCCGGGGGAAGAATGGCGGTGTGGGAGTTCGAGAAGGATGGCGAGATTATCCGCGTCGATCCCGACGGCCCGCTGATCAGCCAGCCGGGCAGCGCGTCCGACCTGCTGATCCAGGCCGCGGTCGGCGGGCTTGGCCTCATGGGAATTTTCGAGGACTGGATGCGCGCCGAACTGAAGAGCGGCGCGCTGGAACCAGTGCTGGAGGATTGGTGCCCACCCTTCGCGGGGCCCTTTTTATACTATGCTGGCCGAAGCTACCTTCCCGCCCCGCTACGCGCCTTCGTCGACTTCGTGAAGCGCCCACGCCTTCCTCCGGGAAGTGCCTCTCTCCAAGTCGAGACCGCCGGGTAGCGAGAGCGGCGCGACACTCTGGCGCGGCGTTATGTCGAGATATTGATCCGGATGTCGGCCTTCTCGCCCTTAATCGCGACAGCTCGTTTGTCGTCCAGCATCGATCAGGTCGTCAGCACGATCGGTCCGCGAGAAACGCCGCTCTCGATATCCGCATGGGATTTCGCAGCCTCTGTTAAGCTATAAGTGCGCCCGATGTTCGGCGCGATCACGCCGCTAGCCACCGCATCGAACAGGGCTTGGGCGCGCTCCCGGTACTCATCGACATTGCTGATATGCGCAGCCAGCCCGGGTCGCGTCAGGTAGAGCGATCCCTTGCTGTTGAGGGTGTCGACCGAGACCGGATCGGGCGTACCTGTGGAAGCGCCGAACGAGACCATCAGCCCGCGCGGGCGAAGGCAATCGAGCGAGGTCGCGAATGTCTCGCGCCCTATCCCATCGTAGACAACATCTGCTTTCCGTCCGCCGGTCACAGCCCGGATGCCATCGGGCAAGTTGTCCCGACCCCACAGCAGCGCGGCGGTACAGCCCGCTGCCTTGGCCGCATCGATGCTCTCCGCCCGAGATACGACGCCGATAACGGTGGCGCCCAAATGCGCCGCCCAGCGGGCCAAGATCTGACCGACGGCTCCAGCCGCACCCCGAGCACCATGCTTTGCTCACCATCTGTCAAATGCAGGGGAGCACATCGCCTTGTTGAATTGTGGAAGCCGACAGCCCGTCCTTAGGCGGTATTTCTCCGCGGTCCGATATGCCCGACGGCGGCCGACGCTGGGCTTTTGGCAAATTCTGTCAGATGATGAATGTCACTGGCGGTAATATCGGTGGCGCGGCAACGACCCATGAGCGCCATGCCGCGTTCGATTTCGCTGCGAAAAAGTCCAAGCACATGTTCGACGCCCGCCTGCCCGCCCGCCGCAAGTCCGTACAGATACGGCCGTCCGACCGAGCAGCCGTCGGCGCCGAGCGCCAAGGCCTTTAGCACATGCGTTCCGCGTCGGATGCCGCCATCGACGATCAACTGCGCACGGTTCTGTACACGGTCGCGTATCGCCGGAAGATAATCGATCGGCGCACCTGTTCCATCAAGCTGCCGTCCGCCATGGTTTGACACCATAATCGCGTCGGCACCGCAGTCGACCGCGGTCTCGCAGTCGGCGGGTAACATGGCGCCTTTGACGACAAGCCGCCCCCGCCAGCGCGCGCGCAACCACTCCAGGTCGCGCCAATTGGCCGATCGATCGAACTGGCTGTTTACATAATCTATGACGCTGGTGCCGGATGCGTCCAGATTGCCGACATGCTGAACGATATTCGCAAGCTGAAACGACGGGTTACGAAGTGCGCCCAACGCCCAGCGTGGGTGCGCAGCGAAACTGAGCAGGCTGTCCAAGGTGAAGCGAGGCGGCATGACCATTCCCGAACGCAGATCGCGCTCGCGGTTGCCGGCAAGATTCGTATCGGTGGTCAGCGCAATTGCGTTATAGCCATGCGCTTCTGCGCGCTCGAGCAAGGCTTCGGTCAAGCCGCGATCTCGAAAGAGATATAATTGAAAATACCGGCTTGCGCCGCTTGTCGCAACTGTTTCCATCGAGGTCGTCGCCATCGTCGAGAGCCCATATGGGACGCCTGCCGAGGCCGCTGCGCGGGCAACAGACATCTCGCCCGACGCGTGAAATAGCTGGGACATTCCTGTCGGCGAAAGCATGAGGGGCAGCATCGCCGGCATCCCGAGCAACTCGGTTGTCGTGTCGGTGGCCGTTACGTCCACCAGCGTACTCTGCGCCAGGGCCCAGTTGTTGAAGGCGCCGGTATTTCGGGCCATCGTGATCTCATCGTCAGCGCCGCCGTCGAGATAGTGCCAAATAGGCCCCGGAAGTGCTCGTTTGGCAAGCCGGCGCATATCTTCGACATTGTATGCACGTTCGAGGCGCCGCAGGCCGGTCATTCGTTCGCACCGACCATGAACGCTCCGCACCGCTGATTTGGCTTTCCTGCCATTCCCCCCCCCCGAGTTACAAACGCGCTACCATGAGATTTGGAATAATTTCCATAAGTGAAAGTCGGAAAGTGCGCAATGGACTAACCCTACGCGCATGGAATTTTCGGGCATTAGCGTGCCGGCTTGATTTGTCAGGCAGGACCGAATCTTCGTGACAGAAAGTTGGAAAGCTTCCGGTTTTAGCTCGCCTTTCGCATCGGCAATGCATCAGGACTGGATCCCACATCGTCTGTGTTCGCGCCGACCACATGCAGCGAATTATAGTCGCGGCCGGCAGAGGCGGCAGCCTCGGCGCGCGGGCACAGGATCGCGAGAATGCGGCATCGTCCTTTTCCGATCCTGATGTGCGCATGCTTCATTTCGGCGTCGAAATAGATGGACGCACCGGCCGCCAGACGGACGGGCGCGTAGATTTCGGTGTGGAACTCAACCTCGCCTTCCAGGACATAATTGAACTCCTCCCCGCTATGGCTTGTGAACGGTCCATAATTGGCAATATCGTCTAGCAGAATCTCCGCGATGATCGGTTGAAATCGCTTGTTGAGGAGGTCGGCGGCAAGAAACCACTCAAGATATCCGCCTGCATCGATCAGAGTCCCTTCGTCGGGAAGGGTCACGCTGCGGCGCATGCCAAATGAGAGCGGAGAGGGCGGAGCGACAGCCATTCCTTCGCTGCCGAGAAACTCCGCGAGATCGGCGTCGAGGGCACGGCAAATGCTGTCCAACCGCTCGAAGCTAGTCGAAAGCTTGCCATTCTCGATCTTGGACATGGTAGATAAGGCGACCCCGATCTGTTCGGCCAGCTGGGCGAGCGACAGGCCGGCCGCCACCCGCTTCTCGCGAACGGCTGCGCCCACCTTAAGTCGGCTGCTTGCCAAGGCACTTTTCTGTCCGGTCTTTTCGCGCATTGCATGACCTTATGCTGTTTCATTCGTTCGGCCGAAATGCCGGTCAGGTTCATCTTAACGGCGGCAGGCTTCGTTGTCATGGGATTGCCTGCAGGAGCGGACCGCCAGGCGCTCCTGCAGCAAGGACTCAGAATTTACCCGAGAGGCTGACCCCGAAGGTTCGCGGCTGAACGACCGTCACGCGTGCCGGCCCCCCGAGCGCCGCCGTTGCCATGTAGGCAGAGACGTCGCCGCGGACGTCAAACAGATTGCGGACGAAAAATTGGACTTTGGCCGGCCCCACAGTCGCGCCGGCGCGCAAGTCGATCGTGACATAGTCGCCGAGGTCATATTGCGGAAGGTTCGGGTTCGCATCGAACCCCGCGTTTCGATCGGAGACGAATCGCAGTGTCGCGCCGATCGTGGGGCTGAGCCCTTCACCGCTGCCGAGATAGTCCGCGTTGATCGCCGCGGTGAACTTGGGAACAGTCGGCAAGCGATCGCCCTTTTGCCCGCCGAGGTCCGGTGAGTCGGCTGCCAGGCGTGCGTCCTGATAGGCAAATGCCCCGGTAATATTCACGCTTCGCACCGGGCGCGCGGTCAGCGTCAGTTCGGCGCCGTCAATCTTCGCACCGCCGGTGTTAATGTAGCTGTTCAGACCGTTACGAATGCCGGAGATCAGCATGTCGTCCCAGTCGATGTGGTATCCGGCGGCATCGATGCTGAACGTCCGGTCTGCCGTTTCGCCCCGGATACCGGCCTCGTAGCTGGTGAGGCTGTCCGACCGGAACGTCGGCGGACCCAGTGGCGCCCCCGTGATAGGATCGAACGTCACGATGTTGGGTCCGCCGGGACGATAGCCGGTCGCAAAGCGGACATAGGCGGTTGCATGCGGGCTGAAACGGTAACGCGCGTTGGCGAGATAGGTTGTGACCCCCTCGTGCGAGCGAAGCGTCGGCACCGAGGGCGCGAGGATGCCGGTAGCGTTTTGAGTGTAGGTCTGGCGGTTATAAGCGTATCTCAGACCACCTGTGACATCGAACTTCTCGGAAAGATGGACGGTGACGTTTCCGAAGGCCGCGACTTCCTTGTAGGTGCTGGGCAGATTGGCTGTGAGCAAGTCGACGGGGAACAAGGATCCGTCCGCGTTATAGCCTACGAGGCTGCTGGGCGCGAGGCTCTTTTCATCGGTATAGAAGCCCCCGACTATCCATTCGATGGTGCCGCTTTGCGACGAAGAAAGCCGGACTTCCTGCGTGAATTTGTCGGTCGAGACGCCGCCGTCGACGGCTGTCGAAGCAACCGGCAAGCCGAACGCGCCAAGCAAAGGTACATAGAGCGCCGATGCGTCGATCCGAAAGCGCACATCATTGGTCTGATAGCTGGTGATCGAGGTGAGCGTTGCTGGCCCGAAATCATAGTTGAGCGTGCCGCTCACGACGCGGAAACGTTGATCAAACGGCTCGCGAAGAATTCGCTGCTGCTCCAGATCCCCGGTAATCAATTGGCCATCGGGGGTGTAATCGACCTGGGCATTTCCCTCCCGGTGGATGTCTTGCGCAAATCCGCTCAGGCGAATCGAAAGCCGATCGGTCGGCTGCAGCAGGACGTCGAGCCGGCCGCCATAAATGTTCGCGCGCCCGACATTCTTTTCGCCGCGCCCGACATCGTCGATGAACCCGCCATCGCGCGAATAATAGCCGCCTGCACGCACAGCAATCTTGTCGGTGACGAGTGGAGCGCTGACCGCTGCTGCCACATTGTAGCTGGGGTCACCCTTTTCGGTGATGGAAAGACCCGCCTGAACGCTGCTTTCGAATTCGCTCAGATTGGGGCCGCGCGTCACATATTTCAGCAGTCCGCCCATCGAACTCGAACCGTAAAGCGTCCCTTGCGGGCCGCGGAGCACCTCGATCCGTTCGAGGTCGAACAGGCCGGCGTCAAGCGCCACACCGGCATTGATCGAGAAGACCGTGCTACCTCCATAAGGTACGTCATCGACGTAAACGCCGACGGTAGATGCGACGTCGGCGCCCGAGGTCACGCCGCGAAGCGTGATCTGGTTGCGGCCCGCGCCACCGTTCGAACTGACTGTCATGGCCGGGATCGTATCTGCGTAATCGCGCAATTGGGTCGCATTGAGCCTCGCAAGATCATCCGAGGTCACCGCCGTAATCGATTGAGGCACATCGATGAGGCGCTCGACGCGGCGTGTCGCCGTCACGACGATTTCGGTCGATTCCGCATTTTCGCCTGCGGGCTGTTCAGCCGACTGCGCCCAGACCGGCAACGGCGCGGCTAGAAGCGACGCGGCGGTACTCGCAAGCAAGGCAACTCGAATGTTCATAAAACCTCCCCAACTTTGCCTGATCCCGGATGGCCGATGCGCTCGACCAGCCCGGGCCGATTTCCAAATGTCTACGCTGACTTTCCAAATCGTCAAGCAAGGAAAAATATTTTCCTATCTTTATCGAAGGGGAATCTCGCAGCGGGGGATAATCGATTAATAGCGGCCAAAATAGAGATTGACGGCCTAGTTTCTAAATTTCATTATTGGAAATGTGCAGGGCGTTTGAGCTGTCTAGGGAGCATGTGATGTCGTCGTCTTTTCGTTTCGAGCATGCGACCGTGGGCGAGGTGGGGTTGTCGAGGTCGATGCTCGCCGAATTCGACAGTTACCTGGATGGATCGGTCGCCCGCGCCGAGGCCCCGGGCTATGTGTTCATGCTTCTTCGCGGCGATCAGCTCATCCATAGCCATGTCACGGGGTTTGCGGACTGGGAAAGTCGCGCGCCGCTCCAGCCCGACTCGATTTTCACCCTTTACTCGATGAGCAAGCCCTTCGCTGCGGTCGCGATGATGCTGTTGCACGAAGATGGCAGGTGGCAGCTCGACGATCCCGTCTCGAAGTTTCTGCCGGAGTTTGAAGACATCGCGGCGCTTCCGGGGAGCAAGGCCACGCGTGGGCCGACGATCCGCGAGACGTTCACGCACACAGCGGGTTTCATCCTCGGCGCGACGCCCGAGGAGCGGATGGCGACGATAGAATCGATCTCATGGCACAAGGCGCGCTCCTTGACCGAATTGATCGGCCGCTACGCAAAGATGCCGCTCGGCTATGAACCAGGATCGGCTTATGAATATGGCGTAGCGACCGACCTGCAGGCGGAAATCGTAGAGCGGCTGACCGGCGAGCGCTTCGACCTGTTTCTGAAGCGGCGCGTTTTCGATCCGCTGGGCATGGTCGATACGGGCTTCCAACTGAGTTATGAGCAGAGCCGGCGGCTCGCACGCGGTCACCGGCTCGACCTGGAGACCGGTCGGCTTCGCGCCGCCACGCCGGACGAGCAGATCGAATCGATTTTCCCGATGGGCGGTACATCGTTCAAGTCGACGGCGCATGATTTTGCGCTGTTCTGCCGGATGTTGTTGAACCGCGGGAAGCTCGGGAATGTCCAGATACTGACTGCGGAAAGCGTCGATCTGATGCTTGCCAATCATCTCAGCGACAAATTCATGGAGGCTGTTTACCCGATCCTTCATTATCGCATCGGCCAAGGGAACGGCCACGCGATGAACGGGATGGTCTGCGTCGATCCGGCGCGCGCCGGCCGGCCCGTGGGCAAGGGGACATATGAGTGGGGTGGGGCGTTCGGCGCCTGGTTCTGGATCGACCCCGAACATGACATTGCCTGCATCGGGATGACCAATCGCGGCCGGCTCGGCGAAGAGCGCCCGCCAGAGGTCGTCGCCCAAGACATTATCTACCGGGCGCTTGGAGCTGATGGCGTTCACGGGATGTGACCCGAACTGCGCTCGCGGCTCGGCCGCTTACCCCGGGATAGATCAGGAGATCTCGATGCAACAGGCGGACGGAACGATGCAGTCGAGTGGCGCCGGCCCGGTCGTCCCCGCGGCCGGACCGTGGGAACGTTACACTCCGCGCGAGCGCAACCTGCTGCTGCTCGTTCTCTTTCTGGTCGGCACGTCCAATTTCGTCGATCGCAACATCATCGGCGTGCTTCTCGAGCCCATAAATGCCGAATTCGGCGTATCGGACACGATGCTGGGGTTGCTGTCGGGACTTTCGTTCGCTGTCTTCTATGCGACATTGGGTTTGCCAGTTGCCCGCTGGGCGGATCGTGGCGATCGCCGCTTCATCATCACGCTGTCGCTCACTGTGTGGAGCCTGATGACCACGCTATGCGGGTTGACGCAAAGTTTCTGGCAGCTTGCCCTCGCACGCATCGGAGTGGGCGCCGGGGAGGCGGGAGCTATACCTCCAGCGCAAAGTCTGATTGCCGACTATTTCCCACCTGATCGCCGCGCGCGGGCGATCGGCATCTTCATGCTGTCTTCGATGGCGGGATATATTCTTGGCATGGCGGGCGGCGGCTGGATCGCGCAAACCTACGGGTGGCGAGCAGCCTTTTTGGCCGTCGGTCTGCCCGGCCTGGCGCTCGCGGTATTGGCGCGATGGGTCCTCAAGGAACCGAGGAATTTGCCGCAGTTCCGCGTCGACCCGACGGCGCAGGAGAGCATTGGCGAAACCGGCCGGGCTCTTTTCGCCAAACCGGCTTACCGCAACATCGTCTGGGCAATGATCATCTATTATCTCATGGCTTATGGCGCGCTGATCTTTACGGTTCCCTTCGTGATCCGTGTCCACGGTCTCACAGTCGTTGAGGCGGGCGCCATCGTCGGGGGTGTCTCGGCCGTGGGAGCCGTGCTCGGCAGCGTCTTCGGCGGCAGCTTGGCCGACCGTCTCGCCAGGCAGGATCTAGCCGGATTTGCGTGGCTACCGGGCTGGGGCTTGATCGTTGCGCTACCGCTCTACGAGGCAGCCCTTCTCGCACCAAGTGTGACCGCAATGGCTGCGATCCTTTTGGTCGCGAGCACATTGCTGGCCGGAGTCGTGCCGCCGATCTTCGCGGCACTGCTCAGCGTGTGCGGCTCGTCGCGCCGTGCGATGGCGGTAGCGATCGTCTTTTTCTTCGCCAATCTGATCGGATTGGGTGCGGGGCCAGTCATCGCGGGGATGCTGAGTGATTATTTTGCGGTTGCTTACGGACCTGCCGAAGGACTGCGATACGCGATGATGATCATGATGTGCGCGTTTCTCCCGAGCGGCTTTTTCATGCTGCGAGCCGCGCGAACGATGCGTTCGGACTCCGAAGATTGATCAAAATGAAAGGGGAATCATGAAAACTCTTTTCCGCAATGCGCTGATCTTTGACGGGGTGTCGCGCGACCTTCGCGAAGGTGATGTTCTGATCGAAGAGGGCGTCATCGTCGAAGTAAGCGAGCAGGCAATCAAGACTGATGCGGAGCGCGTCGTCGAGGCGGGTGGCCGGACCCTGATGCCCGGGCTAATCGATCTTCATGTCCACATCTGGGCCGCGGACATGAATGTCGCGAGGCTGTCGCAGATGCCGACCGAATATTACTCGCTCTATGCAGCGCAATTTCTTCAGTCGACGCTGGATCGCGGGTTTACCACCTTGCGCGATGCTGGCGGGACCGATGCGGGATTCGCGATGGCGATCGAAAAGGGCTTCATCAAAAGCCCGCGCTTCTATCATAGCGGGCGTTACATCTCGCAGACCGGCGGTCACGGCGATTTTCGCGAGGGTCACGAGCAGCATTTCTCCGACTGCATGTGCTGCCCGCCGCGCCACGAGCGCTTTACCGCCATAGCTGATGGCGCGGACGCGGTGCGCAAGGCGGTTCGCGAGGAATTCCGGCGCGGGGCGCGAGCGATCAAGATCATGGCATCCGGCGGCGTTGCGAGCCCGACCGATCCGCTGGACAAGCTGCAGTTCACCGATGCCGAGATCCAGGCTGCGGTGGAAGAAGCGGCAATGCGCGGCTCCTATATCTTCGCGCACTGCCATCCCGACATCGCGATCCGCCGCTGCTCGGAACTCGGCGTGCGGTGCATCGAACATGTATCGATGGTCTCGCCGGAAACCGCAGCCATCATGGCGAAGAACGGAACCTATGGCGTGCCGACGCTCGCGGTCGTTCAAGCCTTTTACGAAGACGGCGCGAAGTTCGGACTGCCCGCGACAAGCATCAGCAAGATGCAGAACCTTCTGGAAGCCATGACGGAAGGCCTGGTGCATATGAAGAACGCCGGCGTCAAGATCGGGTTCGGAACCGATCTGCTGGCTGAGCACAATAATCGCCAGGGAATTGAGTTCGGTCTGCGCGCCGAGGTCCTGGACCCCTATGATATTCTCATTTCCGCCACGTCGGTGGCCGCCGAGATTATTATGGAGGAAGGGCGATTGGGGGTCATCGCGCCGGGCGCCTATGCCGATATCCTGTTGGTCGACGGAAATCCGATGAACGACATTACGATTCTGGGGCAGGGCGGGCAAAATTTTCCTGTCATCATGAAGGCGGGCGAGTTCCACAAGATGGCGCTGTAAAGTGACCGTGTCGGTCAATCGCGAAGGAGTGCCCGTGGGTGAAGCGCTCGCAAGTCAGACCGGATCGGAGAGCATCCACCATTATTCGACGTCCCTGCTCAGTCACGCGCCTGCAAGCTCGGCGAATAATTTCTGATGGACGAGCGCGAGTCGATGCGAACGGCGTTTGGCGAGCGGTTCGACATTCGGGGCCGACGACGCAGTCTTGAAACGCGGTGTTCTGCCGCTGCCGCTGAATGCGAAGAATGTTGATCCTGCCACCGGCGAGGTGCCAGCCAAAACCAGATCCTTTTCGAAGAGCTGACGTGTGTAAAGCAATGCAGAAAAGCATCTTTCCTAATATCCATATCCGAAAGGAGCGATTCGGACAAAACCGGCTGTCAGAGATTTCTGCTACGTTTTTGGCTTATTTTTCGATATTCAGCTTGACGAAGAATGATTTTCCATCTTTCTTCCTTGGAAAATATTCGTTCAATCGCGCGTGGTAAGGAGAGACATATGCCTCATTTCAAATTTGCCCCCGCGCTTGCGAATGAAGCCGGGTTTTCACCCGATGTGTTGGCCGAGCTGGACAGCTACTTCGATGTCATGGTCGCGAATGGCGAGATACCGGGACAGGTCATGCTGCTTGCGCGCGGCGACAAGCTTGTACGGGGGCATGTAACCGGCTTTGCGGATTGGGAAACCAAGCGGCCGTTGTCACCCGATGCGGTCTTTCCGCTTTATTCGATGAGTAAACCCCTCACGGCCGTTGCCATGTTGTTACTCTACGAAGAGGGAAAATGGGATCTCGACGATCCGCTCGCCCAATATCTTCCGGAGTTCGACGGCATAGAAAAATTGGGGGAGAGCGGTGCTACGCGAGGTCCCACGCTCCGTGAAACCTTCACACACACGGCGGGCTTCAGCATCGGAAAAACGCCCGAGCAAATGGCGGCGAACGCGGCAAAGCTCGATTTCGCAAGCCGGCGGTCGCTCAGCGATCTGGTCGAAAAGATCGCGACGATGCCGCTGGGCTATGAACCAGGCTCGGCGTGGGAATATAGCGTTGCAACCGATCTGCAGGCCGAGATTGTCGAACGCCTGTCTGGAGAGCGTGTCGATCTGTTCCTGAAGCGGCGCGTCTTCGATCCGCTGGGCATGAATGATACGAGTTTCATACTCGACGACAAACAATCGCAGAGACTGGTGCTGGGTCATGTCTTTGACGCCGAAGCGGGGAGGCTGAGGCAAGCGGCGCAGGCAGAACGCTTCGAGTCCATTTTTCCGATGGGCGGAACATCGTACAAGACCACTGCGCTCGATTTCGCTCGCTTCGCGCGGATGCTGCTCAACCGCGGCTCGCTCGGCGACGTGCAGGTGCTAAAGCCCGAGAGCGTCGATCTGATGCTGCAGAACCACCTCTCCGAGGCATTTTGCGAGAACCGGTATCCGGTGCTGCATTATACCATCGGTCAAGGTAACGGGCATGGGCTCAACGGGATGGTTTGTGTCGATCCCGAGCGCGCCGGCCGGCCGGTTGGCCGCGGGACGTATGAGTGGGGCGGGGCCTTCGGAACATGGTTCTGGATCGACCCCGAAAACGACATTTTGTGCGTCGGCATGGGAAATTGCGCACGCAGCCCGACCAATTTGCGGCCACCCGAAATCGTGGCGCAGGAACTGGTTTATCGCGCAGTTCTGACGAACTGATCGGCACCGGCAGTGGCGGGATCGTCCAAGCCGCCAAAAAGTCGGATGTCCCGTGACACTCCGCGCTCGGTTACGACGCGTGCTGCGGTCACGCGCAACGGGCGAAAGCCGTTTGGCAAGTCCCGAATACAAGGTGGAGACCATCGTGGCCGCGGCCTGAGCTTGAGTAAGGAAAAGGTGAAAATGACCGACGAGAGTCGACCCTTGCGGATATTCGTCGCGGGCCTCATGCATGAAACGAACGGCTTTTCGCCGATACCGACGAGCATAGGCAGTTTCGAGGCCGATCTGGCCTATATTCCGCCCAGTGACAATATGCGCGAACTTGCCTTGAACTTTGCCGGTTATGGTGATGCCGTTCGCGCCGTTCGGGACGCCGGGAACGAGCCAATTGAAGGACCGTGCTTCTGGGCTCAGCCTTCGGGGCCGATCTCGGCGGCTGTCTACGCAAAGTTGAAGCACATTGTTTTGGACGCGCTGAGCGAAGCCGGCCCGATCGATGCAGTGCTGTTGGTCCTCCACGGCGCAATGATCGCGGAAGGCTTTCCGGACTGCGAGGCGGATTTGCTGGAAGCGGTTCGTGAAGCGGCTGGTCGGGAAATGCCCGTGGGCGGCCTTCTCGATCTGCATGGCAATGTCAGTGAAGCCATGGTCAAAAGCGGCGCGCTTCTGGTCGGCGTCAAGGAATATCCCCATGTCGATTACCCCGAGCGTGCGCGTGAACTCCATGACATGCTCGTGGAACTGGCCGGCGGCGCTTGCATGACGATGACGCTCCGCACGATTCCGTGGTTGAGTCTTCAGGGGACGGTCGAACAACCGATGCGTGGGTTCGTCGATCGCATGATCGAAGCCGAAAGCGCGGATGGGATCCGATCGGTCACTTTGATGCACGGATTTCCCTGGGCTGACTGGGCGCACGCCGGTGCTTCGGTGCTTGTTGTATCGCAGGGGGCGAATGCAGAGGCAGCATCCGCGCTTGCGGAGGACTTGGCGGACGCCTTCGTTCCGATCGCCGACGGCGCGCCGACGGAGCGCTTGAGTATAGCCGACGCCATCGATACCGCGCTGTCGGCGCGGGGTAAGGGCCCGGTTGTCATTGCTGACAGTTCGGACAATCCCGGCGGCGGGGCGGCATGCGACAGTACGTTCCTCCTGCGCGAGTTGATCGAGCGCGGGTGTGGAAATGCGGCGGTGGGAATGATCTGGGATCCCCAAGCCGCGCAGATCGCCGCCGATGCGGGAGTGGGAACGAAATTGCGGCTGCGCATCGGCGGAAAGGTAAGCGCGATGTCCGGCGATCCCGTCGATCTGGAATGCGAAGTGCTGGCCGTTCGTGACGATGTAAAGCAGCGGATGTTTTCTGCGGAGCCGAACGTCCCGATCGGGCTTTCGGCCGCCTTGCGCGCGGGGGGCATCAAGATCGTCGTGAATTCGATCCGTCAGCAGGTATTCGACCCTGACTGCTTCCTTCAGATGGGAGTCGAATTGGTCTCCAAGCAGCTCGTGGTCGTCAAGTCGAGCCAGCATTTTCGCGCGCTTTTCGATCCGATCGCGCAAACTACGCTTTATTGCGACGCGCCGGGCTCGCTAAGCTTGGACTTTGCGAAATTGCCTTATCAGAGTGTCAAGCTGGCGCGTTCGCGGGCCGGTTTCGTAAGTGCGGAGCCCGTGATAAGGGTTCAGCAGGCGATTGCGGCGCCGCACTAAAGCCGGTCAGCAACGCGAGGTTGTGCGCGGCTTCGATCTTCACAGGTCGGATCACAACAGTCTGGTTGCCGTTTAGTGAAATGCGGCGATCGGCGTGCCAGCGGACGGCGCGGCTGAGAACCGATGCCTCGATCTCGCGGCCGATCGCCACCATCTCTTCTGCGGGTGCCGCGTGGCTGACGCGCCGGACGTCCTGTTCGATCACAGGCCGCACGTCCTTGGCGGTGACGAAATGCGCCGCGGCTCCGATAATCTTCACATCGCGGGCATTCGCCCTCGGAATTCGGCCGTCCTGCTAGGCCTTGCCCGTCAGAAATTGTGCATGAGACATTGGCAACCAAGATCATGCAGATCGGTATGGAAATGGCACGCAAGCGGGACGGGTCCCCCCTGTTCACCATCGATGGAAAGGGGGCCGCTCTCTTCCCGACGAGAGGCCAGGTGACCACCGCGACGCACTGGGCGACTCCCGGCCGGCGGCGCTCGAGACAGTGCAGCTAGCGATACCGAAAGCAAATATGCCTAACCATCTGGAAGCGTCCGCTATCATTGTTTGATCGCGGAAAGCAGCCCGTCCATAAGCGGCCAACTTGAACATGAAACTGCCAGCCCGGCACCCCGTTCAACGTAAACGGACATCGAGTCTCTTGATACCGGACACGAAATTGCTCCGCAGAAAATCCGGCTCCGAGACGGCTTCGATGGCAGGGAAGTTGCTCAGTAGCGCGGAGAGCATCTTTTCAAGCTGCAGGGTTGCCACCGGCGCGCCGATGCAACGATGGACGCCGACGCCGAAGCCAAGGTGACGATTGGCGTTGGCGCGGCGTACATCCAGCCTATCGGGATCTTCGAACATCTCGGGATCGCGGTTGGCGGCGCCGTACAGCATGACCACGGCTTCGCCCTCGCGGATCTTCTGGCCTCCCACGACGACGTCGCGCTTCGCAAAGCGCATCATCTGGAAGACTGGGCTGACGTATCGGACGATCTCGCGCACCGCATTTGGGATGAGCGATGGATCCGCAACGAGAGCCTCTTTCTGATCCGGGAATTTCGTGAGCGCTATGATCGCACCGGTCAGCGAATTGCGTGTCGTTTCATTGCCGGCCGCGAGCAGCGTCGTAAACAGACCGCGCCGCGCCATTTCTTCGCGCGAGTCGGTTTTGGGAAGCGTCGCAACAGCGCTCAGCAGGTCACCGCTCGGCGAGGCCTCGCGCTCTTCCAGGAGCGCCGTGCCATAGTTGAAGACTTCCATGAAGGCGGCCGCGGCTTGGACAGGCTCGGAATTATACTCCGGGTCGTTGGCACCGACGAGACGGTTGGTCCATTCGTAGATGCGGTCGGCATCGCCTTCGGGGGCGCCTAGCAAGCGCATGAGCGTGAAAATCGGCACGATCGCGGCAAACTCCGAAACAAACTCGATGGTTTGGCGATCGCGAAGGCATTCGATCAGGCCGTCAACGGCTCCCTGTACCTCCTCGTCGATCTGCCTGAGCATGCTCGGCATGAAGTGCGGTTGAAGCACCTTGCGGGTGACTCCATGCTTCGGCGGATCGCTGCCCATGAAGGTCGAGCTGATCGTCTCGGCGATTTCCGAGGGCGGCTGACGTCCTTCCTCGAGATGCGGCAGCCGAAACCCACGCGTTGAGGTGAAATTGTCGGTGTCGCGGGAGACAGCATCGATGCGGCGTAGCGTGTGAGGACATGATAGCGATACCGCCAGCCCTCATGCTCGCGCCGGAGATAATCGATATGCTTGCTGGACATCTTCTTCTCCATGCCAAGTTGAGGATGCTGCAGCCCGAGCGGCTGCGCCGGCGATATAAGGAAGACATAGTCCTGATTTCAATGGGTTGAAGCGATATCGGGGCTTGGGTCAACTCCCTTTGAGAGAGAGAGAGACTCGGCAAAGTCTGCTTTGCGGCTTATCGATTGAAAGCTTACAGTCTCCAATCGGACACGAGCGAATGCGGGGTCGGCCAGGAGCCGACCCCGTTTGCGAAGATCGTTCAGCGCAGCGCTGCCAACACCGCTTCGGCGAGTGGTTCGCTCGAGGCCGGATTCTGGCCCGTGAGGAGATTGCCGTCGCGCACGACATAGGCGCCCCAGTTCGGCCCCTTCTCATAGCGCGCGCCGGACTTGCGCAGAGTGTCGGCGAGCAGCCAGGGGGCGTTGTCGGCAGTGCCCAGCTCGACCTCTTCCTCGTCGCTGAACGAGGTCATCGCACGTCCGGCGAACGGCCAGCTTCCATCGGCACCTCGCGTCGCAAGCAGGGCCGCTTGGCCATGGCAGACCGGCGCGATAAGGATGCCGGCTCGATCGGCTTCGAGAAGGACGCGGCCCATGTCAGGATCCTTGTACAGGTCCTCGACGGGACCATGCCCGCCGGGGATGACGATGGCATCATAGCGGCGGCCGTCGACGTCGGCGAGGACGAGGGGGATCGCCAGTCTTTCGGCAATCGCGTCGAGATAGCTGCGGAAGTGATCGACGTTCGCTTGGCCAACCACATCCGGGTTCATGCTGTGCGGATCGATCGTCGGTGAAACGCCGCCGGGCGTTGCAATGTCGACGGTGCAGCCCTCGGCAATGAACTTCTCGTCCATGACGACAAATTCTTCGGCCCAGACGCCGCTTTCATATTTCGAGCCGTCTGCGCGGGTCCAGGTATCCGCGGCAGACAGGACAATCAGGATCTTGGTCATCGCTTTTCTCCAACAAGTTTGCGTTGAGATGCTTGGCTCCCGCGAACGCCGTGAGGAGGTGCATCATCCGCGACGAACGACCGGCAGGCGCGCAGGACCTCGCCGTACGAAGCACGCTCCGCACGCTTATGCCTGCTTGGATGATTGCCGTTGGTCAGACCTTTGAGGCAGGTCCTTATCGCCTCGGTAGGCACCAAGTACGCCTTGGCGCTTGGCGCTACAAAGACTTTGCATCTTGGGCTTCCATGCCTAGAAAGCATGGCAAGATGGAACTGCGTCACCTTCGCTACTTCGTCGCCGTGGCGGAGACCGGTAGCCTTACCGAGGCAGCGGAGACGCGCCTTCACACATCGCAGCCGTCGCTCAGCCGTCAGTTGCGCGACCTGGAGGCTGAGGTCGGCACACCGCTCTTTGTCCGCGGCTCGCGCGGCGTCGTGCTCACCCCTGCAGGGAAGGCATTCCTCGATCATGCCCGCCTGGCGCTTGCTCAGGCGCGCGAGGCGGTTTCCGCTGCACGGCGTACCGCCCGGCCCGCAAAGGCGAGCTTTGCCGTGGGTTTTCTTACGGGACATGAGGTGGAGTGGCTGCGCCACATCACGAGCGTGCTAAGCGATGAGCTGCGGACGACCGATTTTCGGGTCACGAGCGACTTCTCTCCCGCGATCGGCGCCGCGGTGCAGAGCGGTGACATCGACCTCGGCTTCTCGCGTATCGAGCCGCAGCCTGATGTGACCTACAAAGTCATCGCGCACGAACCGATCGTGGTGATCTTGCCCCGCGAACATGCGCTGGCTTCCCGAGCCGAGATCGATCCGCGCGAGATCGATCCCCTATCGTTTGTCGGTTATTCCGACACCCCGCATGTGCTGCGCGGGATTGTCGAGCGCTATTTCGAAGATCGCGGGCTGACTATGGCGCCTAGCCACTTCCTCGATGGCTATGCGACCGGGATTTCTCTCGTTGCTTCGACCAGAGGGGTCACCCTGCTGCCCGCGTATGTGGAAGCCTTGCTTCCTGCCTCCTTGGTCAGCCGACCTCTCACCGGGAATGGACCGGTGATCGAAGTCGCGGCCGGCTATCGCGCCGACAACCCGTCACCCGTCTTGGCTGCTTTCCTCCGGAACATCGACCGGCTGGTCTCCGCACGTGCGGCGGGCGTGGATGGTGGCTCAAACGTTTGAGTGGGGCGGGAGCGATGACCGCTTTCCATGCTCTGGCGCTAAAAGCGGAACGGCCGCAATCGGCCACTAGGACGATTTGCCGAAAAAGAACGCCCGCCCGATCGAAATCGGACGGGCATAAGATGAAGAGCCGTGTTTCCTGAAAGGAAGAGCCCTCCTGGGTCGCATGCGCGGTTAGCCTCGCTGATCGACTTGATATTATACCGCGACGCCAAAAGAGCAGCTCTCACGCGTCAGGGCTTGGCCGCAACTGGAAGGCGGAATGGTGCGCCGAGCCTGTTGAAGGCGTTCACCGCCGCGATCGCGATCGTCAGGTCCACAAGATCTTTCGGCTCGAATGCCTCGGCTGCTGCTGCATAGGCCTCGTCGGAAGCATGCGTCTCGCTGACGCGCGTGACTTCCTCCGCCCAGGCCAGAGCCGCGCGATACTGGTCGGGGAAGAGATGCGGGACTTCCTCCCACACCGGAAGCAGCGCGACTTTGTCGATCGACATGGTCTTGAGGAGGTCCCGGCTATGCAGATCGATGCAGTGAGCGCATCCGTTGATCTGGGAGACCCGGAGGAAGACGAGGTGAATCAGTTCTTCAGGGAGGGCCGTGTTGTTGGTGACATAATGGTGCACACCGTACAGCGCCTTCGCTCCGGCGGGAGCGACTTCGGACCAATTCAACCGCTTCATCTGATCTTCCTTTCTTCCTGAGCCATTTCGGCATCACCATGACGAGCGGGATCTATCCGCTGTGACATCCCGCGAAAAAATGCCGGTGCGACCGGATGTTGGCGAAATGGACCGGAAGAAAGGCCCGAGATTGATCCAGCGCAGCTTACCAATCTCGCGGATGACGCGAAAGCTGTCGAGCTCAAGGGCTTTTCCGATCGCTTCCTCCTTTCCGAATGGACGAATGTCATCGACGCGTGGGGGATCGCCGACATGGACTCTTATGCGACTGTCCAGCGTATGGGCCGAAAGAGCCGCCTCGGCCCGAACCAGCGCGAGCGGCTGTGGCCCGTGTTCGATGCCGTGCGCACCGCCTTGGCGGCTGAGCGCTACACAATCTGGGCGCAGGCCTCCACCGGATTGGCCGAGGCGTTTTCGGATCGGACTCGAAAGCCTTTCGATCACCAGATCCTTGATGAGGCACAAGATCTGGCACCAGCGGAGCTCCGCTTTTTCGCTGCACTTGCGCCGGACCGTCCTGACAGCCTTTTCCTCTCCGGCGACATGGGCCAGCGCATCTTCCAGCATCCCTATTCTTGGTCGAACCTGGGTGTGGAAGTGCGAGGCCGGTCCTGCACGCTGAAAGTCTGCTACCGCACCTCGCAGCAAATCCGCCGGGCGGCAGACCATCTGCTGCCCGCGGTATTGCGCGACGGGGACGGTATCGAGGATGAGCGCAGCGGCATCGTTTCCGTTTTTGACGCACCTGCGCCGCAGATCATGGTCCGTGAAACAGCGGCCGATGAGGCTACGGCAGTTGCCGGCATAGTTGCCGGCTGGCTTGCCGATGGCATCGCCGCGCAGGAGATCGGCATATTCGTGCGCACCTCCGATTTGGTGCCACGCGCGCGTATTGCTCTCCGCGATATTGCCGATGGTGACCGGATTGCGACCGCTTCGATGCATCTCGCCAAGGGGCCTTGAATTCCGCGCTGTCGTGGTGATGGCCTGCGATCAGGGCGTTCTGCCACTTGATGACAGGATTGCGGATGCCGCCGACGAGGCCGAACTTGATGAAATTTATGAAACCGAGCGTCGGCTCCTATACGTCGCGAGCACGCGCGCGCGTGAATATCTGCTCCTAAGCGGCGTGCTTCCCGCGTCGGAGTACCTAGCCGATTTTGATCGCGGACCCGTTTGATGTTCAGGACTGCATCGAAAATACGCATTACCTGGGAGTTGTCACCAGGCGTGCTACTTCGTGAGGTTCGAACAATCAGCAGGGTGACAATTCATTGTCGGGATCGTGCTTCGCGACGATCCCGAACAGTGCATGCCCAAGAGTAGCGCGAGATCTCGCTACAGTCTCGAAGCCCTTCCCGTCCGATCACCTTTACGATATTGAGGTGCGCGGCATGATCGTGAAGCCCGTTGCTTTCACATTGTCCCGTGCTCGATTCTCGACGAGGGATCGGCGCGTGTGGCCTTGTTGGCTAGCGACCGGTCACGATGGCAACGGAATATAGATGCTTTGCGGCACCATATATTCGAGCATTCCTTCCATGCCGTTTTCGACCCCGAAGCCGCTCTGCTTGTGTCCTGCGAAGGGGGTGTCGGGGCGGAGCATTAGATTCTGGTTGATCCACACCGTGCCGGTTTCGAGCCGGCGCGCGATTGCGACGGCCTGATCGACGTCTTTCGACCAGACGGCGCCGGCAAGGCCATATTCGCTGGCGTTCGCCCGGTCGATGACCTCGTCGAGCTCGCGAAAGCGCATCATCGGCAGGACGGGGCCAAAGGCTTCTTCCTGCACCACTGCGGCATCCTCGGGCGGATTGTCGATGATCGTGACGGGGATGAAATAGCCGCCGGTATCGGGGCCGGCGGGCCCTTCGACGAGCGCGAGGCCGGCGGTTCGGGCATCGTCGATCAGCGCGGTCACCCGGTCGAACTGGCGGCGGTTCTGAAGCGGGCCGAGAACGGTGCCCTGTTCGCTCCCGTCGCCGAGCTTGACCGCCTGCGCAATCGCCGCGAGCCGGTCGCGCAGGTCGTCATAGATGCTGTCGTGGACATAGAGCCGCTTGGTCGCGACGCAGATTTGCGCGCTGTTGAAGAAGGCGCCGAAGAAAATCTTCTGCGCCACATCGTCGAGGTCGACGTCGGGCATGACGATCGCGGCGTCGTTACCGCCGAGTTCGAGCGTCAGGCGCTTCAGATCCTTCGCTGCGCTTTCCATCACGCGCTTGCCGGTCGCGGTCGAGCCGGTGAACGAGATTTTGGCGAAGCCGGGGTGCGCGGTCATCAGCGGGCCGAGCGCGTCGGCGCCCGAGACGATGTTGAGCACCCCCGCCGGAAACACATCTTTCAGAAGCTCGCCGATCTTGAGCATGCAGAGCGGCGTGAAGGGCGATGGTTTCAGGACGATCGTGTTGCCCGCGGCGAGCGCGGGGGCAATCTTCCAGACCGAGAGATTGATCGGGAAATTCCACGGCGAAATCGCGCAGACGACGCCGAGCGGAACATAGCTCGTCTCGATCCGCTGTCCGTCGCCCTTGTCGATCACATGGGTCGGCGGCGTCATCGCCGCATAGGCGCGCAGCCACGCCACCGCGATGCCGACTTCCGACAGCGCGCCGTCGGTCGGGCGCCCCTGTTCGCGCGTGAACAGGCGCGCGAGCTGCTCGGCGTTGGCGGCGAGAATGTCGGCCGCCTTGAGCAGGCACGCCTGCCGTTCTGCGATCGGTACCGCGCGCCATGTCTTGAACGCGCGCTGTGCGGCGCTCACCGCCATATCGAGCTGGTCCGCCGAGCAATCGGGCGCGGCGGCGAAGACCTGTCCGGTCGCGGGGTTGATCACTTCGATCTGCGCGTCGCTGGTGACCAGCGCGCCATCGATGAGCATCGAATAGCCGGTTTCGAAATTCATGGGAGCCTCTCCTGCGATCCGATTGACTCGGATTAAATGAGTATTTAAATCTCGATTAAATGAACATTTAAATCGCGTCAAGGAAGGCGCGGCGACGCAATCGGAGGGGCGACGGGGCACGATGGCCGAGGATATGACCGACCAACCGGCGACCGCGCAGCGCATCGTCGAGGCGGCGCGCAGCCTGATGATAGAACGCGGATTGCTCGAGGTATCGATCGCCGACATATCGGAACGCGCGGGGACCAATGTCGCGCTCGTCAGCTATTATTTCGGCAATCGCGAAGGGCTGATGATCGCGATCATCGAGGGTGACGCGCGGCGCGCCTCGGGGCATCTCGAACGCCTGCTCGCGGCCGATATCTCGCCGACGGCGAAGATGGAAATCCACGTTAAGGGATTGATCGAAGCCTATTTCGAGCGGCCTTATCTCAATCGCTTGCTCCAGAAGCTGCTCCGCGAGGCGTCGTCCGAAGCCTCGGCGAAAGTCGGTGCGACCTTCGTCCAGCCGGTGATCGAGGCGCGGCGCGCGATCATCGCCGACGGCGTCGCGCGCGGCGAATTCCGCCCCGTCGACGCCAATCTCGTCAGTTTCGCGATCGATGGCGCGTGCGCTCATCTCTTCTCCTCGGTGCAGTCGCGGCGCACCATCCTCGGCGACGGATCGCTCGAACATGATCTCGTCGAACGCTATACCGCGACGGTCACCGGTCTGGTCGTCGGCGGCCTGCTAATGCGCTAGAGTCCTGACCCTAGCCGGCGAGCGCAGCCTGCGGGTTGAAACCAAGCGTCGCCGAATAACCGCCGTCGACGCCGATCGACTGGCCGCAGACGAACGAGGCCGCGTCGGAGAGCAGCCAGACGATCGCGGCGGCGCTTTCCTCCGGCGTGCCGAAACGGCCGATGGGATGCATCTTCGCTGCGCCGCGCATCGCTTCCTCATCGCCCTGCAGGACGCGGTGGAGCATCGGCGTTTCGGTGCCGGCCGGCGCGACCATGTTGATGCGGATGCCGCGCCCGGCATTCTCCACTGCCGCCGAGCGGGTGAGCGCCCAGACCGCGTGCTTCGATGCGGCATAAACCGACTGGCCGACGAGCCCGGTGAACGATCCCACCGATCCGACATTGACGATGGCGCCGCCGCTCTCGCCCATCGCCGCGATCTCGGCGCGCATCGCGAAAAAGACGCCGCGTGCGTTGACGTCCATGATCTCGGCATAATCGGCATCGGTCAGCCGATGCATCGGGGCCAGCCGCCCCTCGACTCCGGCGTTGTTCACCGCACCGTCGAGGCGGCCGAAGCTGTCCGCGGCGGCCGAGACGAAGGCGTCGACCGCTTCGGACGAGCGCACGTCGACGGGGAGTCCCAGCGTGCGCGGTGCACCGGCGCGCGCGGCTTTGCCGGCGACCTCTTCTGCCTTCGCGCGGTCGCGGGCGCCGACGACAACGGTCGCGCCCGCCTGTCCGCAGGCGATTGCGGTCGCGCGTCCGATGCCCGTCGAGCCGCCGACGACGAGGATGACCTTGTCCTTGAGCACGGGCGCGATCAGGCGGCGCGGGCGATCTGCGGGCGCGGCGCGCTGTCGCCCAGATAGACGCCGGGCGTCGCGCCTACCGGGCGGTCGCGCTCGAAAGTCTGCTCGCCGTTCACGAAGATCTGGCGATATCCCCCGGCGCGCGCCTTGCGCCGCCAGTCGCCGCCGGGCTGATCGTGGACGACGTCGAACCGGTCCTGATCGAAATAAAGTTCGCCAAGATCATAGACGAGGATATCGGCCGCCATACCCTCGAGCAGCGCGCCGCGGTCCTTGATGCCCATGGCGCGCGCGGGCTGGTACGAGAGGCGGTAGTGCATCTCCTCGAGCGAGAGGAAGTCGTTGTCGCGGACGAGCCACAGGATCAGGTCGGTGGTCCACTGGCCTCCGCTGAAATTCTTGGTGTGCGCACCGCCGTCCGACGCACCGGCGAGGACGCGGCCGTTCGACAGCAGATCGGCGACTTTCGCGGGGTCGATCGCGATTCCCGGCGTCTTGAGTTCGATCCGGAGGTCGCTTTCGAGCGCGGTGTCGATGAAGGCGTCGACTTCGCTTTTGCCTTCGGCCGCGGCGATCTCGCCCAGCGTCTTGCCGAGATAGTTTTTGGCATCGTTCGAACCGGCGCCCATGCCGATCACGGTGTAATCGGCGAGGCCGCCCGCGGTCGCCTCGAACATCACGGGGTCATAGCTTTCGTTGAAACGGCGGCGGAATTCGGGATCGAGCAGTTTCGCGCGCTTGTCGGCGGGGTCCTTGCAGAAGGTCAGTTCGCGATAGACGTCGAGCGCGTCGAGCGAACAGCCCGGCGAGTTGAACAACTCGGTTTCGTTCCACGCGCGGCAGATGACCGTCGCGGCGTACATCTCGACCCCGTCCTCTTCGTTCATCGCGTCGAGCCATGCCATGCTCTGCCGGTGGAGGTCGGGCGTATATTCGCTGACCGAGAAGACGTTGTGGAGGATCGGGCGGCCGGTCTCGCGCGCCAGTTTCTCGCTGATCGAACGGTCGCCGACCGGGCCGATCTGCGAGATTACCTGAATGATCCCCTCCTGCCGCTCCTTGAGTGCGGCCGCCATCGCGGCGGCATCGTCAGGGTGCATGATATCGGTCGGCATCGGCGATCCATCGACGTCGACATGGTTGTTCTCATGCCCCATGAAGCTCAGCGACAGGCCGCAGGCGCCGGCATCCATCGCCTCGTGGATCAGGTCCTTGATCCGGTCGATCTCGGCCGCGGTCGGGCGGCGGTGCTTCGCCTCCTCGCCCATCACATAGAACATCACGGCGTTGAGCGGCAGGAACATGGTCAGGTTCACTGCCTTGGGCGTCCGCCGCATCGCCTCGACCAGTTCGGGGAAAGTCTCCCACGACCAGGGGAGGGCGGTCTGCATCTGGATCGCCGGAACCTGCTCGGTCGTTTCCATCATCAACATCGCGCGCTCGCGGTCGTGCACATGGACGGGCGCGAAGCCGAAACCGCAATTGCCCGTGACGACGGTGGTGATGCCGTTCTCGCCCGCATTCGAGCAGGTCGGATCCCAGAAGATCTGCGCGTCATAATGGGTGTGGGTGTCGATATGGCCGGGCGCGACGATCAGCCCTTCGGCATCGACGACGCGCGCCGCGCCGGGATCGGCGATATGTCCGATCCGCGCGATCTTGCCGTCCTTGACCCCGATGTCGGACCTGAAGCGCGGAAAGCGCGTGCCGTCGATGATCGTCCCGTTCTTGATGACGAGGTCGAATCCGTACATGACAAATCTCCCGGTATGTCGTTATCCGGGAATAATGCGACAAAAATTCATTTTCGTCAAATTTTGGGATTTTCTGCGGATTATGATCGATACGGAACTCGAAACCGAGGTCGCGCGCCGGACACAGGCCCGCATATTGGACGCCGCGAATCAGGTGATCGCGAAGGTCGGTTACAAGCGGCTGCGGATGGAGGCGGTGGCGAAGGGCTCGGGGATCACGCGCCAGACGATCTACAATTATTTCCCGAACAAGCAGCAACTCGCGACCGCGGTGCTGCTGCGCGAAGGGGCGCTGGTCAACGAGCGCGCGAAGCAGAATATTCCGGACGATCTGGAAGGCGAGGCGCTGCTGTCGGCGGCGGTGCTGGCGCTGGTCGATGCGGCGCGCGCGATGCCGATCTTCGAGGGACTCTTCGAGGAAGGGTCGATGGGCTATGTCAACGAACTCGCCGAGCATTCGCAGGTCATCGAACGGATGATGCACGATTATTGGGCGCCGGTGATCGGGCGGATCGCGGCAGCGGGACGCGTTCGCACCGATATTGCCGCCGAGCGGATCGAATGGTGGCTGAGCTTCGTCTATCGCGCGCTGCTTCAGCGCCCGGCCGAGGATCTCGACGACCGCGCCGGCATGGACGCGCTGGTTCGCAACTTTCTGGCGCCGGCGGTGATGTCGCGCTGATCAGGCCGCGACCGGGGTGACCGTCACCGGAAGGCCGTCGATAAAGGTCGTGCCCGAAACGAGCTCGACCGCCGCCGGGCCCAGCCCGAGCAGCAGGTTGATGTTCGCGCCGGGCAAGGTGTTCGCGTGACGCCAGCCGCCGTTATGGCCCCACCCGTGCGGATAGCAGACCGCGCCTTCGACGACATCTTCGCTGATCTCGACCGCGACCTCGACCGAACCATGTTCGTTCGCCACCCGCGCCTCGCCCCCGTCGCTGAGGCCGTGCCGGGCCGCATCCGCGGGATGGACGAGCAGGGTCGGGCCCTGCGAACGGGCCAGTTTTTCGGGGTTGTGCATCCAGCTGTTCATCGACTTGAGCTTGCGCTGGCTGAACAGCTTCAGCGTCCCGTCGCCGGCGGGCGACGAATGCTCGGTGGCGAAGCGGGCGAACTCGTCGGCGATGATCGGATGCCATAGACGGATCCTCCGGTCGTCGGTGGCGATATGGTCGGCCCAGCCGTCGTAGGTGAGCGGGAGGTCGAGCATCGTCCCGTGCGGCATCCCGGCGAGCTTGGCGAAACTCAGCGCCGCCTCGCCGCGGCGTTTGCCGAGCGGGCCATGGCGCAGCGCGAGTTCGACGAGGGTGAGCGGGGTGATCGACATGCCCTGGCGTTCGAGCCAGCGCAGGCCCGGCGTCGGCGCGATCGAGCCGAGCCCCATGCGCGCGACGAGGTTGTCGAAAATCGCCTTTTCCTCCCGTGCTTCGCCCATCGGCGGCACTGCGGCGCGGGCATACTGGATATAGGGGCGCACCATGTGCGACAGCCCGATCAACGGAATATCGTCCTTTTCGAGGAAGGTGGCCGCGGGAAGGATATAGTGTGCAAAGCGGTTGGTTTCGGTCACGTACAGATCGACCGAAAAAAGGAGGGCGAGCGACTCGAGTGCCCTTTCGAGCCGCTCGCCCCCCGGCGCCGACAGGACGGGATTGCCGGCGATGACCATCATGGCGCGGACCCGGCCCTTGCCGGGTTCCAATATGTCGTCGGGAAGCGCGGCGGCCGGCATCAAACCCGCGACCACCGGGAGGTCGCCGACACGGGTGCGATGTTCGCCATAACCCGACAGCGGTTCGGCCCCTTCGGCGAGCGGAAAGGCGCCGAAGGTCGATCCGCCGACCTTGCCGAACTTGCCGCCGGCGATGTTGATCGCGTCGAGCAGCAGATTGGCGATCGTCGAAAAACGGCCGCGGCACAGGCCGACGCGGCCGTACATCGCGGCGCGCGGGGCAGCGGCGAAATCGCGCGCCAGTTGTTCGATGTCGTCGCGCGCGATGCCCGTCGCCATCGCGGCCTCGTCGAGGTCGATGCCGCCGACCGCTGCGCGCAATTCGGGCCAGCCCGAACAGTGGGCGGCGAGGAAGCTTTCGTCGACGACGTCCGTGTCGATCATCACCTTGAGCATCGCGGCATGCAGCCAGGCGTCGGCGTCGGGCTGAATCGCGACATGCTCATATCGTTTGGCGGTTTCGGTCCGGCGCGGGTCGATCACGATCACCCGGCCGCGTTCGGCAATGGCGTCGAGATCGTGGCGCATCCGCGGTGCGGTCAGCAGGCCGCCGTGCGAAACCAGCGGATTGGCACCGGTGATGATGAGGAAGTCGCAATTGGGCAGATCGGGGATCGCGTTGCGGAAGGCGACGCCATAGAGAATCCAGCTCGCCAGATGGCGCGACGTGCTGTCCTGCGACCCCGCGGCATAGAATTTGGTGCTGCCGATCCGCTGCAGGAACCATTGGCTCGACATGAAAGTGTCGGTCGAAAAGGCGCCGGGGTTGCCGAAATAGGTCGCGACCGCTTCGGGGCCGTCACTGTCGATGATCGCTTTCAGCCGCGCGGCGATATCGTCCAGCGCTTCATCCCACGAAACCGGGGCGAACTCGCCGGGACCGCCGATGCGTTTCAGCGGCCGCAGCACGCGGTCGGGGTCGTTCGCGATGTCGACGATCGCGGCGCCCTTGACGCAGATATGCCCCTGCGTGTGCGGGTTGTCGCGGTCGGGAGAGAGCTTGACCGGGCGGCCGTCCTCGACCGCGATCACGGTGCCGCAAAAAGCCTCGCACAGGCGGCAGAAGCTCGTCGTCTCGGTTCGAATCGCGGCGCCGTTCGCCAATTCACCCTCCATCCATTTCGCCGAAAATCCGCGGAATCGCTTGTTAAATGAGCGTTTAAAATCCCGGTTGACAGAATAAAATACGACGAATATCTATTTTTGTCGTGTCGGGGATATGCGCCACTGTGGCGCGGGCTGGCAAGCAGAAAGATGGAGCGGAAAGCTCCACGATCTGGAGGGAGACGAAGATGCGTAAGGCTGTTCTGATGGCCGGTGTTGCCATCGCCACCATGAGCGTTTCGCCCGTATGGGCCCAAGCGGCTCCGGCCCCGGCGCCCGCCGCGGACGACAGCACGGCTGCGGAGAGCGGAGGGCTGGTCGATATCGTCGTGACCGCGCAGCGCCGGTCCGAAAATCTGCAGAAGGTTCCGGTCGTGGTTACCGCGGTCGAGCCCGAAGTGCTCGAAGCGCGCAATGTTTCGACGTTGCAGGATCTGCCCAAGCTGACCCCGTCGCTGACCGTCCAGAATCAGGCGAGCAACGTCACGCCCTTCATCCGCGGCGTGGGATCGACCGTCACCGGCGCGGGGCAGGCGGCGAGCGTCGCGACCTATGTCGACGGGGTCTATATCTCTACGCTCACCAGCGCTGCCTTCGACCTCGACAATGTCGAACAGGTGCAGGTGCTCGAAGGGCCGCAGGGCGCACTCTATGGCCGTAATGCGACCGGCGGCGCGATCGTCGTAACGACGAAGACGCCGCGGCCGGGCGACCCGATCTCGGGCCGCTTCCGGGCAGGATATGGAAATTACGACAATCGCGAGGCGTCGGCGATCATCTCGGGCGGGCTCGGCGACATGTTCGCTTTCTCGGTCAACGGATCGATCCGCAAGCGCGACGGCTATATCAGGAATTTGAACGCGCCGGGCGCCGGTGCCACCAACGACGATTTCTATGACCGCGATTCCAAGTCGATCGGCGCGGTTCTGGTCTTCCAGCCCTCCGAACGGTTCAATCTGGTCCTGCGTGCGCAGCATTTCGAATCCGACGACCGGTCGGGTCAGGGCTATCAGGCGGTCGGGCTCGATATCGACGTCGGCGGCACCGGCCTCAACGGGTCGCAGCTCTATTACGCCGGGCTGTTGCAAAGCTTCGGCGTCTCCCCTGCCGACGCGATGGCCGCAGCCGCGAACCTGCGTTTCAGCAACAAGCATGGTGCGACCTATGACAATGAGGCGAACGGATCGACCCGCGGCGTCCTGCGTCCGGGGCCGGCCGGATCGTTCGTGCAGCTCAATACGGAAACCTATTCGGCGAAGGCGACACTCGACCTCGGTTCGGTCGAACTGAGCTCGCTGACCGCTTATCAGACCGCCAAATCGCTGTCCGCGACCGAGGTGCTCTTTGCCGATCCCGACAGCTATCCCGCCGGGTTCGAGGGCGGGTCGGTCGGCTTCACCGGCGATTTCCCTTCGCGGACCTGGCAGCAGGAATTCCAGATCGCGTCGGTCGGCTCGCCGGTCGAATGGATCGCGGGCGTGCTCTATCTCGACGCGGCGGGCGATGTGCTGCTCACCGGCGACCTGCCGCCTTTGTCGGCACTCACGGCCGACAACCGCTGGCAGAACAAGTCGATCGCCGGCTACGGCCAGATCACGGTGCCGATCACCGACCGGCTCAGCATCACGGCGGGCGGGCGCTACACCGACGAGAAATATATCAGCAACGACTTCATCTCGCTGACCGACCCGCGCAACGTTTTCGGCACGCCGAACCAGGGGCGGCAAGTGCTGAAGGGGTCGAAATTCACCTATACCGGCCGCATCCAGTACGACACCGGCGACCTACTGCTCTATGCGGGCGTTTCGACCGGTTTCAAGGGCGCGACGCTCTCGAATACCAATCTTCTGAGCCCGGGTGTCACGCCCGAGACGATCACCTCGTTCGAGGGCGGGGCGAAGATCCGCCTGTCGCCCGACGCACGGCTCAATCTCGGCGCGTTCCGCTACGACTATGGCAATATCCATATCGCCTATACCGACTCGGCAAGCGGATCGAATATTCTGGTCAACGGAACCGGCGCCAAGATCACCGGCACGCAATATGACCTGCTCTGGCAGGTCTCGCCGATGTTCACGCTGCGCTCGAACGGGTTGCTGCTCGACACCAGCTACGACCGCGACGTCCAGTCGGCGGGCGGGGCGGGGGTGCTGTTCATCAAGGGCAATCGGCTCGCGGGCGCGCCGAAGTTCGCGATCTCGCTCGGTGCCGATGTCAAATATCAGATCGGTGATGGCGAACTCAAATTGTCGGTCGATGCCTCGCACAACGACGGCTATTATTTCGATGCCGAGAATCTGACCGGCACCGGCGGTGCGACGGCACGCGGCATGCAACTGGTCGATGCCAGCCTGACCTACACCGCGCCGAACGACCGCTGGCTGGTCTCGCTGTTCGCGGCGAACATCACCGACGAGAAATATTTCGACAGCGGCCTGCCGATCAGCGGCCTCGTGCGCAACGCGCGCGCAGCGCCGCCGGCGACCTACGGCGTGCGCGTCGGGTTCAATTTCTGATGGCCACGATCGCGACGCCGCCGACCGACGACGACGCGATCGTCGCACCCGCGACCTACGCCGACCCGGATGCCTATCACCGGCTCTTCGCGCGCCTGCGCGCCGAAGACCCGGTGCACTGGACCGAGCCCGCCGATTATCGCCCCTTCTGGAGCGTCACCAGATTCGCCGATATTCAGGAGGTCGAGCGTAATGCGGCGCAATTCCTCAACGCACCGCGGATGATGCTGCGGCCGGTGTCGGTCGAGGAACAGGTGCGCAAGCTCACCGGCGGCAGCGCGCTGATGCTGCGCGACATCGTCCATATGGACGGCCGCGACCATATGGTGCACCGCAAGCTGACGCAGGCGTGGTTCATGCCGGGGCGGCTGAAGGCGCTCGAAGAGGATTTGCGCGCGCTGGCACGGCATTTTGTCGGCCAGATGATCGAGCGCGGCGGGAGCTGCGAATTCGTCGACGATGTTGCGGTCTGGTATCCGCTGCGGGTGATCATGCGCATCCTGGGGGTGCCCGCCGAGGACGAGGCGCGGATGCTCGTGCTGACGCGCGACATCTTCGGCCCCGACGATCCCGATATCCGCAAGGGGCCAAAGCCCGACCTCGCGACGACGATCAAGGGCTTTACCGACTATTTCGCCGAACTGACCGAAGCGCGCCGCCGCGATCCGTCGGACGATATCGCGACGCTGCTGTCGACCGCCGAAGTCGACGGACAGCCGATCGGCACGCTCGAACTAATGTCCTATTACATCATCATCGCGACCGCGGGGCACGACACGACCAGTTCGACGATCGCCGGCGGGCTCCTCGCGCTGCTCCAGAATCCGGCCGAAATGGCACGGCTGCGGGCCGATCCGGCGATCCTTGCGGCGGGCGGCGTCGACGAAATGGTGCGCTGGGTCACCCCGGTGAAGCATTTCTTCCGCACCGCCGTGGAAGATTACGCGTTGCGCGGGAAGACGATCCGGGCGGGCGACCATCTGATGATGTGCTACCCCTCGGCCAATCGCGACGCCGACGCCTTTCCCGATCCGTTCCGCTTCGATCTGTCGCGGCCGCCGAACCGGCACCTCGGTTTCGGCTATGGGCCGCATCTCTGCCTCGGCCAGCATCTCGCCAAGATGGAAATCCGCATCTTCTTCGAAGAACTGCTGGCGCGTGTCGATGCGATCGAACTTGCGGGCGACCCGGCGTGGGTTGCCTCGAATTTCGTCAGCGGGCTCAAGCGTCTGCCGATCGCATACAGGGCGCGATAAGGGGCTCCGATGATCCGGATGCTCTTTTGCCTGCACCGGCTGCCCTCGCTCAGTCTTGCCGAATTCCAGACCTATTGGCTCGAAACGCACGCGCCGCTCGTCGCCCGCCATGCGCCGGCGATCGGGCTCGCGCTCTATCGCCAGCACCACCGGCTGGACGATCCGGTCCTCGGGGCGTTGCTCAAGGGGCGCCGGACCGACGGAGCCTTCGACGGCGTTGCCGAACTCGGCTGGAACAGCGAAGCCGATCTGCTCGGCGGCGGCAGCGATCCGGCGCGGCGCGCCGCCAATCGCGCACTGTTCGAGGACGAGCAGCGTTTCATCGACCTTGCCTGTTCGCCAATCTTCTTCGCCCGCTCGCACACGATCGTCGGCGACTAGGGTTTTCGCACGTCCTGAAAGGCCTGCGCGCGATAAAGTCCGTTCGCGGGTGAGGTGCCGAACAGCATCGGCGGCTGGCCGGTTCCTCCGCGCGCATTGAACAACGTGCTGAGATGCACCCCGCCGGTACGGCCGTTCCAGCGCCCGCGCGCCGGCATACCGACCTCGAGATAGCGTCCGCCCATCCCGAGCAGGACATTGCCTAGCCCTTCGAGTTCGACCGTGTGTGTGCCCAGCGCGCCGGCGTCGAAGGTCACGCGCGCGTCGCGCATCGTCATGCCGTCGAGCGTCACGCCGAAGCGGGCATCCTGCGTCAGCGGCCGAGCGATTTCTCCGCCCTGGATCACGAAGCCGGTGCGGTTGCGTTTGCCTGAAAAGGTGATCGATTCGCTCATGCTGAAGATGAGGTCGGGGCCGAACGAACCGACGAGCCAGAAGAAGGTCGCGAGCGCCGCTTCGGGATCGTCGTGTTTACGCACCCCCCAGCTATGGTCGCGATGGCCGAAGCCGTCGACGGTCCAGGTCCGCTCGCCGATCCGCACCGTTCCGCGCACGCGCCCGGCGACCTCGGTATGCATCGCGGCAAATTTCTCGCGGAAGCCGCCGGTCAGGCCCGAGAGCGCCCAGGCGTCGTAATGCGGGTGGAGATTTTCGACATGGAGGTCGAGAGCGCAATCGGCATCTTCGGCGACCCAGCGGTTGGTCGCGCTGTCGAACGTTGCGGTCAGGAAGCCGTCGATCGCGAAGCCGGTCGCGAAGCGATCATCCTCGCGCATCGGCACGTCGATCCGCGAGCGGTTGTAGCCGACCCCCGGCGCCACGACGCCGAAGGTGCAATTGCCGGTCCCGAGGTTCGGGTGATGGCCGATGCGGATGAAGCCGCCGAGGCCCTGTTCGATATCCTGAAAGCAGAGCACGACGCTTTCCTGCCAATGCGCGTCGGGTTCGGGGGTGTGCGGCCACTCGTCCTCGACCGGCAGGATGACGATATCCTCGGCCGCAATCATGCGCCGATCCCCGGCACCAGTGCCGCGAGGCGCTTGCGCGAAGCAGCCCAATAGGTCCGCTCGACATCCTCGAGCTCGGGCGGCAACCGGCTCATCCCCATCGAGGCAAAGACCGCGAGGCGCCATTCGCCGAGTACCTGCGCAAAGTCCCAGTCTTCGAGCTTGCCGCGCGCCTGCGCGTAGGCGGCCATCATCTCGTCGGGGGCCGGAATGCCGTCGATCGGCGGCGCGAGCAGCGCGAAATGCGCGATCCCGGCGATCTGATACGCCAGATCGGCTTCGCCGACGCCGTGATGCGCCAGCTCCCAGTCGAGCAAGGCGACGACCTGGCCGGCGTCGTCGTACATGAAGTTCGAGATATTCGCGTCGCCGTGTGCGAGTTCGGGGGTGCGGTGACGCGGCGCATGCGCGGTCAGCCAGTCGGCGACCTTCTCCAGCGTGTCGCGGATATCGCGGTATAAATTGGCCTTCGCGCCGGGTGCGGCAGGCGGGATCGTCCGCCGCAGTTCGACGAGGGTCCAGCCGATCTCGCGATCGAGATAGTGGCCATCGCCGCCGCGCCGGGCAAAATGATCGTCGGCGAGACCTGCCGATGACGTCGCGTGCACCGCCGCAAGCGTTCGCGCGGCTTCGAGCAACATCCTGTGCCGGTCTGCCGCGCCAACCGCCATATAGGGACCTTCGTTGAAGGGCATCGTGCTGGGGGCGATGCCCTCGATCCGTTCCATGAACAGACCGGGCTTGCCGTTTACCTCGCCGCCGGCATCGAGCCAGAGCGGCCTGGGGACCGGGAGGCCGCGCGCGTACAGCGCCTGCATGATGTCGAATTGCGGCGGCAGCGCATATTGGCTGAAGAAGGCGCCGCCCAGATCATAGCGAAACACGAGTCTGCGGACCCGCGTACCGGTATCAGTATCGACGTCGGCATCGAACAGGATCGTCCCGCTCGACGCCCCTGCCGAGCGTCGTCCATCG